>JAWVXM010000097.1:0-8967 GCA_033723255.1 Thalassovita sp.
CAAGGAGACGGTGAAGCTTGTGGCGGCCACCGGTGTCGGCACCATCGCCGCCGGCGTGGCCAAGGCAAAGGCCGACGTGATCCTGATCTAGGGTGCCAATGGCGGCACCGGTGCCAGCCCGGCAACCTCGATCAAGTTCGCGGGCCTGCCGTGGGAAATGGGCCTGACCGAGGCGCATCAGGTTCTGGCGATGAACAACCTGCGCGACCGCATCACCCTGCGGACCGATGGTGGTCTGCGCACCGGCCGTGACATCGTCATGGCCGCCATGATGGGCGCCGAGGAATACGGTATCGGCACCGCCGCGTTGATCGCGATGGGCTGCATCATGGTGCGCCAGTGCCAGTCGAACACCTGCCCGGTCGGTGTCTGTACCCAAGACGAAAGCCTGCGGGCCAAGTTCACCGGTAACGCTGACAAGGTGGTGAACCTGATCACCTTCTACGCCCAGGAAGTGCGCGAAATTCTCGCGTCGATCGGCGCGCGGTCGCTGGACGAGGTGATCGGCCGTGCCGACCTGCTGGGCCAGGTCAGCCGCGGATCGGCGCATCTGGACGATCTGGACCTGAACCCGCTGCTGCTGATGGTCGACGGGGTCAAGGACATCACCTATGACCGCAACAAGCCGCGCAATGCGGTGCCCGACACGCTGGACGCGGAAATCGTGCGCGACGCGCAGCGGTTCTTGGAAGATGGCGAGAAGATGCAGCTGTCCTATGCGATCCAGAACACCGACCGTACCGTCGGTACCCGGGTTTCCAGCCATATCGTCAAGAATTTCGGCATGCGCAACGCACTGCAGCCGAACCACCTGACGGTGAAGCTGACCGGGTCTGCCGGCCAGTCGCTGGGCGCCTTCGCGGCGCCGGGCCTGAAGCTGGAAGTGTCGGGCGACGCCAACGACTATGTCGGCAAGGGCCTGTCGGGCGGTACCGTCGTGGTGCGTCCGCCGATGGCAAGCCCGCTGGTTGCCGAGGACAACACCATCATCGGCAACACCGTTCTGTACGGTGCGACCGACGGTTACCTGTTCGCGGCGGGTCGTGCCGGCGAACGTTTCGCGGTCCGGAACTCGGGTGCGAGCGTGGTGATCGAAGGCTGCGGCTCGAACGGTTGTGAATACATGACCGGCGGCGTGGCGGTGATCCTGGGCTCCATCGGGGCCAACTTCGGCGCGGGCATGACCGGCGGCATGGCCTATCTCTACGATCCGGAAGGTCAGGCGGACACCATGATGAACATGGAAACGCTGGTGACCTGCCCGGTGACCGTGCCCTACTGGCACGATCAGCTGAAGGGCCTGGTCGAACAGCACCTGGAGGAAACCGGAAGCCTCAAGGCCGCCAAGATCCTGCAGGACTGGGACAACGAGGTGAAGAATTTCATGCAGGTCTGCCCGAAGGAAATGCTGGTGCACATCCCGCATCCGCTGAGCCTGGAAGAAACGGCGGTTCCGGCGGAATAAGCCCCCGCCAATGCAAGATCACGAACGGCGGCCAATCGGCCGCCGTTTGCTTTTCAGGCGTCAGATTTCGGCCAACCCGACGACGTAGTTCTTGCCATAGGTCTTGGCGCATTTCGGGCAGGTGGTGTAGAAGAACCAGACCGTGCCATCGGCCTTGCCGCGTGCCGCTGCCAGATCCTTCATCACCTGATACCAGTGCTTGGCATCCTTGTAGGGGCCTTCGAAGACCCTGGTGATGAAGTCGCCCGACAGCGTCACCATCTCTTCGCCCGGCACCGGTTGCGCCGACGAAAACAGGTGTTCCGCCTTCCAGGCCGACAGATCGCGGCTCAGCACGATCATGTTGTCGGGATCGAAGCCGCCCACTGCTTCGATATGTTGCTGGACCCGGCTGAACACCGCACCCATGTTCACAGGCACATGCATCACCGACTTGGTTTCGGCCCTCACGAAGGGCTTGTCCCTGAAATGCAATTCCGCCCCGTCCCAGCCTTCGGGATTGAAACGCGGGCAGCATCCGGTCGGGTTGTCACTCATGTCGTAATGGGGAAGTTGATTGGCTTCCATCGTTCAACTCCTTTGCTGCATCCGCGATGTTTAGCACGGGCAGGAAAACCCGACCTTGATTTGGGGCAAGGCGCTGCTCAAAACCCATCGCGGGGGTTTTCTCGCCCTCCGGCCATGGCCTATAGCTGGGCTATGGCAGGCAAGAAGCGGACATCGAGGAAGAAAACGGCGGCGAAGACGCGTGCGTTCCGCCCATTTCGCAGGCTGACGGTCTGGGTGCTGCGTGTCGGGATCGCCCTGTGGGGGCTGTCGCTGGTCTGGATCGCGCTTTACGCCGTCATCGATCCGCCAAGCACCTTCTATATCCGGCAGGAGGAAAACCGCCTTGGCAAGATCGAGCGGCAATGGGCCGGGCTGGACTGGATCGCGCCGGTGATGGTGCGTTCCGTCGTGGCGGCGGAAGATGCCAATTTCTGCGATCACTGGGGTTTCGACATGTCGGCGATCCGCGCGGCGATCGAGGATGGCGCGACGCGCGGCGCATCGACCCTGAGCCAGCAGGTGGTGAAGAACACCTTCCTGTGGCAGGGCCGCAGCTGGCCGCGCAAGGCGCTGGAAACGCTGATGACGCCGATGGTGGAACTGGTTTGGACCAAGCGGCGGATCCTCGAGGTCTATCTCAATGTCGCGGAATTCGACGAAGGCGTGTTCGGCGTCGACGCCGCGGCCCGGCATTATTTCGGCATCGGCCCGGATCAGCTCAGCCCGGTGCAGGCGGCACGGCTGGCGGCGATCCTGCCCGCGCCCAAGGACCGTTCGGCATCGAAGCCGAGCGCATTCCTGCGCCGCCGGGCGGAGGTGATCCGCGACGGGGCGGAAACGATCCGCCGAGACGGGCGCGCGGCCTGTTTCGAGGATTGAAAATCCCCGCCCGACCGGGCATTCAGGAAACCACCCCTGTTTTGAGAGATCCCGAGCGCCGATGGCCAAGCTGTACCATTTCCCCCTGTCCCCGTTTTGCCGCAAGGTCCGGCTCTGCCTGGCCGAGAAACGCATCGAATGCGAACTGGTCGAGGAACGCTACTGGGAACAGGATGCCGATTTCCTGCGCCGCAATCCCGGCGCCAAGGTTCCGGTGCTGCGGCTGGACGGCATGACGATGGCCGAAAGCGGGGCGATCTGCGAATATCTCGAAGAGGTATATCCCGAACCGCCCTTGCTGCCGCGTATGCCCGCCGAACGCTACGAGGTGCGCCGGCTGGTCGCCTGGTTCGATGACAAGTTCCACCACGAGGTGACTTCGAAACTGCTTTACGAGCGGGTCAACAAGAAGGTGATGGGGCAGGGCTACCCGGATTCGAAGAACGTGAAAGCCGGGGCGCAGAGGATCAAGTACCACCTCGATTACATGGCTTGGCTGCTGGATCAGCGTCGCTGGCTGGCCGGCGACGCGATGAGCCTTGCCGATTTCGCCGCCGCCGCGCACCTGTCATCGCTGGATTACATCAGCGACGTGGACTGGAACCGGCACGCGGTGGTCAAGGACTGGTACGCCAAGATCAAGTCGCGCCCGGCCTTCCGGTCGATCTTGGCCGACCAGGTTCCCGGCTTCCCGCCGCCCGGCCACTATGCCGACCTGGATTTCTGATCCGGGCCGGATTCGGGGGCGCTGCCCCCGTCGCCCGATGGGCGACTCCCCCGGGATATTTGGGAAAAGAAGAAGATGGGAGTTGGGCTGAAACAGAGACTGGTCGAGCGGGCCCTGACCGAAGGGTTCGACGCTTGCCGGATCTGCCGGCCCGGCGATATCCCGCAGGTGCCCGCACGTCTGGCCGCGTTTCTCGAGGCGGGCCGGCACGGGCAGATGGAATGGATGGAAAACCGGGCCGAATGGCGCGGCAACCCGGCGGCTTTGTGGCCCGAGGCGCGATCGGTGATCATGCTTGCGGAAAGCTATACGCCCGATCACGATCCGCTGGAGATCCTGAACCATCCCGACCGGGGCGCGATTTCGGTCTATGCGCAGAACCGCGATTACCACGATCTGGTCAAGAAGCGGCTGAAGCGGCTGGCGCGCTGGCTGATCGCGGAAGCCGGCGGCGAGGTGAAGGTGTTCGTCGACACCGCGCCGGTGGCGGAAAAACCGCTGGGACAGGCGGCCGGGCTGGGATGGCAGGGCAAGCATACCAACCTGGTGAGCCGGAGCTTAGGCAGCTGGTTCTTCATCGGGTCGGTGTTCACCACGCTTGATTTAGAGACTGATCCGGCCGAAATCGACCATTGCGGGTCCTGCGCCGCCTGCCAGGATGCCTGTCCCACCGGGGCTTTCCCGGCGCCTTACCGGATCGACGCGCGGCGCTGCATTTCCTACCTGACCATCGAACATCACGGCCCGGTGGACGAAGAGTTGCGCCCCCTGATGGGCAACCGCATCTATGGCTGCGACGATTGCCTGGCGGTCTGCCCGTGGAACAAGTTCGCGGTGGAGGCGCGCGAGCTGCGCTACCATGCGCGCGAGGAGCTGAAGGCGCCGGAACTGGCGGAACTGGCCGCGTTGGACGATGCCGGGTTCCGGGCTTTCTTTTCCGGCAGCCCGATCAAGCGGATCGGGCGCGACCGTTTCGTGCGCAACGTGCTTTACGCGATCGGCAATTCCGGCGTGCCCGACCTGTTGCCGGTGGCGCAGCGCCTGACCGGCGATACTGACGCCACCGTGGCGGACGCGGCCCGCTGGGCGGCTGCGCGGCTGAACACGAATGTGGGATCGGGTTGAAACAGGGCTTTGCTTTTTCCGGTTTTGCCCCATCTTGTCAGGGCGAAACAGAACACGAGGGCCCGAATGGCGAAATACGAGAAAAACCCCGACGTGGTGGCCAGCCTGACGCCGGAACAGTTCTGGGTGACGCAGGAAAGCGGCACCGAACGGCCCGGATCGGGCAAGTTGCTGCGCAACAAGGAGCCGGGCATCTATGTCGACGTGGTGTCGGGCGAACCCTTGTTCGCGTCCTCCGACAAGTATGCATCGGGCTGCGGCTGGCCCAGTTTCACCAAGCCGATCGAGCCCGCCCATATCACCGAATTGAACGATACCAGCCACGGCATGGTTCGGACCGAGGTGCGGTCTACCCATGGTGACAGCCATCTTGGCCATGTGTTCAACGATGGCCCGCCCGATCGCGGCGGGTTGCGATACTGCATCAATTCGGCGTCCTTGCGCTTCGTCCATCGCGATGACATGGAGGCCGAGGGTTACGGCGATTACCTCAACCAGGTGGAGGAAAGATGATGGAAGAACGTGCTGTACTGGCGGGAGGCTGTTTCTGGGGGATGCAGGACCTGATCCGTAAGCTTCCGGGCGTGATCCGGACCCGCGTGGGATATACCGGCGGCGACGTGGCCAACGCGACCTATCGCAACCACGGTACCCATGCCGAGGGGATCGAGGTGATTTTCGACCCCGCCAAGACCAGTTACCGCAGGTTGCTGGAATTCTTTTTCCAGATCCACGATCCGACCACGGTGAACCGGCAGGGCAACGATATCGGGCTGAGCTACCGTTCGGCCATCTATTACGTGGACGAGGCTCAGAAAGACTGCGCGCTCGACACGATCAAGGACGTGGAGGCCAGCGGGTTGTGGCCCGGCAAGGTGGTGACCGAGGTCGAACCGGTGGGCGATTTCTGGCATGCCGAGCCCGAGCACCAGGATTACCTGGAACGCATCCCCGACGGTTATACCTGCCATTTCGCGCGCCCCGACTGGGTGCTGCCGAAGCGCGACGCGGCGGAGTAAGCGCCGCCCGCCCGGGCCTTAGGCGAACAGGTCTGCGAACTGTTCGCGCAGCGCCTTTTTCTGCACCTTGCCCATCGTGTTTCGGGGCAATTCGGGCAGGAACAGGGTCTTTTTGGGCTGTTTGAACTTGGCGAGGTCTCGACCGGTCACGGCCTCGATCCGGTCCAGCGTCAGGTCGGGGTCTTCGGGCACCACCACGGCCACCACCGCTTCGCCGAAATCGCGATGCGGCACGCCGATCACGGCGCTTTCCAGCACGCCGGGAATGTCGTCGATCAGGCTTTCCAGTTCCTTCGGGTAGACGTTGAAGCCGCCGGTGATGATCAGGTCCTTGGCGCGGCCGACGATGGTGACGTAGCCGTCTTCGTCCCGTGTTGCCAGGTCGCCGGTGATGAACCATCCGTCGGGGCGCAGTTCCTCGGCGGTTTTTTCCTGCATCTGCCAGTAGCCCTGGAACACGTTGTCGCCGCGCACCTCGATCACGCCGATTTCGCCCGGTTTCACTTCGCGGCCATCGTCCATGATCCTGAGTTCCACCCCCGGCAGGGGGAAGCCCACGGTGCCGGCGCGGCGTTCGCCGTCATAGGGGTTCGAGGTGCTCATGTTGGTTTCGGTCATGCCGTAGCGTTCAAGAATGCGGTGGCCGGTGCGCTGTTCCCATTTTTCATGGGTGTCGACCAGAAGCGGCGCCGAGCCGGAGATGAAAAGCCGCATGTTTCGAGACTGTTCCAGCGTCAGACGCGGATTGTCGAGCAGGCGGGTATAGAAGGTCGGCACCCCCATCAGGGCCGTCGCCTTCGGCATCGCGTCAAGGATCGCCTCGGCATCGAAGCGCGGCAGGAACACGACCGAGGCGCCGGACAGAAGCGCCACGTTGGTCGCCACGAACAGCCCGTGGGTGTGGAAGATCGGCAGCGCGTGGATCAGCACGTCGTCTGCCGTGAAACGCCACAATTCCCGCAGGCTTTCGGAATTCGAGGCGAGGTTCTTGTGGCTCAGCATCGCGCCCTTGGACCGGCCGGTGGTGCCCGAGGTATAGAGGATCGCGGCAAGGTCATCGGCGCCGCGGTCGGCCGGTTTGAAACCGGGGTCGGCTGCGGGCAGGTTATCGGTCAGCGTGCCGGTGCCGTTCCTGTCCAGCGTGAAGACCTCGGCCTCGCCCGCCAGCGGGGCAAGTTCATCCAAGCGGTCCGGGTCGCAGACCAGGATGCGCGGGGTGGCGTCATTGACGAAATAGGCCACTTCAGAGCCTGTATAAGCCGTGTTCAGGGGCAGGAAGATACCGCCGGCCAGAACCGTGCCCAGGTAGAGTTCGACTGCTTCCAGTGTCTTTTCCACCTGAACCGCGACCCGGTCGCCGGGCTGCAGCCCGGAGGCGATCAGTTTCTGGGCAAGTCTCTGGGCGCCTTCGAACAGCGCGGCATAGGTCACGTCGGGCTGGCCGGGACGGGTGGCAAAGACCTTGTCCGGGGTCGTTCTGGCGGCCCGCGACAGGCGGCTGACAAGATAGTTGGTGTCGAACATCGCCCCGGTCCTTTTCTTTATGCAATCCCGCAGGCGAAGTTTTCGCATGGATTTTCGCGAGTGCAAGGGCTGGATCTTTTCCCGCGACGCGTTCAGCATCCGCGTGACGCTAAGGAGGCCCGGACATGAATCCCGTCAAAGGTATCGCGCTGAAACTCGGCTCGGTGGTGATGTTCATCACCATGGCATCGCTGATCAAGGTGAGTTCGGATCACGTGCCGGCGGGCGAGGCGGTGTTTTTCCGATCCTTTTTCGCCATGCCGGTGATCATCGGCTGGCTCTGGCTGCGCGGGGATCTGTCGACCGGGTTGAAGGTCGCGTCGCCCATCGGGCATTTCTGGCGTGGTTTCGTCGGCACGGCCGCGATGGGCATGGGCTTTGCCGGGCTGGGGCTGCTGCCGCTGCCCGAGGTGACCGCGATCGGCTATGCCGCGCCGCTTCTGACCGTGGTCTTCGCGGCGATGTTCCTCGGCGAAGAGGTGCGGCTGTTCCGGATGAGCGCGGTGGGGCTGGGCCTGATCGGGGTGCTGATCGTGGTTGAACCGCGGCTGACGCTTTTTTCCGAGGAAACGGTGCAGACCAGCGAGGCGCTTGGCGCGGCCTTCGTGTTGACCGGCGCGATCTGTGCGGCGCTGGCGCAGATCTATGTCCGCAAGCTGGTGCAGACCGAACAGACCTCGGCGATCGTGTTCTTCTTTTCGCTGACCTCGACCTTCCTGTCGCTGTTCACGATTCCCTTCGGCTGGGTCGTGCCGGCCCTTCCCGAGGTGGGCTTGCTGATTCTGGCCGGGCTTTTCGGCGGGCTGGGGCAGATCTTCCTGACTTCGGCCTACCGTTTTGCCGGGGCGTCGGTGGTGGCGCCGTTCGATTACGCCTCGATGCTGTTTGCCCTGCTGATCGGGTATTTCGTCTTTTCCGAGGTGCCGACCGGGCAGATGTTGGCGGGGGCGTCGCTGGTGATCCTGGCGGGGGTGATCATCATCCTGCGCGAACATGCGCTTGGGCTGAAGCGGGCCAAGGCGCGGTCTGGGATGACGCCGCAGGGCTGACGCTATTTTCCGGTCAGTGCCGCATAGGCATAGCCCGGCGCCATCAGCATCCGGCGATACCGCCCGAGCGGGAACCGGCCCGGTAAATCGCGCATCAGGGCGGGATAGAGCCTGTTCGGGTCCTTGCCCTGCGCGATATCGGCCAGCAGCGCCCCGGCATAGGATCCCATTGCTACGCCGTTGCCGTGATAGGCGAAGCCGGCGAAGGCGCCGGGCATTCCCGGCACCGGCCCGACATAGGGGGAAAGTTTGCGGGAAAAGGCCAGGATGCCGTTCCAGCTGTGCGGTGTGTCGACATGGGCCCATGCCGGAAACACCGTTTCGAAGCGCTTGCGGATGCGCCGGTGCAGCGACGCGTCCGCGCCCGGTGACGATTGCAGCCCGCCGCGCATGCCGAACAGGAACTGACGATTGGGCATCAGCCGGAAATAGATCAGGAAGGTCTGATGGGTATAGGCCATCTGATCGCTGTTCCAGCCGGCCTTGATTTCTTCTTCCGACATCGGGCGGGTGACCAGGACGCTGGACTGCATCGGCATGTAGCGCCCGCGCATCCAGTCAGGCACGTCCTCGGAGGAATAGCCGTTGGTGGCGAAGATGACCTTGTCGGCGCGGATTTCGGCCTGCGGG
>JAWVXM010000098.1:0-8908 GCA_033723255.1 Thalassovita sp.
AGCGCGGTGACCGGGTCGGGGTTCTGCGGTCGCAATCGCCCTGGACGGCGGCGGCGCATATCGCCTGCTGGAAGCTCGGTGCGATTTCCATTCCGCTGTTCAAGCTGTTCGGGACCGAGGCGCTGATCACCCGGCTTGAGGATGCGGGGGTGAATGTTGTCGTTTCGGATCCCGAGGGCACCGACGGTCTGACCCAGTGGCTGAACGGGGCGGGGCGCGAAACCGTTGTCCCCGAAAGCTGTGATCTTTCCGATGACCCGTTCGATACCGCCGATACCGGGCCCGAAGACCCGGCGGTTCTGATCTATACCTCGGGCACCACCGGCGCCCCCAAGGGCGCGTTGCACGGTCACCGGATCCTGATCGGCCACCTGCCGGGGGTCGAGGTCAGCCACGATTTCCTCGGCCAGACGGGCGATTGCCTGTGGACACCCGCCGACTGGGCCTGGATCGGCGGATTGTTCGACGTGCTGATGCCGGGGCTGGCCCTGGGTGTGCCGGTCGTGGCGGCCCGGATGGACAAGTTCACCGTGGCCGAATGCCGCCGCATCGTCGAAGTGGCAGGGGTGAAAAACATCTTCTTCCCGCCCACCGCGCTGCGGATGCTGAAAGCGGAAGACGCGGCCATTGCCGGGCTGCGCTCGGTCGCTTCGGGCGGCGAACCGCTGGGGGCGGAAATGCTCGACTGGGGGCGGCGGGCCTTCGGTGTCACGGTCAACGAATTCTACGGCCAGACCGAATGCAACATGGTGGCCTCAAGCTGCGCCGCGCTGTTCGACCCGAAACCGGGCTGCCTCGGCAAACCCGCGCCGGGCTTCGAAATCGCGGTGCTGGACGCGGCGGGCGAGGTGACCGAAGGCGAGGGCGATATCGCTATCCGTAAAGGCGCCGCCAGCATGATGCTGGAATACTGGAACCGGCCGGAGGCCACGGCGGAGAAGTTCATCGGTGACTGGATGCTGACCGGCGACCGGGGCACCTGGGACGGCGATTTCCTGCGCTTCGTCGGGCGCGAAGACGACGTGATCACCTCGGCCGGATACCGCATCGGGCCGAGCGAGATCGAGGATGGTCTGCTGAAACATCCCGCCGTCGCCACCGTCGGCGTGGTCGGCAAGCCCGACCCGCTGCGCACCGAGATCGTCAAGGCCTATGTGGTGCTGAAGCCGGGATTCGAGCCGGACGAGGCGATGGCGAAGGAACTGCAGGATTTCGCCAAGGAACGGGTGGCGAAACATTCCTATCCGCGCGAAATCGCGTTTCTCGACACGCTGCCGATGACGGTGACGGGCAAGGTGATCCGCAAGGAGCTGAAAGCGCGTGCCACGCGCGAGTTGGAGGGTAAAGAATGAAACTGAAATCCAGCGCTCTTACGTCCTCGGAAGCTTTCCAGGTCAACCGGGCGGGCCATCTCGAGGCGCTCGAAACCGTGTCCCGCGCCGCCGAGGCCGCCCGTCTCGGCGGCGGCGAAAAATCGCGCCAGCGCCACGAGGCGCGCGGCAAGATGCTGCCACGCCGCCGGGTGGCGAACCTTCTGGATGCAGGGTCGCCCTTCCTCGAAATCGGTGCCACGGCGGCGCATGGCATGTATGACGATGCCGCTCCCGGCGCGGGGCTGATCGCCGGGATCGGCCGGGTGCACGGGCAGGAAGTCATGGTGGTGTGCAACGACGCCACGGTGAAGGGCGGCACCTATTTCCCGATGAGCGTAAAGAAACACCTGCGCGCGCAGGAGATCGCGGAACAGAACCATCTGCCCTGCATCTACCTTGTCGATTCAGGCGGCGCGAACCTGCCCCAGCAGGACGAGGTGTTCCCCGACCGCGACCATTTCGGCCGCATCTTCTTCAATCAGGCCAACATGTCGGCCAAGGGCATCCCGCAGATCGCCGTGGTGATGGGCTCCTGCACCGCCGGCGGCGCCTATGTGCCGGCGATGTCTGACGTCACCATCATCGTCAAGGAACAGGGCACCATCTTCCTCGCCGGGCCGCCGCTGGTGAAGGCCGCCACGGGCGAGGTGGTCAGCGCCGAGGATCTGGGCGGCGGCGATGTGCATACGCGGCTTTCGGGCGTGGCCGACTACCTGGCCGAGGATGACACCCACGCGCTGGCGCTGGCCCGCCGGGCGGTCAGCCACCTGAACCGTGCCAAGCCGCAGACGGTGCACTGGCAAAGCCCCGAGGATCCGGCATATGACCCCGATGAAATCCTCGGCGTGGTGCCCGCCGATCTGCGCACGCCCTATGACATCCGCGAGGTGATCGCGCGGGTGGTCGACGGATCGCGTTTCGACGAATTCAAGCCGCGTTTCGGCGAAACCCTCGTCACCGGTTTTGCTCATGTGAAGGGCTGCCCGGTCGGCATCATCGCCAATAATGGCGTGCTTTTCAGCGAGGCCGCCCAGAAGGGCGCGCATTTCGTCGAACTGTGCAGTCAGCGCAAGATCCCGCTGGTGTTCCTGCAGAACATCACCGGCTTCATGGTCGGGCGGAAATACGAAAACGAAGGCATCGCGCGCCACGGCGCCAAGATGGTCACCGCGGTCGCCACCACCAACGTGCCGAAGATCACCATGCTGGTGGGCGGCTCCTTCGGGGCGGGCAATTACGGCATGGCGGGCCGCGCCTACAGCCCCCGCTTCCTGTGGACCTGGCCCAATTCGCGCATCTCGGTGATGGGCGGGGAACAGGCGGCGGGGGTTCTGGCCACGGTCAAGCGCGACGGCATCGAACGGGCGGGCGGCAGCTGGTCGGCCGAGGAAGAGGCAGACTTCAAGCGTCCCACCATCGAGATGTTCGAGGAACAATCCCACCCGCTCTACGCCTCGGCGCGGCTGTGGGACGACGGCATCATCGACCCGCGCAAGACCCGCGACGTGCTGGCCCTGTCGCTCAGCGCCTCCCTCAACGCGCCGATCGAAGACACCCGCTTCGGCGTGTTCCGGATGTGATGATAAATGAACAGGCGTGGGAACAATCATAGCGGCAAAGTGGTGCCATTTCGGCGCGGCGCACGGCGCCACCCGAAATGGGATCTGGGTACGCCCCCCGGTCGACCAAGTCGTCCTCGTCATAGCTGGCGCGGTAGGTTTGGGCTCAGTATTGCCGTTCTGACGTTGGGCTCCGTGATCTTGCCGCCGGTCGGAGACGTTATAAACGGATTAGTGAAACCCAAGAACGGTTGCCGCGTCGTCGGCGTCGTCGATGGGGATACCGTTCGCCTGTTGTGTTCCGGAGGTGGTGTCATTTCGGGGCGTGTGGTTGGCTACGACACACCAGAGAAAAAGGCGCGTTGCCTGAGCGAGTTTGTCGATGCACTCAGCGCGACTCAATACCTGCGATGGATCCTTTGGAGCGGTTCTCAGATCTCTGTACGAACGCATGGTGAGGATCGTTATGGTCGTGCTTTGACTACATTGAGCGTGGACGGGCAGAACGTCGCTGAGCGCATGGTCGGTGCGGGTTTGGCGCGCTGGTATGACGGAGGGCAGCGCCAGAGTTGGTGCGCAGAATGATTTGGAGGCTCCGATGTTTGACAAGATCCTGATCGCAAATCGCGGGGAAATCGCCTGCCGGGTGGCGCGTACGGCCCGGTCCATGGGCGTCGGGGTGGTTGCCGTCTATTCCGACGCCGATGCCTCCGCCGCCCATGTTGCCGTCGCGGATGAGGCGGTGCATATCGGCGGCTCGGCCCCGGCGGAAAGCTATCTTCTGGGCGACCGGATTATCGAAGCGGCGCTTGCAACCGGCGCGCAGGCGATCCATCCCGGCTACGGCTTCCTGTCCGAAAATCCCGATTTCGTCGACGCGGTGGAAGCGGCGGGGCTGACCTTTATCGGCCCCTCGGCGGATGCGATCCGCAAGATGGGGCTGAAGGATGCCGCCAAGGTGCTGATGGAAGAAGCCGGCGTGCCGGTCGTGCCCGGCTATCATGGTGCCAACCAGGATCCCGAACACCTGTCCGGCGCAGCCGATACGATCGGCTACCCGGTGCTGATCAAGGCGGTCGCCGGCGGCGGCGGCAAGGGGATGCGTCTGGTCGAGGATCCGAAGCAATTCATGGAGGCGCTGGAAAGCGCCCGGGGCGAGGCGCGGACCGCCTTCGGCAATCCCGACGTGCTGATCGAGAAATACATCCAGCAGCCGCGCCATATCGAGGGGCAGGTTTTCGGCGACGGGCAAACGGCGGTGCACCTGTTCGAGCGCGACTGTTCGCTGCAGCGCCGCCACCAGAAGGTGATCGAGGAAGCCCCGGCGCCCGGCATGACAGAGGACATGCGCGCGGCGATGGGGCGCGCCGCGGTGCGCGCGGCCGAAGCGATCAATTACAAGGGGGCGGGCACGATCGAATTCATCGTCGACGGATCGCGCGGGCTGCGCCCCGACGGGTTCTGGTTCATGGAAATGAACACCCGCCTGCAGGTGGAGCACCCGGTGACCGAGGCCGTCACCGGCATCGATCTGGTCGAATGGCAATTGCGCGTGGCGGCGGGCGAGCCACTGCCGATGCGGCAGCAGGACCTGACGCTCACGGGCCACAGTTTCGAAGCCCGTCTCTATGCCGAGGACGTGCCCAAGGGCTTCCTGCCCGCTACCGGCACGCTGGCGCACCTGTCCTTTCCGCCCGCAGCCCGCGCTGACAGCGGCGTGCGCACGGGCGACGCGATCAGCCCCTTTTATGACCCGATGATCGCCAAGGTGATCACCCACGGGCCGACCCGCGCCATCGCCTTGCAGCGGATGAAATCGGCGCTGGACGGGTGCTACGTGGCGGGAACGGTGACCAACCTGCGGTTCCTGTCGGCGCTGTGCGACCATCCGGGCTTTGCCGCGGGCGAGGTGGATACCGGTCTGATCGGGCGCAATCTCGACAGCCTTGTGAGCGATCCCGCCCCGACCGACCGGCATCGCGCGCTGTCGGCGCTGGCCGCGCTTGACCTGCTTGGCGGTGATGACGACACTGGTTTCACCCTGTGGGAACCGCTGGCGCATCACGTGGCGCTGGACTTCGCGGGCGATCGTTTCGACGCCGATATCCGCAGCTTCGGCCGCGATCATCACAGCGTCACCATCGGCGCGGCGGTTGTCGAGGCAAAGCGCAACGGCGGGCGCTGGTCGCTAGACGGGGTTCCGGCCCCCGAGGTGGTGGTGAGCGGCGACCTGATTACCGTTTTCGCCGAGGCGGGGTTCGGTTTCACCCGCATCGATCCGCTTGACGTTGCCGCCAGCGCGGGCGCGGCGGGCAACGTGATCGAGGCGCCGATGCCGGGGCTGGTGAAGGCGGTTTTCGCCGCACCCGGGCAGACGGTGCAGGAAGGCGACCGGTTGGCGGTGCTGGAGGCGATGAAAATGGAACATGCGCTTCTGGCCGCGCGTGACGGCGTGGTGGCCGAAGTTCTGGCAGAACCCGGCGCGCAGGTTGAAGCGGGGGCCGCGCTGATCCTGCTCGAGGAGGACGAGGCATGACCGCGAGACTTCATTCCATCGCCGGCAGCCGGTCCTTTCGCGTGCTGTGGCTGCTGCACGAACTGGGGGAAGAGGTCGAGGTCGTGCCCTACAGCATCACCGACGGATCTTTGCACAGCGACGATTTCAAGGCGATTTCGCCGGCGCGGCGCAGCCCGGTTCTGGAAATCGACGGCAAGGTCCTGTTCGAAAGCGGTGCCATCGTTCAGTATCTCTGCGAAACGCGGCAAGGCCACGGGTTGCTGCCGGCGACGGGTGATCCGGAACGGGCCGACTGGCTGATGTGGCTGCATTATTCCGAAACGCTGGGGACCTGTATCCAGAACCTGAACATGCAGCATCTTTTCCTGCCCGACCCGGCGATGCGCTCGGTCGCGGTGATGGGGATCGAGACCAAGCGACTTGCGGTGGCGCTGAAGGCGGTGGAGCAGGCCTTGCAGGATCGCGACTACCTGTTGAAAAGCGGATTTTCTGCGGCGGACATCATGATGGGGTTCACGCTCGACAGTGCGTCGCGCTACATCCGGTTCGACCGGTTCCCGAAGCTGACCGCCTATCAGGCCCGGATCGCGGAACGCCCGGCTTATCGGGCGGCGCAGCAGGCGGAAGGTGAACAGCAGTTCTACCGTCACGATTTCTATGACCTGCCGGAGGCCTGAACGATGAGCGAAACCGTCGAAATCTTCGAGATGGGCCCGCGCGACGGGCTGCAGAACGAAAAACGTCTGATCCCCACCGAAGAGAAGATCGCGCTTGTGGATTGCCTCAGCGAGGCCGGGTTCAGGCGGATCGAGGTGGCCAGCTTCGTCAGCCCCAAATGGGTGCCGCAAATGGCCGACAGCGCCGATGTTCTGGCGGGCATCACCCGCAAGCCGGGCGTCAGCTATGCCGCGCTGACCCCGAACATGAAGGGGCTGGAACGGGCGCTTGCCGCCAGGGCCGACGAGGTGGCGATCTTCGGATCGGCCTCGGAAGGGTTTTCCATGGCCAATATCAACGCCACCATCGCCGAAAGCCTGGAACGGTTCGAACCGCTGGCCCACGCCGCGCAGGAGGCGGGGATCCCGGTGCGCGGCTATATCTCCTGCGTGACTGATTGCCCTTATGACGGCCCGACCGATCCGGGGCAGGTGGCCCGGGTGGCCGAGGCGCTCGATGCTCTGGGCTGTTACGAGATCAGCCTTGGCGACACGATCGGGCAGGGAAGGCCGGGAACCATCGCGGCGATGCTCGATGCGGTGCTGGGGGTGATCCCGGCCGAACGTCTGGCGGGGCATTATCACGACACGGCGGGCCGGGCGCTCGCCAATATCGAGGTGTCGCTGGAAAAGGGGCTGCGGGTCTTCGATGCCTCCGTGGGTGGATTGGGCGGCTGTCCATATGCGCCGGGGGCGGCGGGCAACGTGGCGACAGAAGCGGTTGATGCACGTTTGCGGGACTTGGGATACGAGACCGGGCTCGATGCCGGGGTGCTGGCCCGCGCAGCGGAAATGGCGCGGGGGATGCGCGTTGGATGATGGTGCCGTGACAGCTGCCGGCCCGCTGTCGCGCGCGGGCGAATGGAAAAGCAAGGAGTGAACCGATGACCGAAACGATCAGCGTTGAACGGGATGCGCGCGGCGTTGCCACGCTGTGGCTGGACCGTGAGGAAAAGCATAACGCGCTTTCGGCCCAGATGATCGCCGAGATCCACGCGGCGGCGGGCGAACTGGCGGCGGATGACACGGTGCGTGTCGTGGTGCTGGCGGCGAAGGGGCGGACCTTCTGCGCCGGTGGCGACCTTGGCTGGATGCGTCAGCAGTTCGAAGCCGACCGCGATACCCGCATGGCCGAGGCGACGAAGCTTGCCCGCATGCTGCAAGCGCTGAACACCCTGCCGAAACCCCTCATCGGCCGGGTCCAGGGAAACGCGTTCGGCGGTGGCGTCGGCATGGCCAGCGTCTGCGATATCGCGATCGGGGCCGACCAGGTGTCGATGGCGCTGACGGAAACTCGGCTGGGGCTGATCCCGGCCACCATCGGGCCCTATGTCTGTGCCCGCATGGGCGAGGCGAAGGCGCGCCGGGTGTTCATGTCGGGCCGCCGCTTCGGCGCAGATGAGGCGGTTGAACTGGGGCTGCTGGCGAAATCCGTGCCTGCCGAGCAACTCGATGCGGCGGTCGAGGCCGAAATCGCCCCCTACCTGGACTGTGCGCCGGGCGCGGTGGCGCGCGCCAAGGCGCTGTTGCGGACATTGGGTGCGCGGATCGACGAAGATATCATCCGGCATACCGCGACCGAACTGGCCGCCTGCTGGGAAGGCGCGGAAGCACCCGAAGGGATCGGGGCGTTCTTCGATAAACGCAAACCGTCCTGGCAGTCCTGACACAGGGCGAATTTATCCAACTTGCCTGCCGAAACCCTGAGCGGTGCCCCTGATCGGGCGCCGCTTTATTCATCTATGGTCCTGCACCGATAATCCTTCCCGACAGAATCATTGGGTCCCGGGCGGAACCGATTTTATGCTGGGCGCGACAAATTGTTCGTTGCCAGCTGGAAAAAAAAATTCGTCTTATAGTCCGGCATGGGGAGGAGAGGCTCGTGTACTGTTGCATACAAGGCGATTTTGAAATTTTTTCAAAATCGTGAATGTGTTGCGGTTCTGTTGACCCTGACAGGGGGCAAGAGTAAACCCTGCCCAGCTTTTGAAGCCTACTGACTGCGCTTGTTTGCGCATGAAAGGAGCCACCGTGGAAGAGATGCTGAGGGAATACCTTCCCATCCTCGTCTTTCTGGCCATCGCAATCGCTCTTGGCCTTGTCCTCATCCTCGCAGCTGTCGTTCTTGCCGTCCGAAATCCGGACCCGGAAAAGGTTTCCGCCTATGAATGCGGCTTCAACGCCTTCGATGATGCGCGGATGAAATTCGACGTCCGGTTCTACCTGGTGTCGATCCTGTTCATCATCTTCGATCTGGAAATCGCCATGCTGTTCCCCTGGGCGGTGGCCTTCAAGGACATCACCACCGTCGGGTTCTGGTCGATGATGGTGTTCCTCGGCGTGCTGACGGCGGGGTTTGCCTATGAGTGGAAGAAAGGGGCCTTGGAATGGGAGTGATGACGGGGTCTAACAGCGCCGGTTTCGACCGCGAAGTGGCGACGCAGGAACTGAACCGCGAGCTGCAGGACAAGGGCTTCTTGCTGACCACGGTCGAAGACATCGTCAACTGGGGCCGTACCGGGTCGCTGCACTGGATGACCTTCGGTCTGGCCTGCTGCGCGGTCGAGATGATGCATACCTCAATGCCGCGCTATGACCTGGAACGCTACGGCACCGCGCCGCGCGCAAGCCCGCGCCAGTCGGACCTGATGATCGTCGCCGGCACCCTGACCAACAAGATGGCCCCGGCGCTGCGCAAGGTTTACGACCAGATGCCGGAACCGCGCTACGTGATCTCGATGG
>JAWVXM010000099.1:0-8850 GCA_033723255.1 Thalassovita sp.
GGCGAACGCCGCGCCGCCGGTTATCAGAATGGCCGCCAACGCCAATGTCCAGGTCGGGGCGGCGATTCCAAACCCCACCAGCGCCAGGGTCGACAACAAGGGCGCCGCATAGGACGAAACGCCCAAGAGCTGAATATCGCCGCGTTTCACCCCGATATCCCATACATAGAATGCCAGGCCGACCGGTCCCAGCCCGAGCGCCAGCGCCGATCCCCAGCCCACTACACCTCGGGGCCATATCGTGTCCTCCATCGCCAAGTGCAGCAGCGCCGACAGGATGGCCGAAGCGATACAGAACACCGCGACGGATTCGGTGGGGACATCGCCGATGCGCCGCGACAGCACCGAATAGCCCGACCAGGTCAGGGCGCATCCCATCGCAAGCAGGTAACCGGGCAGGGCGGCGGCATCGAACCCCGACCCGCCGCCGCCGATGATCAATGCCGCCCCCAGGAAACCGGCCAGGCCACCCAGGAAATGGCCGGATTGCAGCTTCTCGCCGGGCAGCAGGCCGGAAAACAGCACGATCAACAGCGGCCAGAGATAGGCGATCAGGCCGGCCTGCGCCGGCGGGGCCAGCCGCAGGGCGCTGAAATAGAGCGCGTGATAGCCGAAAAGCCCCAGCGTGCCGAAGGCATAGACCTTCAAAGGCACGGATTTGAGCCGCTGCACTCCGCCGGTGGAAAGGGTCCAGATCAGCCCAAGCGTGCCACCGATGGAAAAGCAGATCGCGTTCAACAGAAGCGGCGGGGCGGGGGCCGTGCCCACCGTGAAAAGCGCCAGCAGGGCCCATAACAGGACGGCGACAAAGCCGATGGCGGTGGCGGATTGGCGGTGCATGTTACGCGTCCTTGAGGATCGTTCTCCGAGATATGCGGGGTTTTTCCGGTTGCGGCAAGGAACCGTTCGATCCGTATGGCGCGCCAAGGCGTTGGGCATGAAAAAGGGCCGGTCGCAGGACCGGCCCTGATCAGTGCCTGTGGCGCCGTTTACACGAAGAACTGCCCGCCATTGGCAGAGATGGTCGACCCGTTGATGAACCCGGCTTCGTCGGAGGCCAGGAACACCACGCAACGGGCGATTTCTTCGGGTTCGCCAAGGCGACCGGTCGGGATCTGGCCGATGATCGATTCACGCACCTTTTCCGGCACCGCCATCACCATTTCGGTGGCGATGTAACCGGGGCAGATCGCGTTGGCGGTGATGCCCGCGCGCGCGCCTTCCTGCGCCAGCGATTTCACGATGCCCAGGTCGCCCGCCTTGGTGGCCGCATAGTTGACCTGTGCGAACTGGCCTTTCTGACCGTTGATCGAGGAAATCACGATCACCCGGCCGAATTTGCGTTCGCGCATGCCCGGCCAGACCGGGTGGACGGTGTTGAACACCCCGGTCAGGTTGGTGTCGATCACCTGGTGCCACTGGTCGGGGGTCATCTTGTGGAACGGCGCGTCGCGGGTGATGCCGGCATTGGCGACCACCACGTCGATCGGGCCGAGATCGGCCTCGACCTGTGAGATCCCGGCCTTCGATTCCTCGTAATCGGCCACGTTCCACTTGTAGGTCTTGATCCCGGTTTCTTCGGTGAACTGGGCCGCGGCCTCATCGTTGCCGGCATAGGTGGCTGCGACCTCGTAGCCTTCGGCCTTCAGCGCCTTTGAAATGGCTGCGCCGATGCCGCGTGATCCGCCGGTGACGAGTGCAATTCGTGCCATGGGTGTCCTCCAATCTGGCAATTTGTCTTGGTAACACTGTTACTTTGACGGTGATATGCGCGCAATAATATTGCGCGTTGAAATTTGCTTCCGCTGTCGTTTTTTCAGCTGCGGCATTGCAGTGCGAAAAAAAGGGGCACCGTCGGGCGCCCCTTGATATGTTGCTTGATCCTGCATCCGATCCTTACGGGCGTTCCAGGCACATGGCCACGCCCATGCCGCCGCCGATGCACAGCGTGGCGAGGCCCTTTTTCGCCTCGCGCCGCTTCATTTCGAACAGCAGCGTGTTCAGGATCCGGCAGCCCGACGCACCGATCGGGTGGCCGATGGCGATGGCGCCGCCGTTCACGTTCACGATCGACGGGTCCCAGCCCATGTCCTTGTTCACCGCGCAGGCCTGGGCGGCGAAGGCTTCGTTGGCTTCCACAAGGTCCAGATCGCCGACGGCCCATCCGGCCTTGTCCAGCGCCTTGCGCGAAGCATAGATCGGTCCGACGCCCATGATCGACGGGTCCAGACCGGCGGTGGCGTAGGACGCGATCCGCGCCAGCGGTTCCAGGCCGCGCTTTTCGGCTTCCTCGGCGCTCATCAGCAGCACGCCGGCGGCGCCGTCATTGATGCCAGATGCGTTGGCCGCGGTGACCGACCCGTCCTTGGTGAAGGCCGGGCGCAGTTTCTGCATCGCTTCCATGGTGGCGCCGTGGCGGATGTATTCATCCTTGTCGACCACGATTTCGCCCTTGCGGGTCTTGATGGTGAAGGGGATCACCTCGTCGTCGAACTTGCCGGCGTTCTGGGCCGCCTCGGCCTTGTTCTGCGACGCGACGGCGAATTCGTCCTGCATGTCGCGGCTGATCTGCCACTGCTCGGCGACGTTTTCCGCGGTCTGACCCATGTGGTAGCCGTTGAATGCGTCCCACAGCCCGTCGCGGATCATCGAGTCGATGTATTTCACGTCGCCCATTTTCACCCCCGCGCGCAGATGCGCGACATGGGGGGAAAGCGACATGTTTTCCTGACCACCTGCAGCCACGATATTGGCGTCGCCCAGCTGGATATGCTGTGTGCCAAGCGCCACGGCGCGCAGGCCGGAGCCGCAGACCTGGTTGATGCCCCAGGCGGCGCTTTCGATCGGAAGGCCGGCATTGATATGCGCCTGGCGGGCCGGGTTCTGGCCCTGACCGGCGGTCAGGACCTGACCAAGGATCGTTTCGGACACTTCGGATTTGTCGATGCCGGCACGTTCCACGATCGCTTCGAGAACAGCAGCGCCCAGATCATGTGCCGGGGTATTCGCAAAAGAGCCGCTGAATGAACCGACAGCCGTCCGGGCCGCCGAAACGATAACAACATTGGTCATATCATCCTCCACCAATTGCAGGGTCGAGGAGCGCAAGGCCGCGCGATCGTCGCGGGCCTCAGAATCCCCGCCTTCGATCACGTCATAGATGAATTGCCGCGCTGCGGCAACAGTGTGGAAGGTGCTGTCGGCGTCACGTTGGAACGAAGTGTCTAACGTCCCGCTAATTCTTAATTTGCGGGGCTGTCACCCTGACCGTCCGCCGCGATCAGCGCCTCGATCAGGGCATGGGCGTCTTCGCTGTTCCAATCCGCATCCCCCATCAGGCGGCCGATTTCGCGCCCCTCGGGGTTCAGCAGGACCGAGACAGGCAACCCCATCACCGCCATGCCGCGGGCCAGTTTCTGTTTCGGGTCGCGGTGCAGCGGCAGGTTGCTCACGCCCGCATCGGCGAAGAATTTCTTCATCGCTGGCGGCGGATTGCGCCCGGTGGCGATGGTGACGACCTCGAAGCTTTCACCGCCATAGGCCTGTTGCAGCGCATCGAGCGCCGGCATCTCGGCCCGGCAGGGCGCGCACCAAGTGGCCCAGAAATTCACCAGCACGTATTTGTCGCGATAATCGGCCAGTGTGGCCTCGTCCCCCGCCTCGGTCAGGAACGCCGCCTGCGAAACCTCTTTCGCGACACTGTGAAACGACATTTTTTTCATGTCGCCCTGGCGCAGGGCCTCAAGGTCGGCGAGATCCGCCGCCAGCGATACATTTGCACCAAGCATCAAGGCCGTATAAAGGACGATGGAAACGACTTTGCGCATATTACCTCCCAAGGGGCAGACATGAGTGACACTTCCTCGAACCAGATGTGGGGCGGCCGCTTTGCCGCCGGTCCGGACGCGATCATGGAGGCGATCAACGCCTCGATCGGGTTCGATCAGCGCATGGCCGCGCAGGATATCGCAGGTTCAAGGGCCCATGCCGCCATGCTGGCCGCGACAGGCATCATCACTGATAGCGATGCCGAAACCATTCGGGAAGGTCTGCTCACGGTCTTGTCAGAGATCGAAAGCGGGTCTTTCGAATTTTCCACCGCGTTGGAAGACATCCACATGAATGTCGAGGCGCGGCTGAAGCAGATCGTCGGCGAACCGGCCGGCCGGCTGCACACCGCGCGGTCGCGCAACGACCAGGTGGCGACCGATTTCAAGCTCTGGGTGCGCGATCAGATTGACGCGGCGATGGAAGGGATCGAGGCGCTGATCAAGGCGCTGATCGGCCAGGCCGAGGCCGGTTATGACTGGGTGATGCCCGGGTTCACCCATCTGCAGACGGCGCAACCGGTGACCTGGGGCCATCACATGATGGCCTATGTCGAAATGTTCGGCCGCGACCTCAGCCGTTTCCGCGACGCGCGCAAGCGGATGAACGAATGCCCGCTGGGATCGGCGGCGCTGGCCGGGACCTCCTTCCCGATCGACCGGCACATGACCGCCTCGGCGCTCGGTTTCGACCGGCCCACCGCCAATTCGCTCGATGCGGTGGCGGATCGCGATTTCGCGCTGGAATTCCTGTCCTGCGCCTCGCTGACCGCGATGCATCTGTCGCGCTTTGCCGAAGAACTGGTGATCTGGTCCTCGGCCCAGTTCCGCTTTGTCACCATGTCGGACAAGTGGTCGACCGGCTCCTCGATCATGCCGCAGAAGCGCAACCCCGACGCGGCCGAACTGCTGCGCGCCAAGATCGGCCGCATCTTCGGCGCCAACGTGGCGCTGATGACGGTGATGAAGGGGCTGCCCTTGGCCTATTCCAAGGACATGCAGGAAGACAAGGAACAGGTGTTCGACGCCGCCGACAACCTGATGCTGGCGCTGGCCGCGATGACCGGTATGGTCAGCGACATGACCGGCAACCGCGACGCATTGGCCGCCGCTGCCGGATCAGGCTTTTCCACCGCGACCGATCTGGCCGATTGGCTGGTGCGCGAGTTGAACATGCCGTTCCGCGACGCGCATCACGTCACCGGATCGCTGGTGGCACTGGCCGAATCCAAGGGCTGCGACCTGCCGGACCTGACGCTGGAGGACATGAAATCGGTGCATGACGCGATCACCGAAGCCGTGTTCGGCGTGCTCGGCGTCGACAACTCGGTCGCCTCGCGCATGTCCTATGGCGGCACCGCGCCGGCGCAGGTGCTGGTACAGATCGAACGCTGGAAGAAGGTGCTGGAATGAAACGGGCGCTGATCCTGCTTGCCCTGCTGGGTCTGGCGGCCTGCGGCGCCGATGGTGAACCCATCGCGCCGAGCGTGGATGCGACGGCGGTGACGCGCGCGTCCTGATAGCTTTGCCGCGCCGGGCATTTATCTGCTTGGCGATCTAGGGATGCAACTGGACAGCCCTTCGGGCGATTTCGGTACCTGTCCGGAGTGAGGCGCCGGTTGGGGCGCTGCTCCCAAACCCCCGGAGTGTTTTCGCCAAGAAGAATTCCAAAGACCCAAGTGTTTCTTCTTGGCGCAAATACTCCCGCGCGAAGCGCAAATCCCGAGCCGGAAGCCAAGGGCTGGAGCCGAGAGATATGGGGCGCGCTAACGGCGCGCTCTTTTTGATGAATTGAATTGTGGCGCGGCTCTGGCTATGAGGCGGGGAACGCAGAGAAGGGGCGGAAGAGATGGATCATTTCCTCTACAAAGACGGGGCGCTTTACGCCGAGGATGTGCCGGTGGCCGAAATCGCGGCCCAGGTGGGCACGCCCTTCTATTGCTATTCCACCGCCACCCTGCTGCGCCATTTCCGCCTGTTCGACGAGGCGCTGGCCGGGCTCAACCACGTGGTCTGTTACGCGATGAAGGCGGCCAGCAACCAGGCGATCCTGAAAACCCTGGCGGAAGCGGGGGCGGGGATGGACGTGGTGTCGGGTGGCGAATATGCCCGCGCCATCGCGGCCGGCGTGCCGGGCGACCGCATCGTGTTTTCCGGCGTCGGCAAGACGCGCGAGGAAATGCGCGCAGCGCTGGAAGGCGGCATCCGCCAGTTCAACCTGGAATCCGAACCCGAGATGGAGGCTCTGAACGAGGTGGCGCTGTCGATGGGCGTGCAGGCACCGGTTGCCGTGCGGGTGAACCCGGACGTGGATGCCAAGACCCATGCCAAGATCGCCACCGGCAAGAGCGAGAACAAGTTCGGCATCCCCATCGCCCGCGCGCGCGAGGTCTATGCCCGCGCCGCCGACCTGCCCGGGCTGCGGGTGGTGGGCATCGACGTGCATATCGGCAGCCAGCTGACCGATCTGGAACCGTTCCGCCTGGCCTATCGCAAGGTGGCCGAGCTGACGCAGGCCTTGCGCGAGGACGGACATGACATTCACCGGCTCGATCTGGGCGGGGGATTGGGCATTCCCTATGCCCGGTCGAACGAAGCGCCGCCGCTGCCGATCGAATATGGGACGATGATCCGCGAGGAACTGGGGCATCTCGGCTGCGAGATCGAGATCGAACCGGGCCGGCTGATCGCCGGTAATGCCGGGATCATGGTCAGCAGGGTGGTCTATGTGAAATCCGGCGAGGGGCGCGATTTCCTGATCCTCGACGGGGCGATGAACGATCTGGTGCGCCCCGCGATGTACGAGGCGCATCACGACATCATCCCGGTGATCGAACCCGCCGCCGGGGCGGAGCAGCAGCCCTATGATATCGTCGGCCCGGTCTGCGAAACCGGCGATACCTTCGCCAAGCAGCGGATGATGCCGCCGCTTGCCGCCGGTGATCTGGTCGCCTTCCGCTCGGCCGGGGCCTATGGCGCGGTGATGGCGAGCGAATACAACACCCGCCCGCTGATCCCCGAGGTCTTGGTCCATGGCGATCAATTTGCGGTTATTCGTGCCCGTCCCACCTTTGACGAGATCATAAATCGCGATACCATTCCCGAGTGGCTGTAACGCGATCCCCGCGCGCGGCCCCCGGGAATAGGTATGGCTGAGCCGAGAAACGCGATTTCCACCGTGCGCTGGCCGTTGCGCCTGACATGGGCCGGCCTGATCGCCGAGCGCGTGACCCGTGCCTTCTGGCCATTATGGAGCGTGGCGTTGCTTTGCCTTGCCGCGCTGTTGCTCGGGCTGCATCAATCCCTGTCGCTGGAACTGGTCTGGTCCGCGCTGATCGTGGCCGTGATCTTGCTGGTCCTGACCGGGGGTTACGGCGTCTGGGCGTTCCGCTGGCCGCGCCGGGCCGAGGCCCTGGCGCGGCTGGACGCGACATTGGCGGGGCGGCCGCTTCAGGCGGTCAGCGATGAACAGGCGATCGGTGCGGGCAACGCGGCGTCCGAAGCGCTGTGGCGGGTGCATCAGCAGCGGATGACGGCGCGGCTGCGGGAGGCCCGCGCGGTGCGCCCGGACCTGAAGGTCGCCCGGTATGACCCTTTCGCGTTGCGCTATGTCGCGCTGCTCGGTGTCGCGGTGGGAATCCTGTTCGGATCGATCGGGCGGGTCGGCGATGCCGGCAACCTCGGGCAGGGGGGGCAGGATTTGGCCGCGGGGCAGGCATGGGAAGGCTGGATCGAACCGCCGGTCTATACCGGCTTGCCGGTACTGTATCTTGCGGATCAGAGCGACGATGTGCTGACCATACCCGAAGGCAGCCGGATCAGCCTGCGTTTCTACGGGGAAGTGGGGCAGCTGACGCTGGGTGAAACCGTTTCCGGCCGCCGCAGCGAGGTGCCGCCCGCGTCGGATCCGGCGCAAAGTTTCGTCGTGACCCGCGATGGCCGGCTGGAAATTCATGGCTCAGGCGGGCGCGGATGGGATGTCAGCGTGTTGCCGGACGCGGTGCCGCAGGTGGCGGTTTCCGGTATAGCGGAAAGCTTTTACGACGGCCGGATGAGCCTGCCGTTCGAGGCCAGCGACGATTACGGCATCCGGTCCGGCACGGCCAGGATCGAGCTGGATCTAGCTGCCGTCGATCGCCGCTACGGTTTGGCCATCGATCCCGAACCGCGCCCGGTGATCGAACGCGACCTGCCCTTGCCCATCACCGGCAGCCGCAAGTCATTCACCGAAAACCTGGTCGAGGATTTTTCCCGCCATCCCTGGGCGCATCTGCCGGTGACCGTGACGCTGGCAGTCACCGACGCTGCCGCGCAGACAGGCGGCGGTGTGCCGGTTCCTATGGCCTTGCCGGCCCGGCGGTTTTTCGATCCGCTTGCCGCTGCGATCATCGAACAGCGGCGCGATCTTCTGTGGCACCGGGACAATGCGGGACGGGTGGCGCAGGTGCTGCGCGCGCTGTCGTGGAAGCCCGAGGAACGGCTGTTTCGGTCCGAATCCGATTACCTGCAATTGCGGGTGATCCTGCGGCGGCTTGAAGGGTTTGCAGATGCCGGGATCAGCGCCGATCAGCGCGACGAGATCGCGGGGGCCTTGTGGGACCTCGCCATACAGCTGGAAGACGGCGATATCGACGATGCGCGCGAACGGATGGAACGGGCGCAGGAACGGCTGAGCGAAGCGATGAAACGCGGTGCCAGCGAGAACGAAATCGCCGAACTGATGCAGGAACTGCGCGACGCGACGCAGGATTACCTGCGCCAGCTGTCCCGGCAAGCGCAGCAGGAACAGGAAAACAACGAGGATTTCGACAGCGCTGAAAACCAGAACACGATGCAGATGGATATGAACGACCTGCAGCGAATGATGGACCGGATCCAGGAGCTGATGGAACAGGGCCGCATGGCCGAAGCCCAGCAGGCGCTGGAAGAACTGCAGCGGCTGATGGAAAACATGCGTGTCACCCAGAACGGGCAACAGGGGCCTGCATCGCCCGGGCAGCAGGCCATGGACAACCTTGCCGAA
>JAWVXM010000100.1:0-8801 GCA_033723255.1 Thalassovita sp.
GGTCATGCCTTCGATCAGAAGCTGCGGCCGTTCGGTCAGCAGCACCCGGTCCTTGAAAGTGCCCGGTTCGCCCTCGTCCGCGTTGCAGATGATGACCCGCTTTTCCGCCTCGGCCCCGGCGGCGAACCGCCATTTGCGGCCCGTCGGAAACCCCGCCCCGCCACAGCCGCGCAGCCCGCTCGCCTCGATTTCCTCGATGATGCGCGCGGGCGTCATCTCCAGCGCCTTTCGCAACCCCGCCCCGTCCGGCACCGGGCCAAGCAGAACCGCGCCTGCATGGCGGATATTGTTATCCACCTGATGGGTGATCTTCTCATAGGGGCTCAGATCCGCGCAGCTTTCGGCGATCAGAGCTTCGGGCTCCGCCCCCGCCTTGAGTGTCGCGGCGATCTCCGCCACCCGGTCGGGCACCAGGTTGGTCAGGACGATATCGTTGACCATCGCCGCCGGGGCCTGATCGCACATGCCGATACAGGGCGTGTATTCCAGCGAAAACGACCCGTCGGCCGATGTTTCGCCCACCCTGATGCCAAGCGCCGCCTCGAAGGCCGCCGCCACCGCGGGCATGCCGGCGAACCGATCGATGATGTCGTCGCAAAGCCGGATCGTCACGCGGCCCTTCGGAACCTGCGACAGGAAAGCATAGAAGCTCGCCACCCCCTCAACGGCGATCCGGCTCAGCCCGGTGCGATCTGCGATCAGGTCCATCGCGGGCGATGAAATCCAGCGGAATTCATCCTGCACGGCAAGCAGGATATCCAGCATCCGGTGGCGATCGTCACCGAAACCGGCGCAGATCGCCCCGATCCGGGCGGCGCCCTCGGGCGTCAAGCCGTGGCCTGATCGTGTGTCCATGGTCGGATCCCCTCCGGTTTCGGCAACAGGTCAACCTGATCCCAGCCGACCACAGATCGGGTGGCAAGGAAAGCCGCGCTTTGAGGGCGCGTGGTGAATATCTGTTCAATATGTGCCGGATTTGCCGTCATCCCGCCCAGGGTATCAAGCCATCCGTTCGGACAGATACGCCACCGCCTTGTCCAGCGTTTCGATCCGCAGGTAATGCTCTTCCGGGATATTGACGCCGAGCCGCTTATGCAGCGCGGTCACCAATGTCAGGAAATCCATCGAATCCAGTTCCAGATCGTCCTGCAGCTGGTCGTTGCCGCCAACGTCTGCGGGATCGATATCGGGGGCGACCTTGATCAGTTCCTCCAGAAAAGCGACCTTGATATCGTCGTTAGTCATAGTTCCTCCGGGCGTTGCAGAAGCGTATCGATCTGTTTCAGGAATTTCGCCCCGCGCCGGCCGTCGCTGACACGGTGATCGGCGGACAGCGTGACCCGCACGCAGGTGCGCGGCACCACCGCGGCCCCCACCACACGCGGGACCGGGCGCGGGGTGCCGAAAGCGACCAGCGCGACCTGCGGCGGATAGATCACCCCGGTCATGCCATCGACGCCTGTCTCGCCAAGGCTTGATATGGTGATGGTCCCCTCGGTCATTTCCGATCCCTTCAGGCGGCCCGCACGGGACCGCGCCACCAGGTCGCGCATCGCTTCCATCAGTTGGTCCAGCGACAATCCGGCGGCATCCATGATCGCGGGCGCGATCAGCCCGCCACCGCGCAACGCAACGGCCATGCCGGCATTGACCGTCTCGGAAGGCTCGAACCGATCCCTGTATTGCCCGTTCATCCCCTTGACGTTCACCGCCGCCAGTGCCGCTGCCTTGACCAGCAGCGCGCCCATCAGAATGCGGTCGGCAGGTGCGCAATCCGCGTTGCGGGCGCGCCGCCAGTCCTCGGCCGCCTGCAGGTCGATGTCATGGTCGAGGTAATAATGCGGGATTTCCTGCTTCGAGCGGGTCATCGCCGCCGCGATGGCATCGCGCATGGCCGCAAAGTCCAGCCCCTGCTTGGCCGGTTTGCGCGCGCCCTCCCCGGCCCGTTCCACGTCGGCCAGCACGACAGCCCCGGCCGGACCGGTGCCTTTCAGGCCAGACAGATCGAGCCCAAGTTCCGCCGCCTGCGCCCGCGCGGCGGGCGATGCGGGGAATTCCCCGGCTTCAGTCACAACGGATGGCGGCGTGGCAACCGGTTTCGCCGGTTTTGTTACTGGCGCGGGTTCGGGTTCGCGCACATCTGCGGGCGCGACTGCCTCAGGCTCCCCTTCCCGGCGGATCACCGCCAGGGGCGCGCCAACAGGCAAGGTCGCGCCAAGCGCGGCGTCGATCCTTTCGACCACGCCGTCCTCGAAAATCTCGATCTCGATCGCCCCTTTCTGGGTTTCGACCACCGCCACCACGTCACCGCGTTTGACCGTGTCTCCCGGTTCCACCAGCCATTCGACCAGCTTGCCATCCTCCATGTCGGCGCCCAGCGAGGGCATCTTGAACACGCCCATCGTTCAACCCTTGCCCAACACGGATCTAGCGGCGGCCACGATGGCGGGAACCTGCGGGATCGATGCGTCTTCCAGGTGCTTCGGGTATGGGATCGGCACCTCTTCCGCGCAGACCCGGCCCACCGGAGCATCCATCCGCCAGAACGCCCGTTCGTGGATGCGCGCGGCGATTTCCGCCGACAGCGATCCCGACCGCCAGCCCTCGTCGACGATGACCGCCCGGCGGGTGCGGGCGACCGAGGCAATGATGGTCGCGTCGTCCAGCGGCCGCAACACGCGCAGGTCGATCACCTCGGCCTCGATGCCGCCCCTGGCCAGTTCCTCGGCCGCGTCCAGCGTCTTGAAAAGCGACCCGCCATAGGCAATCAGGCTCAGGTCCTTGCCCGGACGCCGCACCGCCGCCTTGTCGATATCGACCGGCCCGGCCTGCGCGTCGATTTCCCCGGTCATGTTGTAAAGCATGACGTTTTCGAAAATCAGCACCGGGTCGGGGTCCTGCAGTGCGGTCCACAGCATGCCGCGCGCATCTTCCAGCGTCGCGGGCGCCAGCACCCGCAGCCCCGGTATATGCGCGTACCAGCCTTCCAGCGAATGCGAATGCTGCGCCGCCAACTGCTTGCCCGCGCCGGTGGCCATGCGGATCACCACCGGCACGCCGAACTGACCGCCCGACATGTGCCGGATGGTGGCGGCGGTGTTCATGATCTGGTCCAGTGCCAGCAGGCTGAAATTCACCGTCATCAGTTCCACGATGGGCCGCATCCCCATCGCCGCGGCACCTATGCCGAACCCGGTGAACCCCGATTCCGACAGCGGCGTGTCGCGGATGCGATCCTCGCCGAATTCCGCCATCAACCCCTTGGACACCGCGTAGCAGCCGCCATAGGCGCCCACGTCCTCGCCCATCAGGAACACCCGGTCGTCGCGGATCATCGCGTCGCGGATGCCCTGCTTGACCGCCTCGCGATAGGTCATTTCGGCCGTTTCCCCCGACGGCGTGGCCGGGGCGGGCGGTTCGGGCCTCTCCTCCGCCGTGACGTGGCGCGTCAGGTCGGTCAGCGGTTCCCAGTCGGAGCTTTCGGCGAAATCCACTGCGCGGGCAATTTCACCGTCGATCCGGGCCTCCAGCTCGGCCACCTCCTTTTCGCGGATCAGCCCCGCGCCCATCGCCCAGGTCTGGAACCGCACGATCGGGCCGCGCTGTCGCCATTCCTCGACCTCGGCCTTGTCGCGGTAAAGCTGGGCGTCGAACATCGAATGGGCCCGGAACCGGTAGGTGCGGCACTCCAGGAAATAGGGTTCGCCGCTGTCGCGGATCGCCGCCAGCGCCCGTTGCGCAGCCGCTTCGACCGCGACGACGTCGTTGCCGTCGACCACTTCCGAGGCGATGCCATAACTGGCGGCCTTCTGATGGATATCGGTCTGCGATTCAGACCGCTCCAAGGCGGTTCCCATCGCGTATCCGTTGTTTTCGCAGACGAAAAGCGCCGGCACCTGCCACAGCTGGGCAAGATTCATGGTTTCGTGGAATTCTCCCTCAGCCACCGCGCCTTCACCGAAGAAACAGGCGGTCACGCTGCCTGTGTCCTGCATCCGGTCGCCAAGCGCCAGCCCACCCGCCAGCGGCAATCCGCCACCGACGATCGCGTTGCCGCCATAGAAATTACGTTCCTTGTCGAACAGGTGCATCGACCCGCCGCGCCCGCCGGAACAGCCCGTCGCCTTGCCGTACATTTCGGCCATCACCGCATCCATCGGCACGCCCCGGATCAGCGCATGACCATGTTCGCGATAGGTGGCAACGATGCGGTCCTGCGGCGCGAGATGAGGGATGACGCCCGCGGCGATCGCTTCCTCGCCGTCATAGAGATGCAGGAAGCCGCGGATCTTTTCCCTTGTGTACAGCTCGGCGCATTTGTCTTCGAACTTGCGGACGCGCATCATCGCGCCCAGCAGGTCCAGAACGTGCGCGCGCGTCAGGTGGATTTTCTCGGCACTCATGTTTCATCCGTCTCCAGCGTGGAAATGTCGCCTTCGGGCAGACCCAGTTCGCGCGCCTTCAGCAACCGCCGCATGATCTTGCCAGACCGGGTTTTCGGCAGGGTGTTGCGGAACACCACTTCGCGCGGCGCGACGGCGGGGCCAAGCTTCTTGCGGGCATGGCCGCGAATATCGCGCTCCAGTTCCTCGGAGGGTTCAAAGCCGGGATTGAGCGACACGTAAGCCTTCACCACCTCTCCGGCCGTTTCGTCCGGCAGGCCGATCACCCCGGCTTCAGCCACCGCTTCGTGTTCAATGAGCGCGCTTTCCACCTCGAAAGGCCCGATCAGGTGACCGGACGACTTGATCAGGTCGTCGGCCCGCCCCACGAACCAGAAATAGCCGTCCTCGTCCTTCATCGCCAGGTCGCCCGACAGGTACCAGCCGTCGCGGAAGGTTTTGTCGTAGCGCGCCTGTTCGTGCAGATAGGTGCGCATCATCGACGGCCAGCCCGGGCGCAGCGCCAGTTCGCCGATCTCGCCCGTTGCGCATTCGCGCAGCGGGGTGCTTTCGGTATCGACCACCCCCGCCTCGATCCCCGGCAGCGGCTTGCCCATCGATCCGGGCTTGATATCCATCGCAGCAAAATTGGCGATCATGATGCCGCCGGTTTCGGTCTGCCACCAGTTGTCGTGGAATGCATGGCCGAACACTTCCTTGCCCCAGACGACGCCTTCGGGATTGAGCGGCTCGCCGACGCTGGCAAGGAATTTCAGGCTGGAGAAATCGTAAGGTTCAGCCGCCTCTGCCCCCGCCCGCATCATCATGCGGATGGCGGTGGGGGCAGTGTACCAGATTTCGACCTTCTCGCGCTGCAGCATCCCGTACCAGCGCTCCAGATCGAATTCGGCTTCGTCGACAAGCATGGTCGCACCGTTCACCAGCGGCGAAATGATGCCATAAGACGTGCCTGTGACCCACCCGGGATCGGCGGTACACCAATAGATCGCCCCGGCCTGCAGGTTCAGCGCGAAACGCCCCGTGGCGATATGGGCACAAACAGCGCCATGCACATGCACCGCACCCTTGGGCCGGCCCGTGGTGCCGGATGTGAAATGGATCAGCGCCATGTCCTCGGGCTGGGTCTGCACGACCTCGAAATCCTCGGATGCGGCATCCAGCGCCGGGCCGAGGGCCACGCAGCCTTCCGGCGCATCGTCCACATCGACGAGAAAAACGACCTTCAGCGACGGGATCGCATCGCGCCACTTGGCGATCTTGCGGCGATAGATCGCTTCCGTGGTGACCACGGCATTCGCTTCGCCGATTTCCATCCGGGTGCGGATCGGTTCCGGGCCAAAGGCGGAAAACAGCGGCGAAAACACCAGCCCCGCCTTCAGCGTGCCAAGCGCGGCGATATAGAGCTCGGGCTCACGCCCCATCAGCGAATAGACACGATCCCCCCGTTCCAGCCCGTTATCGCGCAGCACATTGGCAAAACGCGCCGTCGCCTTGGTCAGATCGGAATACGAGAATTCGCGTATCTCGCCCCCCTTGCCGAACCAGCGCATCGCCAACCTATCGCCGTCACCATGAGCGACATGCCGGTCCAGTGCTTCGTATGCGATGTTGAGACCACCACCGGGCAGTCCGTCCAGCATCTCTGCCGCCTGATCCCAGCCGAACCCTGCCCGCGCCGCGTCGGGATCGTCCAGCAGCGCATAAGCGCGTTCGGCGGCGGTCTTCTCGATGGTGTCCCAGGTCATTCACTCGTCCTCCCGTTTGTATGATACGAACGGCGCGGCAGCCGAAACCATGATTCAAGTCAAGGAGTGCCTTCATCCACGCGATTCCCGCGTCCGCCCCCTCTTAGCAACAGCAGCGACTTGATTATTTCCGGCACGACAATCAGCGGCAGTGCCAGAAGGCCGATCGTCTGCCAGTGTTCCCAATGCAGCGGCGCGGTGCGCAACAGCGTCTGCAGAGGCGTCCAATAGACGGCCGCGATCTGGGCCGCGACCATCAGGACCAGCGCCAGGATCAGCTTGGGATTTGAAAACCATCCAAGCCGCCAGCAGGGCAGCTTGAAAGACCGGAAGGCGAAAACGCTCGACTTTTCGAACATGACCATGCCGGTGAAGGCCGCCGTGCGCGCCACCACGTCGCCTTGGGGCATGACGCTGTAGAACAGGTACAGGCTGGCCGCACCGGTATAGGCACCGAAGGCCACGATCATGCTCACCGCCGTCCAATCGAGAATGCCCTGGCCGGCGGGGCGCGGTGGTTCGGTCATCTGGTCCGGCGTGCCCTCTTCCAATCCCAGGGCCAGCGCCGTCACACCGTCGGTGACAAGGTTCATCCACAGGATCTGCGTGGGCAGGTAGATCAATGCCCCGCCCATCGCCAGGTTTCCCAGGATCGCGATCACCTCGCCGGAATTCGACGACAGAAGGTAGCGCACGAAACGGCGGATATTGGCGAATTGCCGCCGCCCTTCGCGGATCGCCCGTTCCAGCGTGGCGAAATTGTCATCGAGCAGCACCAGATCCGCCGCATCCTTGGACACGTCGGTGCCGCGAATGCCCATCGCCACGCCGACATCGGCGCGTTTCAGCGCCGGCGCATCGTTCACCCCGTCCCCGGTCATCGCCACGATCAGGCCTTCGGCCTGCAGCAGTTCGACCAGCCGCATCTTGTGTTCCGGCGCAGTGCGGGCGAACAGAACCGGTTCGGTCAGCACCCGGCGCAGGCTGTCATCATCCATCGCCTCCAGTTCCGCCCCGGTGATCGCCCGCTCGACCGGCAGGCCCAGGGCGTCGGCGATGGCACGGGCAGTGCGCGGGCTGTCGCCGGTGATCATGATCACGCGGATACCGGCGCTGCGGCAGGCGCGGATCGCCTGTTTCACCTCGGGGCGGGGTGGATCGATCATGCCCACGAGACCGATGAATTCCATGTCCGCCTCGGGCGCTTCTGCTTCGCTCACCTCGCGCCGCGCCAGCCCGATCACCCGCAGCCCCTTGTCGGCCATTTCGGCATAGGCCGAATGTATTTCATTGCGCACGGCATCGGTCAGCGGCGCGGTGCCGTCGGGACCGCGCCAGCTGTCACATACTTCCAGCAACTGTTCCGGCGCGCCCTTGGCCAGCTGCACCAACTGCTCATCCTGCCAGCGCACCATGCTCATCCGCTTGCGTTCCGAGGTGAAGGGTATCTCAGCCATAGGTCCGGCAGCGGGCACCGGCGCCCACCCCTTGTAGGCGAAGGTCACCAGCGCCCCTTCGGTCGGATCGCCCACCATGTGCCAGGTCGCTCCCTCCCGGTAAAGGCTGGCATGAGTGCAGCCGACCATCACCTCCAGCGCATCGGTCAGGTCGGGATCGTCGCCATGACGCAACGGCTTGCCGTCGAGCAAGATGCGCCCGGCCGGATCATAACCGGTCCCCACCGCCTTGTAGTCGCGCCCGCCGATCCACAGCACTTCGCCGGTCATCATGTTTTCGGTCAGCGTGCCGGTCTTGTCGGTGCAGATGACCGAGGCCGATCCCAGCGTTTCCATCGCCTGCAGCCGCCGCGCCAAGGCCTTCTGCCGCACCATCGCCGCCGCCCCCAGGGCAAGACTGATGGTCACCACTGCCGGAAGCCCTTCGGGCACGATCGCGACCGCCATCGACAGCCCTGTCATCACCATATCGAGCGCGTTTCGCCCAGCTGCGATACCTGTGATCGCGATCGCCGCGCCAAGACCGAGAGCCGCGATGCCCAGCTGTCCGCCAAGCCGGCCCAGTTGCCGTGACAGGTTGGTTTCCTTTTCGCCCACAGACCCGGTCAGGGTGGCGATCTTGCCGAATGCGGTTGCCGCCCCGGTAGCGCTGACCACCGCCTCGCCGCGGCCGGCCACCACCAGCGTGCCCATCATCACCGCGCCGGCGTCGCCCTCTGCCTGAACCTGTTTCGGCACCGGGATCGATTCCCCGGTCAGCACGCTTTCATCGGCCTTCAATTCCAGCGTGGAAACCAGCCTTGCATCGGCGGGCACCTGATCGCCCGCGTCCAGCAGGACCAGATCCCCCGGCACGATATCGCGACTGTCGATTTCAACCGGATGCCCGTCGCGGATCACACGCGCCCGGCCCACCAGCATTTCGCGCAAGGCCGCCAAGGCGGTTTCGGCGCGCCATTCCTGAACGAAGCCGAGCACGCCATTCAGCACGACGACCATACCGATCGCGATACTGTCGATCAATTCGCCAAGCGCCAGAGCCACCAGCGCCGCACCGATCACCAGCATCACCAGAACGCCGCAGAACTCGCCCAGTAAGATCTACCACGCGAGGGAAACCCGGACTACGCCCACGACGTAGCGCCCGTGGAATCGCAACCGCTCAGCCCCCACCGCGCTCCACAGGCCCTACACAC
>JAWVXM010000101.1:0-8758 GCA_033723255.1 Thalassovita sp.
CATGCGGCGCCGTATCGATCTGCAGCGGTTCCCGGCGGAAAAGACCTGCCTGAAATTCGAGATTGCGACCGTGGAGGGCGGGGTCGCGCATTACTGGATCGTCGACAACGACGAAGGGCTCGAACTCTGCATCACCGATCCCGGGTTTCCTGTGGATCTCTACGTCACGACCGACGTCCGCACCCTGACACTGGTTTCGAACGGCGACCTGTCGCTCCGGGCGATGATCGAAGACGGCCGCATCGACCTGCATGGCCCGACCCGGCTAGTGCAGGCTTTCCCGTCCTGGCTGCAACTGAATATGTTCGCCGGGGTCCCGGCGGCGGGTTGACCGCCCGACCGTGACCGCCCGCTTTGCTTCAATGCCGGTATTGCGGTTCCTCCGCGTCCAGCTGCCGGCGGATCGACGCAAGGTGCAGCTTCGCGGATTCGCTGTCTTCCTCGCGCATCTGCTCATAGGTCGCCTGCGCCACCTCGGCCGATACCGGCAACACCTTGCGCCCGGTCGACATCGCCAGAACCTGCGCCTCGGCCGCGCGTTCCAGGTAATACAGGTCGTCCCAGGCCTCGGCGATCGTCGGCGCCAGAACCATCACCCCGTGATGCTTCATGAACACGATATCGGCGTCGCCCACCGCACCGGCGATCCGCGCGCCTTCGGCATGGTCCAGCGCCAGCCCGTTGTAATCGGCATCCACCGCCGTGCGGCCATAGAATTTGAGCGCCGTCTGCCCCGCCCAGATCAGCGGGTCGCCCTCGGTCATCGACAGCGCGGTGGCATAGGGCATGTGTGTGTGGAACGCGACCTTGGCCCGCGGCAGCCGTTTGTGCATCTCGGCATGGATGTAAAACGCCGTCGCCTCGGGCGTGCCGTCGCCATCCACCACGTTGCCGCGGAAATCGCAGATCAGCAGCTTCGACGCGGTCAGTTCGCGGAACGCGTAGCCGTAGGGATTGACGATGAACAGGTCGTCATGCCCCGGCACCACCGCCGAGAAATGATTGCAGATGCCTTCTTCGAACCCGTTGCGGGCGGCCATGCGGAAACAGGCGGCAAGATCTTCCTTGGCGGTGCGGATCTCGTCGCTGGCAAGATCGGGGCGGTTGTGCCCCGCGGGAACCGTATCGGTGCTGGAATCTTTCGAAAGTACGTGCGCCATGAATTAGCTTTCCCTGTCTGTCGCGTTTTGCCCGCAGCATGTTCCACCGACCTGCAAAAGGAAAGGGATTTCGCGGCGCCTGCGCCAGGGGCAAGCGTCAAAGGGCCGCGCAGGAAATCCCGATCCAAGCTTGACAATGAGTACCGACAGGCCCACCTGAACAGCCTCGACCGTCGCACCCCTGAAAACAAGGGGCGCGGCCAATACTCCGAAGGAAAAACACCCGTTGCAACCCCATGAATGGACCCGGATCCTCGCCAAGTATCGCGAGCCGATCCTCTCGCGTAGCATTTTCGAACTTTCTGTGACTTTCGTGCCTTTCGTGGCGATCTGGGCCTTGGCCTGGTGGGCGCTGTCGATAAGCCCCTATCTGGCACTGGCGCTGGCATTGGCAAATGCCGCCTTTCTGGTGCGCCTGTTCATGATCCAGCACGATTGCGGCCATGGCGCGTTCTTCAGGAACCGCCGCCTGAACGACTGGGTCGGCCGTGCCCTCGGGGTCCTGACGCTCACCCCCTATGACGTCTGGCGCAAGAACCATTCGATTCACCATGCAACGACCGGCAACCTCGACCGGCGCGGCACCGGCGACCTGCCCACTCTGACGGTCCGGGAATACCGGGAAAAGAATTGGGCTGGCCGGGCCATGTATCGCCTGGTCCGCAACCCATTTTTCCTGTTCGGCATCGTCCCGTTCTACCTGTTCTTCCTGCAGAACCGGCTTCCGGTCGGCCAGATGCGGGCGGGCGGCCGTTATTGGCTCAGCGCGCTGGTGACCAACGCCGTGATCGCGGCCGCTCTTGGCATGATCGCATGGCTGGGCGGCATCGATGTGCTGCTGTTCGTGTTCCTGCCGACCACGCTTCTGGCCGCAATCACCGGGGTGTGGTTCTTCTATGTCCAGCATCAGTTCGAAGACACGGTCTGGGACCGCGAAGAAGACTGGAACGTGCAGGAAGCGGCCCTCAACGGCAGCTCGCATTACGACCTGCCCGGCGTTCTGCGCTGGATCACCGCGAATATCGGCGTTCACCATGTGCACCATGCCGCCAGCCGCATCCCGTTCTACCGGCTGGGCGACGTGGTCCGGGATCATGATATCCTCGCCCAGTCAAAGCGCATCACCCTATGGGAAAGCTTTCGCTGTGCGCGGCTTCACCTTTGGGACGAGAACAGCCGCAAGCTGCTGTCGTTTTCGGACGCACGCACGATTGCCATCTAAAGCCTGACCGGGCGAGCGCCGCCAAAGGGCGCAGCGCTCGCCCGACCAAGCCCGACGCGCGAACCACGGCCTGCGCACATTAAATCGGCCACCCCGTGTGGCAAGCACCTGCAGGAAGCCCGCTTCGTTTGACACCCCCGATCGCAAACCGTTAGCTATCCGAAACGAGGTTCAGCGAGGCAAAAATGGAACGAAATCAGGCAACAAGCACCATTCCCTGCGCGATCGTCACCGGGGCGACCTCGGGGATAGGCGCGGCGATCGCGACCACCCTCGCGACGGAAGGCTACGCATTGCTGCTGGTCGGGCGCCGGGAAGCGGAGGGCCAAGCGATGGCCGATGCGTTCCGGGCCGACGGCGTGGACGCCCTGTTTCTCGCCGCGGACCTGTCCGACACCACGGCCCCGGAAACCGTCGTGCAGGCGGCGCTCGACGCATTTGGCCGCGTCGACGTTCTGATCAACAATGCCGGGATCCTGATCCAGGGCGCAGCCGAAGACACCACGGATGCGGACTGGAACCGGTTGATGGACATCAACCTGAACGCCGTCTTCCGGCTTTCGCGCGCGGCGCTGCCGGCGCTGCGGGCGCAGGGCGGCGGCGCAATCGTCAACATCGCGTCGGACTGGGCGCTCGTCGGTGCCAAGGATGCGCTGGCCTATTCGGTTTCCAAGGCCGCGGTGGCGCAGCTGACCCGGTGCATGGCGCTGGACCACGCGCAGGAAGGCATCCGGGTCAACGCCGTGTGCCCCGGCGATACCGACACGCCGATGCTGGCCGCCGGACTCAGCGGGGCCGCGCGCGCCGAACGGGTGGCCGAATACGGCGCGGCGATCCCGATGGGCCGCGTCGGCACCCCGCAGGACGTCGCCGGCGTGACCGCCTTTCTGGTCTCGGACGCGGCAAAATACATGACCGGGGCATTGATCCCGGTGGACGGCGGCGCGTCCGCCGACTGAAACACCGGTTTTTTGGGGGGCGCAGCGCTGACTTCAATTCGCGTCCCGCCCGTCCTCTGAGTGACCTGAAACCAGCACGAAAAAACCGGAAAGGGCATCCGTAGCGTTTCGCCGTACAAATCGTACAAATGCCAAAAAACTTCGCTACGTCTAGCCGCCGGCCCTTTCTTCCAGCGCCATCCATTCCTCTTCCGCCTCCGCCAGCGCCTGCTGGCGTTCGACAAGGGCGTCGGTGGCCTTCTGGAATTTGACCGGTTCGGTGCTGAACAGGTCGGGATTCATCAGGAATTCCTCAAGCTTGCCGATCTCCGCTTCCAGCCGCTCGATGATCGCGGGAAGCGCCTCAAGCCGGTGTTTCTCGGTAAAGCTCAGCCCTTCCGGTTCTGTCGAAACGGGCTTGTCGCTTTTCTTCGCCTTCGCATTTGAAGATGCTGTTTTTGCGACCTTTTCTTCCGATTCGGCTTCAGTTTTCTGCGCCTGGTAATCGCTCCAGCCGCCGGCATAGACGGTGGCCTTGCCATTGCCTTCCATCGCGATCGTGGTGGTCGCCACCCGGTCGAGGAAATCCCGGTCGTGGCTGACCAGAAGCACCGTGCCGTCATAATCGTCCAGCAGTTCCTGCAGCAGGTCCAGCGTTTCGATATCCAGATCGTTGGTCGGTTCGTCCAGCACCAGAAGGTTGCTTTCCCTGGCCATGATCTTGGCCAGCAGCAACCGCGCTTTTTCCCCACCCGACAAGGACTTGACGGCCGCTCTTGCCTGCCGCTCGTCGAACAGGAATTCCTTCAGGTATCCCACCACGTGTTTCGGCTGGCCCCGCACCAGAACCTGATCGGCCTTGCCCGATACCCGCATTTCGGGATCGCCGGTCAGGCTGTCCCACAGGGACATTTCCGGGTCCAGCTGCGCCCGCGCCTGATCGAAGATCGCCGGCAACAGGTTGGTCCCCAGCGTGATCGTCCCCTCGTCGGGTTTTTCCTGTCCCATCAACATCTTCAGAAGCGTCGTCTTGCCAATGCCATTGGGACCGACAAAGGCCACGCGGTCGCCACGCTGAATCTGGATGGAGAAGTTTTTCAAGATGACCTTTTCGCCATAAGACTTTGAAATTCCTTTGGCATCCACAACCTTGCGGCCAGATTTCGGCCCCGATGCCAGTTCCATCGGCGCCGCGCCCTGGCGCTTGTTCTGGCCCGCACGTTCGGCCCGCATGTCCTGCAACCGGCGCACCCTTCCCTGGTTGCGCTTGCGCCGCGCCGATATCCCCTCGACCGCCCAGCGGGCTTCCGACTTGATCCTGCGGTCCAGCTTGTGGCGCGCGATGTCCTCTTCTTCCCAGACCTTGTCGCGCCAGGCCTCGAAGGCGTCGAACCCCTTTTCCTGCCGGCGCACCATTCCCCTGTCGATCCAAAGGGTTGCGCGGGTAAGCGCACGCAGAAAAGCACGGTCGTGGCTGATCAGGACATAGCCCTTGCGGGTGTCGCGCAATTCGTTTTCCAGCCAGGCGATCGCCTCGATATCCAGATGGTTCGTCGGTTCGTCCAGCAGCATCAGCTCGGGTGCCTCGGCCATCAGCTTGGCCAGCGCCGCGCGCCGCCGCTCGCCGCCCGAAGCAGTCTCGACCGGGCGCGCGGGGTCGAATTTCAAACCTTCGCCCGCCATCTCGACCCGGTAGATTTCCGACGCGTCCAGCCCGCTGGCGGCATAATCGCCCAGCGTGGAAAACCCCGCCATGTCAGGGTCTTGCTCCATATAGCCGACACTGACGCCGGGCGGCACCACACGGGCGCCGTGATCGGGCTCAACCAGCCCCGCCATCACCTTCATCAGCGTCGACTTGCCGGACCCGTTGCGCCCCACAAGCGCCACCCGGTCGCCCGGCTGCACCACCAGGGACAGATCGTGAAACACCGGTTCGCCCCCGAAGGTCAGCGAGATATCGTTCAGCTGGAGCAAAGGAATACGTGCCATGATCCGCAGCTAACGACGCCCCGGAACAAGGTCAAGAACCCGCGCCTTCTTCTTTTTCCAAATATCCCGGGGGAGTCGCGCCGCGCGCGACGGGGGCAGCGCCCCCCGCTACCCCGCCACGCCGCGCAACAGCCGCTTGCGCGCCGGCGGGATCGCCTTGATTTCCAGCCCGGTGAACACGTGCAGAGTGTTCATCGCCGGGTCCACCACCGCGTGATCGGACACCCAGCCCCCCATCAGCAGATAGGTCCGCAGCAGCGGCGGCATCCGCAGCATCGCCTGTTTCGCGTCCGGTTTGCCCCGCAGTTTCTGAGCAAAACGGAACACCTGCGGCGCCTTCACCCGCGGAAGCCACCGCTTGGGCGCAAGGTGGCGTTCCTTCAGCAGCGCGAAAGCGTCGAGATATTCCCGTTCATCCGTGCCGTGGAAGGACGAACAGCCAAACAGCATTTCCACGCCGTTTTCATCGACATATCTTGTCATCGCGCCCCAGGCCACCCGTAGGATATCGGGATCCCTGACATCGGGATAGATGCAGAACCGGCCCATTTCGACCATCGGCCCCCGGAAATCCCGCAGCGCGGACAATTCGTAATATTGCGCCGAATAGCTGCGGCCGATCTCGTTCCCGTCGCTCAACGGCAACAGCCGGAAACAGCAGACCAGCCGCCCGGTCTTGATCTCCTCGACCAGAACATGGGCGCAGATATCATCGAACGCATCCGCGTCGCGCCCTTCGCCACCGAGAAAGCTCAGATGGCGCAGACGCTGCGCGGCCTCCACATCGCCCGCACAATCGGCCAGGCGGGCGGCATAGCGTCCCTTTTTCAATGACAGCATCAGACGGCTCCGGCTGCTTTGCCCAAGACGCAGACTAGTGCCACCCACAGTAGCACACAAGATGTATCCGGGATGCGACCGACCCCGCCTTATTCGACGACGTCGGAGGTCCGGAACCGGCCGAGATTGCCAAGCAGTTGGCGCAGGAAGCTCTTGTCGGCGACGTTCGAGCTGCTGACCCGGCGCACCAGCGGCACCACCCGGCCATCCTGCAAGGTGTAGCGTTCAACGTTGCTGACGACCCCGCGGCTGTCGAAACTGATCGCCACCACCTGGCGGTCGATCACTTCCGGCCGGCGATAGGCGAAATGACGGACCCGGCTCTGGACATAATAGTAACCGCTTTCATTCAGCACGCCGGTCGCACCGGGCGTGCCGACGGATTCGGCAACGCTGTCGCGGGTGTCGACGCCAACGATCACCTCGGTCAGGTCTTCGTCACTCGGCGCATAGCCGTGATTTCGGTAAAGCGCAGTGCAGCCAGTCATCGCCAGGATCGCCAGTCCGGCAACGGCGGTTCTGAAAGTCTTTCCTTTGCGTGACATTGCTGCCCTCTTGCCTTGCCCTTGCGCGCCTCTTATCCCGCTTACAGAAGGAATGCTTCCGGTTCAAGCAAAGGAACCCACCCGCCATGACAAGCCTGCCCAGCCATCCCCTGCGCGTCGCCGACCTGCCGACCAGCCGCCCGACCCGTTTCGAATTGATGCCATCCGACAGCGAAGTAGAAGCGATCGCGCGCGAACTTGGCCTGCTGAAGCTGCGCAAACTGCGCTTCAAAGGCGAGATCCGCGCCGAGGGACGCGCCGACTGGCTGCTCGAGGCCGATCTGGGGGCCACCGTGGTGCAGCCCTGCGTGGTGACACTCAAACCAGTCACCACGCGGATCGATGAAAAGATCACCCGGCGTTTCATGTCCCAACTGCCCGAAGCTGCGGCAGAAGGGGAAGAGGTCGAGATGCCCGAAGACGATACGCTCGAACTTCTGGGCAGCGAAATCGACCCGGCCGAGGTGATGATCGAATCCCTTTCGCTGTCCCTGCCGCTTTATCCGCGCTCCGAGAACGCCGAACTGGGCGACAGCCGGTTCACCGAACCGGGGAAACAGGCGATGACGGACGAGGACACCAAACCCTTCGCCGGGCTGGCCGCCCTGCGCGACCAGTTGAAAAAGAACGATTAGCAGGGCCAGGCGCCGGCCCGGGAAAGCGGCCGCAGCCGCCCTATGAAGGGGGCGGAACAAGAATGGACCCGGCACATAAAAAACTGTAAAAAAACACTTGCGCCGAGGCGGATTCGCAGTATTTTCCGCCGCTCATCCGAATTTAGGGTTGGACATATCGGCTTTGACCGAATATGAGCCACGAACCCACGTGAAACCGGGCCGCCTGCGCCCATAGGAAATTGAGGTTGTGACATGGCTGTCCAACAGAATAAAGTATCCAAGTCGCGCCGCAACAACCGCCGCGCACATGACGCGCTGGTCGCGGCAAACCCCAACGAATGCTCGAACTGCGGCGAGCTGAAGCGCCCGCACCACGTTTGCGCATCCTGCGGCCACTACGCCGATCGTGAAGTCGTCGCCCTGGTTGACGAAATCGATCTGGACGAAGACGCGGCGTAACGCACAATTCGGGGACCGGCGTCCGCAATGACCGCTATGCAGGATCACTCCACGGCGGGTGCAGGACGCACCATCATCTCCGTTGACGCCATGGGTGGCGACAGAGGACCGGCGGCAGTTGTCGCCGGTATTTCTCTTTCCGCCAAGATAAATCCCGATATTGGCTTCATCCTGCACGGCCCCCGCGCCGAGCTGGAAAAACTTGTCGCACGCAAGAAATCCCTGAACGGGCGGGTGGAAATCCACGACGCCGCGGGCGTTGTCACGATGGAGGACAAGCCCTCCCAGGTGATGCGCCGCGGCAAGAACACCTCAATGTGGTCGGCGCTGGAAGCGGTGCGCTCGGGCAAGGCGGATGTCTGTGTATCCTGCGGCAATACCGGCGCGCTGATGGCGCTTTCCATGGTGCGGCTGCGCAAGCTGCCTGGCGTCAACCGCCCGGCCATCGCCGTGCTTTGGCCGTCACGCAACCCGCAGGGGTTCAACGTGATGCTCGATGTCGGCGCCGATATCCGTGCCGATGAACACGACCTGCTGCAATATGCGCTGATGGGCGCGTCTTATGCCCGCAACGGCATGGGGCTGAAGCGGCCACGTATCGGATTGCTGAATGTCGGCACCGAGGAACACAAGGGCCGGGCCGAACTGAAACTGGCCCATGACCTGATCAAGTCCAACGCAGACAATGCCGGGATGGACTTCGTCGGCTTCGTCGAAGGCGGCGATATCCCCGGCGACATCTGCGACGTGATCGTGACCGACGGTTTCACCGGCAATGTCGCGCTGAAGACCGGCGAAGGCACCGCCAGCCTGATCGGCGACCTGCTGCGCGAGGCGTTCAAATACTCGCCCCTGTCGCGGCTGGCCTCGGTGCTGGCCTATACCTCGCTTCGGCGCCTCAAGAAGCGGATCGATCCGCGCCGGGTGAATGGCGGGGTATTCCTGGGGCTGAACGGCACCGTGGTCAAATCGCATGGCTCGGCCG
>JAWVXM010000102.1:0-8687 GCA_033723255.1 Thalassovita sp.
CTGCCTCACCTACATAAGAACCCAACGGGCGGGTTTCCACGCCCCTTGGTATGAGAGGATAGTATGAATTCGCCGATTTTGCAGCTTCTGGTCCTGGCCGGTATCGCGATCTTCCTGATTTTGCGGTTGAAGAGCGTGTTGGGTACCCGTGAAGGGTTCGAAAAACCGCCCGTCCAGAATGTGCCGGAAAGATCCCCGGCCCGTCGCGAATTCGAGGTGATCGAAGGCGGCCCCGACCGCGATATCACCGACCATGTCGAAGAAGGCAGCGACGCGGCAACGGCGCTGGCCGCGATGAAGCGCGTCGAACCGTCGTTCAGCGTGTCGGAATTCCTTGGCGGGGCGCGCGGGGCCTATGAAATGATCCTGATGGGGTTCGAACGCGGCGACATGGACGGCCTGAAGCCGTTTCTCAGCGATGACGTTTACGCAAGCTTTGCCGAAGTGGTTGCCGCACGCGAAGCGCAGGGCCTGAAGATCGAGGCCGAATTCGTCGGCATCCGCGAAATGGCGCTGGTCGATGCGGAATTCGAAAACAACGTCGCCGAGATTTCGGTGAAATTCGTTGGCGAACTGACTTCGGTCGTGCGTGACGCTGCTGGCGAAATCGTCGAGGGCAAGCCGAACGAGATCAAGCGTCAGAAGGATGTCTGGACCTTTGCCCGCGAAATGGGAAGCGACGATCCGAACTGGCAACTGGTCGCCACGGGCGAATGATCCGGCGGCTGGCAGCCGTCATTGTGGCCGGGGCGCTGATGGCGGCACCGGCCCATTCCGGCGACCTGACCTACCGGGTTCTCGGCTTCGGGGATCTCGAAGGCTGGGATGGCGATGACCATGCCGCGGCGCTGCGGGTTTTCCTGAACACCTGCCCCGATATCGATCCGCCCGATTGGCAATCGCTTTGCGCTGTGGCGCAGAATATCGACAACCCGAAGGCGTTTTTCGAACTGTTCTTCCGCCCGGTGCAGATCGAAAACGGCGAACAACCCTTGTTCACCGGCTATTTCGAACCGGAACTGGATGGATCGACGGTGCGCAGCGACCGGTTCCGCTATCCGGTTTACCGGATGCCAGGCGAAGCCCGGCAGACCGCGCGGTGGATGTCTCGGCGCGAAATCGAAACAAGCGGCGTGATGGAAGGACGGGGATTGGAAATCGCCTGGGTCGATGACCCGGTCGAATTGTTTTTCCTGCAGGTTCAGGGATCGGGCCGCATCCGGTTGCCCAATGGCCACCATATCCGCATCGGTTACGCCGGGTCGAACGGGCATGAATACCGCTCCGTGGGCGTGGAACTGATCCGACGCGGCATTTATGCCAGGCACCAGGTTTCGGCGCAGGTGATCAAATCCTGGGTGCGGCGCAACCCGGATGAGGGGCTGGAATTGCTGCGCCATAATCCCTCCTACGTTTTCTTCCGCGAAATCGACCTTGTGTCGCCGGAAAGCGGACCGCTTGGCGCGATGAACCGGTCGGTGACTGCCGGGCGCAGCATCGCGGTGGATCCCGAATTCACGCCGCTGGGCGCGCCGGTCTGGATCGAAAAGGGCGGTGAAACCCCGCTGCACCGGCTGATGATGGCGCAGGATACCGGGTCGGCGATCAAGGGGCCGCAGCGGGCCGATATCTTTTTCGGGACAGGCGACGCGGCGGGAAGGGCCGCCGGCAAGCTGCGCGATGGTGGCCGGATGCTTGTGCTGTTGCCGATCCAGCGCGCCTATGCCCTGCTGCCGGAGGCCGAACAATGACGCGGCGGCGGCTGAACCCGGACGAGGTCGAGCTTTGGAAGAAGGTGGCGGAAACGGCCGAAAGGCTGCACCCGGAACGCAAGGCGTCGGAATTGCCCAAACCCAAGCCGAAACCAAAGAAAACCCCGCCCGTCCGCCTGCCCGATTTCCAGGTCGGAAGCCGATCGGCGCCCACGCCGCCCGGCAATGACCTGATGCCGACGATTTCCGAACAGCTTGGCAACGGTCCGTTGCGGATGGATCGCAAGACCTATGGCAAGATGAAGCGCGGCAAGCTGGTCCCCGAGGGCCGGATCGACCTGCACGGCATGACGCTGGACAAGGCGCATGGCGCGCTGAACGCCTTCATCATGCGGTCGCATGGTCAGGGCAAGCGGCTGGTACTGGTGATCACCGGCAAGGGCAAGCACCGCGATGAAGGCGGGCCGATTCCGGTGCGGTTCGGGGTTTTGAAACACAACGTGCCGCAATGGCTGCGGATGCCGCCGCTTTCAGCGGTGGTGCTGCAGGTGACCGAGGCGCATCTGAGCCACGGCGGATCGGGGGCTTATTACGTCTATTTGAAGCGGGGGCGGTGAACCGTTTCGCATTTGAACAGAAGAAATCCCTGCCCGGAACAATGCGCGCAGCGCCGCCGGGCAAGCGCCAGTCCGCATGCACGGGTTGGCGCTTTGGGGACGTTAGTTTTGCCGCTCATATGTCGTCTGGACTTGGCGGGCATAAAGCGATTTGTTCGCAGGTCGCAGCGCCACCGCGCGGACCGGCGCCTGCCCGGCTCAGCCCTTACAGAACGTAGCGGCTGACATCCGTCGATTTGGTCAGTTCTCCCAGATTCTTGTCGACGAAATCGGCATCCACCGTCACCGACTGGCCGGATTGGTCCGGCGCGGTGAAGGACAGTTCCTCGAACACCCGTTCCATCACCGTGTAAAGCCGCCGCGCGCCGATGTTTTCCACCGACTGGTTCACGTCCGCCGCGATCTTGGCCAGCGCCTTGATACCGTCTTCGGTGAAGCTCACCGTCACTTCCTCGGTCGCCATCAGCGCGGTGTACTGGCGCGTCAGCGCGTTGTCGGTTTCGGTCAGGATGCGCACGAAATCGTCTTCGGTCAGCGCCCGCAGTTCCACCCGGATCGGCAGACGGCCCTGCAATTCGGGCAACAGGTCCGACGGCTTGGCGATGTGGAAGGCGCCGGATGCGATGAACAGGATATGGTCGGTTTTCACCGGCCCGTGCTTGGTGGACACGGTGGTACCCTCGATCAGCGGCAGCAGGTCGCGCTGCACCCCTTCGCGGCTGACATCGCCGCCGCGCGCTTCGGCCCGGGCGCAGACCTTGTCGATCTCGTCGAGGAACACGATGCCGTTCTGTTCGACCGCTTCCAGCGCGGTCTTGGTCACGGTTTCGTCGTCCAGAAGCTTGTCGGCTTCTTCCCCGATCAGCACCTCATAGCTTTCGGCCACGGTCATGCGGCGGCGCACGGTGCGGCCGCCGAAAGCCTTGCCGAAGATGTCGCCCAAGTTCATCATCCCCATCTGGCTGCCGGGCTGGCCGGGAATGTCCATCATCGGCATCGGGTTCGAGGTGTCGGTCACGTCAAGTTCGATCACCGTGTTGTCCAGTTCACCCGCCTTCAGTTTCTTGCGGAACATTTCGCGGGTGGCTTCGCGCGCGTCCTCGCCGGCGATGGCTTCGATCACCCGGTCCTCGGCGGCTTGGTGGGCCTTGGCCTTGACCTCTTCGCGCATGATCTCGCGGGTCATCGCGATGGCGCTGTCGACCAGGTCGCGGATAATCTGTTCCACGTCGCGGCCGACGTAACCGACCTCGGTGAATTTGGTGGCCTCGACCTTGATGAAGGGCGCCTTGGCCAGTTTCGCCAAGCGGCGGCTGATTTCGGTCTTGCCGACGCCGGTCGGCCCGATCATCAGGATGTTTTTCGGGTAAACCTCGTCGCGCAGGTCATCCGACAGCTGCTTGCGCCGCCAGCGGTTGCGCAGCGCCACGGCGACGGCGCGCTTGGCGTCGTTCTGGCCGATGATGAAACGGTCGAGTTCGGAAACGATTTCGCGGGGGGTGAGATTGGTCATGTGAATCCCGTATCAGTGAGAGGGCGGCAGCCGGTCAAGCGGCAGAATCCCGGACAAGGGTGAAAGCAGGGCGGCGCGGATCCGCGCCCAGAACGCGCCGAGGATCACCAGGAACAGGCCCAGTGTCAGGGTGGTCAGTGCGATGCCTTCGCCATCGAAGACGGTGCCGGCCAGGGTGACGATATAGATGATGGTGGCGATCAGGAAGGAGCGGCGGTCGATGACGATCGCGACCAGCGCGAAGAGAAAGAGAACCGCCATCAGGGTCAGGTTCGCTCCCGCGCTGTCCTTCACCAGAAGGCTGAGCGCTATGGTGTTGACCAGCGCGGGCGCGGCGACCAAGTGCAGCCAGAACCCCTGCGCCGAGCGGCGGGTGACGCGGTGCGGGTCGCTCATGTCGAAATACATCGCCACGAGGAACACGGCGAACCCGACCAGCAGGGTGATCCAGGCGAAGGGGCCGCTGGCTGAGAGCAGGAAGAAATCGGTGATTTCGCGCGGCGTTCCGGCCTGGTTGGCGCCGATCAGCATGGCCAGCGCGAAAACGCCAAGCGCGATCAGCGCCATCGCGAAGGGCACCCGGAACCGGGCCCAGAACAGCGCAACCGCGGCGGTTGTCAGGGTCAGCGGCAGAGGCAGGCTCGACAGGTCTTTCTGTGCCACCATGAAGGGTTCGGAAAACCACGTGGTCAGCCCGGTCGCAGCGTTCAGCGCGAACAGGATCGACAGGGCGATCGCGGGGGCCACCATGCGGCGGCGGCGGATGAAATATTCCGCCAGCGCCCAAAGCACGACGGCGGCGACGGCGGCCGCCCCGGCCACTTCGGTTTTCACGTTCACGATCTGCCCGGTCAGTTCCGCGCCGGTCACCGCGACCCATCCCATCGACAGGATCAGAAGGCCGACGACGATGAAGATTTCGTTGAAGCCGCGGAACAGTTCGAAGGGTTCGTCGCCGGGGGACAGATTTTCGCGCGCGCCGCGGCGGCTGTCGGCCAGTGCCGCCAGCGACGCCGCCTGGGATTCGGTCAGCAGACCGGACCCGACGGCGGCACGCAGATCGTCGTCCGAGATCATTTCGAAATCGACTCCACCGTCAGGTTGCCATTGGTGTAGACGCAGATATCGGCGGCGATCGCCATCGCCTTGCGGGCGATCTGTTCGGCGCTCAGGTCGCTGTCCATCATGCCGCGTGCGGCGGCCAAGGCGTAATTGCCGCCCGACCCGATCGCGGTCACGTCATGTTCGGGTTCCAGAACGTCGCCCGCGCCGGTGATCACGAACATGTCGGCGCCATCGGTGACGATCAGCATCGCTTCGAGCTTCTGCAGGTACTTGTCGGTGCGCCAGTCCTTGGCCAGTTCCACGCTGGCGCGGGCCAGTTGCCCGGGGGTCGCTTCGAGCTTGGTTTCCAGCCGTTCCAGCAGGGTGAAGGCGTCGGCGGTGGATCCGGCGAACCCGGCGACCACGTCGTAACCGCCGGGGGAAAGCCTGCGCACCTTGCGCGCGGTGCCCTTGATCACGGTCTGGCCCAGAGACACCTGCCCGTCACCGGCGATCACCACCTGGCCCTGTTTCTTGACGCCGATGATGGTCGTGCCGTGCCATCCGGGGAATTTGTCCTCAGCCATGCGATGCCTCCTGTCGTTGCCCGCATATATGGAATTTGCGGCGCTCCGGCACAAGTGTTGGCTCACGCCTTGGTGTAAGGGCCATGCTTGCCCAGCCGATCCGCGCTGGATAGATTTCAACTATGAACCGCGAAAAACACCTCGATTTCTACCTTGTACCCGACCTGCTGAAAAGCGCCCGGGCAGGACAGCACAATTTCATCGGAAAGATCGTCGAGGTGGTCGAGAAAGCGGGGTTTTCCGTGGGGTTTCGGGGAAATTCGCCGCGCGAGCGGGCGGCAAGCCACGACCGGCCCGGTTACGCGATGTTTCACATGGACGAACCCCAAGGGGATCACGCGCTGACTTTCCGCCGTGTCTATCATTACCCGTTCTGGCAGATCGAGCCGACAACGAGACGCTGGGACTGGCGGGTGGCGCAGAAACGGTTCAACCCCGGGAAGGTGGACCCTGAAGAAGCGAAGCGGTTTTTCAGTTTCTGGCGCAAGCGGCTGTTCGGTGAAGCGGTGACAGAGGTCACGCGCGATGGCATCATCTATGCGCCGCTGCAGGGCCGGTTGACCGAGCGGCGATCGTTCCAGACCTGTTCGCCGCTGGAAATGCTGGTGTCGACGCTGCAGCATGACCCGTCTCGCCGGGTGATTGCCACGCTGCACCCGAACGAAAGCTATTCGGCCTCGGAACTGTCCAAGCTGGAAACGCTGGCCAAGCGGTTTCCCCGGCTGAAACTGCAACGGGCCGACATGGTCAAGATGCTGCAGCGTTGCGATTACGTGGTGACGCAGAATTCAAGCGTGGCGTTCAACGGCTATTTCTTCGGCAAGCCCTGCGTGTTGTTCGCGCGGTCGGATTTTCACCATATCGCGGCGGATGTGTATCGGCAGGGGCTGGACCGGGCGTTTGAAACGGTGCTGCGGGATCCGCCGGATTTCGAACGCTATGTCTGGTGGTTCTGGCAGGACATGTCGATCAATGCCGGCCGACCTGAGGCGCAGAAGAAAATCCGCCAGGCGCTGCGGCGGGCGGGTTGGCCGATCTGACGCATTATCAACGGTCGTTTTCCGAAATGAAAAACCCCAGCGCAGGCACCGGGGTTTTCGTGAATTCAAATTCGGGAACCGATCAGATCGACCCTTCGATCCAGCTTTGCAGCGCGGCCTTGGGTGCTGCGCCGGCGCGGTTCGAAATCACCTGGCCGTCCTTGAAGATGAACAGCGCCGGGATGCCACGCACGCCCATTGCGGCGGCGGCGTTCGGGTTGCTGTCCACGTCGACCTTGGCGATCTTCACCTTGCCTTCCATCTCGGCGGCCAGTTCTTCCAGGGCCGGGCCGATCTGCTTGCACGGGCCGCACCATTCGGCCCAGAAATCCACCACGACGGGGATATCGGAATTCTTCACTTCGGCGTCGAAGGTTGCATCGGTAACGGCTACGGTGGCCATGTGTTTTCTCCTGAGAAATTGGGTTGCGGCAAACCTAGGTTTGGAACCGGGTATCGTCAAGACGAACGGATCGTTTCAAGAGAATGTGTCAGCAGTGCATCGGGCAAGGGCATGAGCCGTGCGTCGCGGGTCCAAAGCAGGGCTGTTTTCACCTCGTGACCGGGATAAATCCGTGCCAGAGCATGGGCATAGGCCGCCATCTGCCGGATCAGCCCAAGCGGGCAATCGTCCACCGTGGCGGGCACCACGGCATTGGTTTTGAAATCCACCGCCAGAACGGTTTTTTCTGTCACGATCAGCCGGTCGATGGTGCCGTGGATGCGTTGGCCGTCCAGCGCGGCGATATCGGCGCTGATCGGGACCTCGGCCAAAGCATCGCCTGCGAAAAGGGGTTGCAGGTCGGCGGCGGTCAGCACGCGGGCCGCTTCGTCCAGAAGGGCGGGAATTTCCGTTTTTTCCGCCGTATCGGCGCCGCGTGACAGAAGTTTCCGCGCCATATCGGGCCAATCGGATTGCGGCACATCGGGCAGGTGTTCCAGCAACAGGTGGATCTGTCGGCCGCGTTTCTTGGCCGCCTCTTCATCAAGGTTGTCTTCACCCGGAAGCGCCTTGGCGCCACCCAGATCGGAGGGGCTGAGCGTTTGCGGCGTCGGTTCCGGCAGCTGCGCGCGGGCTTCGGCCCAGTCGGGCAGAACGGTTTCGCGGGTTTCCGCGCCGGTCGCGGTGGCCATGACTTCGCCGCCCCAATCGCCATGGCTGAGCCGCAGCCCGGCACCGAACGGGAAATCATGCGCCCCTGCCCCCATCCGTTCCATCGCGCTGCCGATCTTTTCGTACCAGCTTGCCCCGTCCGTCCCCAGATCGCCCGCCGCCGCGACGATCAGCCATTTTTCCGCCCGCGTCATCGCGACGTAAAGCAGCCGGTCGCGCTCGGCCGCCTCGGCGGCAAGCCGCCGGTCGCGCGCGGCCTGCATCCGGGGCGGCATCTGGCCGCTTGCGCTGCGCCACATCACCTGGCCATCGTCGGTCAGAACGTCATCGCGCAGCTGCACGTTGCGTTTGCCGGTATCGGGCAGGATCACGATCGGGGCTTCCAGCCCCTTGGCGCCATGCACCGTCATCACCCGGATCCGGTCGCCGGCGCTGTCCATCTGCCGCTTGATTTCCAATTCATCGGTTTCCATCCATTGCAGGAAACCGATCAGGCTGGGGATCGCGCTGCGTTCATAAGCCAGGGCCTGGCTCAGGAAGGCGTTGATGCCATCTTCGGCTTCGGCGCCGAGTCGCGCCAGCAATTTGCGCCGCCCGTCATGGCGGGTCAGGATCCGTTCGATCAAATCATAGGGGCGCAGGTAATCGGCCAGGTCGCGCAGATCGTCCAGCACCCCCATCACTTCGGGGAATTCTTCCCGCCGGCGCCGCAGCGCCTGCCACAGGTGCCGTTCCTCGCGCCGGTGCGCGAGGTCGAAAAGCGCCTGTTCGTCCCAGCCGAACAGCGGCGATTTCAGGGTCACGGCAAGCGAATAATCGTCTTCGGGCGTGGCGAGGAAATTCATCAGCGCGGCAAGGTCGCGCACCGCCAGTTCCGCCCCCACCTTCAACCGGTCGGCCCCGGCGATGGCCAACCCCTGTTCCTTGCAGGCGCGGATGATTTCGGCGAACAGGTCGGACCGGCGCTGCACGAGGATCAGGAAGTCTCCGGCCTGGACCTCACGCCGAAGATGCGTGCCCGTCTCCTTGTCGTCGACTGGAATTGTCTGGCCCGTATCAA
>JAWVXM010000103.1:0-8653 GCA_033723255.1 Thalassovita sp.
GGGCTCAACCGGGACATCGACCCGGAGCAGGCTGAGATCGTGCGCCGCATCTTCCGCGAGTTCGCGGCCGGCAAGAGCACGAACGCGATCTCAACGGGTCTGAACCTGGACCACATTCCGGCGCCGAACGGCGGCAGCTGGGAAAGCTCGAGCCTGCGCGGCAACCCCGCGCGGCAGGAAGGCATTCTGCGCAACCGGCTCTATGTCGGCATCGCGAGCGTATGCAGGAACACGCACAGCCTTTGAGCGGGTGCTGACGCAGATGGAGCAGCTTCTCTCCCATCCTGACTTCGTCGACGAGGCCAACAGCTATCTCAGGATGCTCATCGGTCAGGCCACGCTCATGCCTGATGAGGCGGCGCCCCCAACTGCTTACCCCCGGGTGAAGCGCCCGAAGAGGGGCTAGGGTGGGCGCAGGATCTTGTCAGGCGGCGCGGTTTGCTTCCATAACCCGGCTGAGGTGATAATCGGTGTCGCCCAGTTGCGCATCCAGCATCACCAGTCGCTTGGCGTAATGCGAGATCGGGTACTCCCAGGTCATCGCGATGCCGCCATGCATCTGGATCGCCTCTTCCGCCACCAGCCGCGCGGCGCGTCCGATCATGTTCTTCGCCATCGAGGCGTAGCGCGACGCATCCGCACCGCCCAGTTCCGCCGCCGCCTTGATGGTGATCGAGCGGGCCTGTTCGATCTCGGTCAGCATGTCGACCGCGCGGTGCTGCAGGACCTGGAACTTGCCGATCGGCACGCCGAACTGCTTGCGCTGTTTCAGGTAATCGACCGTGGTGGCATGGGTAACGTCCATCGCGCCGACCGCCTCGGCGCAGAGCGCGACGATGCCGGCATTGATCGCGTCTTCCATCGCGCCCAAAGCGTCGGCGATCAGCAGTTTCGCCGGCGTGTCGTCGAACAGCAGCTCGGCCGCGCCGGCACCTTCCATCATCGCGTAGCCGGTGACGTTGGCATCCGACGCCTGCACCTCGAACAGCGCCAGTCGGCCGTCGAGTTTCGCCGCGATCAGCAGCACGTCCGCGGCCTGGCCGCCGTAGACGGTGCTTTTGCGGCCCGACAAGGTATATCCGTCACCCTTGGCCGTCGCCATGCAGGCGATCTGGTCCAATTCGTAGGGGGCGTCGATCTCCGTAAAGCCCACCGCGTATTTGGTGGCACCGGACAGCAGCGCCTCCTGCTCCGCGCCCGCCGCCGTCAGCAACCGCGAGGCCATCAGTGCAGCCAGCATCGGTTCCGGCGTCAGCTGCCGGCCCATCGCTTCGAACACCACCGAGATGTCGAAACCGGTGCCGCCGAAGCCGCCCGCCTCTTCCGGGGCAAGCGCAAAAAGCGCGCCCAGTTCGGCCAGTTCATCCCATTTCGCGGGATCGTGGAACGGGGCTTCATAGGCGACCTTGTTGCGGTGTTCGACGGGGTATTGTTCGGCCAGGTAACGGTTCAGCGTGTCGCTGAGCATCTGGCGGTCTTCGGTCAGGTTGAAATCCATCGTCTCACAGCTCCAGCATGGTCTTGGTCAGGATGTTGCGCTGGATCTCGTTCGATCCCCCGAAGATCGAGGTCTTGCGATTGTTGAAATAGCGCGCGGCGTTGTTGGCGGTGTCGGCCGGGCCGAACATCAGGTTGCCATCGTTGACATAGCCCGGGAAGGGCGCGGCGGCCGGGCCCAGGGCGCGGCGGGCCAGATCCTTCAGTTCCTGGTTGATCACCGTACCCTTGATTTTCAGGATCGAGGTTTCCGGTCCCGGCGCGCCCTGTTGCTGGGCGCGGAACAGCATCCGCAGGTTGGTGATCTTCATCGCCTCCAGGTCGATCTCCGCCTGCGCCACCCGGGCGGCGAAGAGCGGGTCCTCGATCAGCGGGCGGCCACCCCGCCGCACCTTGCGGGCCAGCGCCTTGACCTCTTCCAGCGCCTGCATGGAAAAGCCCACCCCGGCGATGCCGGTGCGTTCGTGGGTCAGCAGGTACTTGGCGATGGTCCAGCCCTTGTTTTCCTCGCCCACCAGGTTCCCGACAGGCACGCGGACATCGGTAAAGAACACCTCGTTCACCTCGTGGCCGCCCTCGATCAGCTTGATCGGGCGCAGTTCGATCCCCGGCGTTTTCATGTCGACCAGGATGAAGCTGATGCCGGCCTGCGGCTTGGCATCGGGATCGGTGCGGCACAGGCAGAAGATCCAGTCGGCATGCTGGCCCAGCGTGGTCCAGGTTTTCTGCCCGTTGATCACCCATTCGTCGCCATCACGCACCGCGCGGGTTTTCAGGCTGGCAAGGTCGGATCCGGCGCCGGGTTCGGAATAGCCCTGGCACCACCAATCGGTGCCGTCGAGGATGCGCGGCAGGTAATGGTCCTGCTGTTCCTTCGATCCGAATTTCTGCAGCACCGGGCCCAGCATGTTGAGCCCGAAGGGCACGATGCGCGGCGCATAGGCGCGGCAGCATTCTTCTTCGAAGATATGGCGTTGCACCGGCGTCCAGCCGGGGCCGCCGAATTCCTTCGGCCAGGTGGTGGCAAGCCAGCCCTTGGCGTTCAGGATTGCGTGCCATTCCTCCATGATGTCCTTGGTCAGCTCGCCCCCGGCACGCACCGCATCGGAAATATGGGCGGGCAGGTTTTCGGCGAGATATGTGCGCACCTCGTCGCGGAACGCGATATCCTCTGCGGAAAAGCTCAGATCCATCGCTCAGGCTCCCTTGTTAAGATCGGCGAAGGTGGTGTCGTCATCCGCCATCTTCTGCAGCAGCGGCGGCACCTGCCAGTAATGGGCGTCACCCTTGGCATATTCGGTGATGCGGCGGACAAGTTCCTTGGCGCCCACCGTATCGGCGTAATGCAGCGGCCCGCCACGGAAGCGCGGGAAGCCATAGCCGAACAGGAACACCATATCGACATCGACCGGGCGCTTGGCGGTGCCATCTTCGACCACGCGGGTGGCTTCGACGATCATCGCGGTCATGTAGCGTTCGACGATTTCCTCGTCGGTGAAGCTGCGCGGGGTGATGCCCTTTTCGGCGCGCACCGCGTCGATGATATCGGCGACTTCCGGGTTGGGCACCGGCGCACCCTGGCCATAGATGTAATAGCCCTGACCGGTCTTGCGCCCGAACCACCCGTTTTCACAGATGCGGTCGGCCACGTCGCCGGCATAGCGTTCGTTCGGATCGCGGGTCGCCGCCTTGCGCTTGCGGGTCATCCAGCCGATATCGAGCCCGGCCAGATCGCCGACCTTGTGCGGCCCCATCGCAAAGCCGAAGCCTTCCAGCGCGTTATCGACCTGCTGCGGCGAGGCGCCGTCAAGCACGAGGTAGCTGGCGTTTTTCGAATAATGCGACAGGATGCGGTTGCCGATGAACCCGTCGCAGACCTGTGCCAGAACGCCGACCTTTTTCAGCTTCTTCGCCAGCGCGAAACCGGAGGCCAGAACATCGGGCGCGGTCTTGGCGCCCTGCACGATTTCCAGCAGGCGCATCACGTGGGCCGGGCTGAAGAAATGCAGGCCCAGAACGTCCTGCGGACGGTCGGTGCAGGCGGCGATTTCGTTGATATCCAGATAGGAAGTGTTGGACGCGAGGATCGCGCCGGGTTTGCAGATGGTGTTGAGCTTGCCGAAGATGTCCTTCTTCACGTCCATCTGTTCGAACACCGCCTCGATCACCAGATCGACATCCGAAAGGTCTTCCATGTTCAGCGACGGCTGCAGCGCTTCCAGTGCCGCATCCTTCTGATCCGCGGTCATCTTACCGCGCTGCACCGCCCCTTCGAGGTTCTTGGTGATGGTGCCGACACCGCGATCCAAACCTTCCTGCGATACTTCGACCAGCCGCACCGGCAGACCGGCCAGCAGGCAAGAGGTGGCGATACCCGATCCCATCGTGCCGCCACCGATCACGCCGACCTTGGCGATTTCGCGGGCATCGCCCTTGGCTTCGGGGATGCCCGACACGGCGCGTTCGCCGAAGAAAGCGTGGATCAGGCCCGCGCGCTGCGGGGTCTGCATCGAATCCATGAAGGCCTGGCGTTCGATCTTAAGCCCCTCAAGCAGCGGCCCGGTGGAGGCGGCCACCGCTTCGACCACCTTGTGCGGGGAATAAAGATGCGCCTGTTTCGCCTTCAGCATCGCGGCGGTGTCTTCCAGCGCCTTGTCGTCCCGTTCGGTTTCCAGATCGCAGGTACGCCGGGTTTCCAGTTTGCCGTCCAGAACATCCCGAGCCGCCTGCAAAGCGGCCTCGCGCGGGGTGGTGTCGACCAGCCGGTCGATCACGCCCTTTTCAAGCGCCTCGGCGGCGGACACCTGCCGCCCCGACAGCGCCATGTCGAGCGTGAAGTGAATGCCCGCGATGCGCGGCAGGCGCTGCGTTCCGCCGGCGCCGGGCAGCAGGCCCAGCAGGATTTCGGGCAGGCCGACGCGCAGCCCCTTGATGCCGATGCGGGCATGGGTCGACAGCCCCAGTTCGAAGCCGCCGCCAAGCGCGGTACCGTGCAGCACGGAAATCACCGGGATGGTGCTGGCTTCGATCACGTTCAGCACATCGGGAAGCGACGGCGCCAGCGGCGGCTTGCCGAATTCGGTGATGTCGGCGCCGGCAACGAAGGTGCGGCCCTCGGCATAGATCACGATGACTTTGGCGGCACCTTCGTCATTCAGCTGCGTGACCGCCTCCTGCAATCCTTGGCGCACAACCTGCCCGGTGGCATTGACCGGCGGGTTGTTGATGATGATCAGGGCAATGTCGCCCTGCCGTTCGATTGCAATCTTGTCATTCACCTGGGTGATGTCGGTCATCTGGCTTTCTCACGTTCCTGAAGTCGCACGGGGAAAACCGGCCTCAACGGCCCTCCCCCTCATTCGCGGCAAAACTAAAGCGTCGGGCGCGGCGCGTCAACGAATGGAATATAGTTTTGCAATGCAGAACATGCCGATGACGTGAGGTTACGAGATGATCTCGAACCGGTTCACGTCGACCAGCCCGCGATCGGTGATCTTGAGGTTCGGAATCACCGGCAGGGCAAGGAAGGCCAGCTGCAGGAAGGGTTCTTCCAGGGTGACGCCCAGCGACCGGGCGGCGGCGCGCAGGTGTTCGAGCTTTTCCTTCACCGCCTCGAAGGGATCAAGGCTCATCAACCCGGCCACCGGCAATGCCAGTTCGGCCAGAACCTTGCCGCCCCGTACCACCACGAAACCGCCCTCGATCTCGCCCAGTCGGTTGGCGGCCAGCGCCATGTCATCGTAATCGGCCCCCACCACGGCGATATTGTGATGATCGTGACAAACGGTCGAAGCGATCGCCCCGTGCTTCAAACCGAAGCCGCGCACGAAGCCGGTGGCCATGTTACCGTTCTTGCTATGCCGTTCGATCACCGCGATCTTGATCAGGTCGCGGGCGGGATCGGGGCGCTTGTCGCCGTCTTCGATCGCGATCACCTCGTGCAGGTGCTCGGTGATGATCTTGCCCTCGATGAGGCCGATCACGTCGGTATCTTCACGGTTGCCTGCGGTGCGGAAATGTTCCGGCTCGACCGTGGGCGCCTTGACCGAATGGCGCCCCACCGGCGAGATGGTTTCGCGCGCGGCGAAGGCTTCTTGGCTCACCTCGACACCGCCGCAGAACACCTTCTGCACGTCGCAGGCCTCAAGGCTTTTCAGCGCTACGATATCGGCGCGCTTGCCCGGCGCGATCAGCCCCCGGTCCTTCAACCCGAATGCCTCGGCCGCCGACAGGCTGGCGGCGCGATAGGCGGCAAGCACCGGTGCGCCCAGGTCGATCAGGCTGCGGATCATGTAATCGAGATGGCCGTATTCGGCGATATCCAGCGGATTGCGATCATCGGTGCACAGGCAGACATAGGGCGCGGTGCGTTCGGTCAGGATCGGGGCCAGCGCGTGCATGTCCTTGGACACCGACCCTTCTCGGATCAGCACCCGCATCCCCTTGCACAGCTTTTCCAGCGCTTCCTCGGCGCTGGTGGCTTCGTGTTCGGTACGGATGCCCGCCGCGATGTAGCCGTTCAGATCCTTGCCTGACAGCAGCGGGCAATGGCCGTCGATATGCTTGCCGCGGAACAGGCGCAGTTTTTCCATCACGCCCGGGTCCCTGAACAGAACACCGGGGAAATTCATGAATTCGGCCAGCCCGATGCCGGTCGGGTGATCCATCAGCGGCGCAAGGTCCGCCGCATCAATCCGGGCGCCGGCAGTTTCCATATCGGTCGACGGCACGCAGGAAGAAAGCTGCACCTTGATATCCATCAGCGTGCGCAGGGCCGCCTGCTGGAAATAGCGGATGCCGTCGGGACCGATCACGTTGGCGATTTCATGCGGGTCGCAGATCGCGGTGGTGATCCCGTGCGGCAGCACGCAACGCTCGAATTCGAACGGCGTGACCAGAGAGCTTTCAATATGCAGATGAGTGTCGATGAAGCCCGGCACCAGGATCATGCCGGTGACATCGATCACGCGTTTGCCTTCATAATCGTCGCAGGTGCCGACGACGGTGTCGCCACAGATCGCCACGTCGCCGTCGAGAAGTTCCCCGGTGACGAGATCAAGCACCCGGCCGCCGCGCAGAACCATATCGGCCGGGGCCGCGCCGCGCCCCTGATCGATCAGGTCATCCAGTTCCGCCATGATGCTCTCCTGTTCCCGGTTGCTTGCCGAGGATGCCACGGAAATCGGCAGGGGGCGAGGCGCTATCCGACAGAACGCGCCTTACCTGCAGTCAATCTGCGCGTTCGAATGGGTCCGGTTTTCCGCCTCCGGCGGGAGTATTTGAGCCAAGAAGAAACCCGGGGCGTGCTGTCGTCAGCGGTTTTTCATCGCATCCGCCAGGGCGGCCCCGAGCGCGCCATTCGCACCGCCGCCCGACTTCTGTTGTGGCGGTTTGCCCCGGAATTTCCCCGCGGGCTTTTCGCGCCGCTCGCGCGCAGGCGCCGGCTTGCCGCCGTCCTTGCGCATCGACAGCCCGATCCGGTTGCGCGGGATATCGACCTCGGTCACCCGGACCTTGACGATATCGCCCGCCTTGACCACCTCGCGCGGGTCCTTGACGAAACGGTCGGCCAGCTGGCTGACATGCACCAGCCCGTCCTGATGCACGCCGATATCGACGAAGGCCCCGAAGGCGGCCACGTTGGTCACCGTGCCTTCCAGCGACATGCCCGGTTTCAGATCCTTGATGTCCTCGACCCCGTCGGCGAAGCTTGCCGTCTTGAAACTGGGGCGCGGGTCGCGGCCGGGTTTTTCAAGCTCCGACAGGATATCGCGCACGGTGGGCAGGCCGAATTGGTCGTCGATGAAATCCGCCGCATCAAGCGTGCGCAGGCGTTTTTCATCGCCCATCAGGCCGCGCAGGTCGCGTCCGCTAGCGGCGACGATCCGGCGCGCCACGCCATAGGCTTCGGGATGCACCGCCGAAGCATCGAGCGGTTCATCACCATCGGAAATCCGCAGGAACCCGGCGCATTGTTCGAACGCGCGCGGCCCGAGCCGGGACACGTCAAGGAGCTGCTGGCGGGTCCTGAACGCGCCGTTGGCATTGCGATGGGCGACGATGGCTTCGGCCAAAGATTCGCCAAGCCCCGACACCCGCGCCAGCAGCGGCGCGGAGGCCATGTTCAAATCGACGCCCACCGCGTTCACCGCATCCTCGACCACGGCCTCCAGCGCGCGGCCCAGCTGATACTGATCGACATCGTGCTGATACTGGCCGACACCGATGGATTTCGGTTCGATCTTCACCAACTCGGCCAGCGGATCCTGCAGCCGCCGCGCAATCGACACCGCGCCACGCAAGGACACATCGAGATCGGGGAATTCCCGCGCCGCCAGTTCCGAGGCGGAATAGACCGAGGCGCCGGCCTCCGACACAACCACCTTGGTCGGTTTGGCGCCTGGCAGGTCGCGCAGCAGGTCGGCGACCATTTTTTCGGTTTCCCGGCTGGCGGTGCCGTTCCCGATGGCGATCAGTTCGACACCGTGCTTGCGGATCAGCGCGGCAATCGCCGCCTGCGCGCCACGCAGATCGTTCTTCGGCTGGAACGGGTAAATCGTATCTGTATCGAGCAGCTTGCTGGTGGCATCGACGACCGCCACCTTCACACCGGTGCGGATCCCCGGATCAAGCCCGATCGTCGCCTTCGCCCCGGCCGGAGCCGCCAGGAGCAGGTCCTTTAGATTGCGGGCAAAAACCTTGATCGCCTCGTCCTGCGCGCGTTTGCGCAGATCCCCCATCAGGTCGAGCATCATGGTCAGGCTCAGCTTCACCCGCCAGGTCCAGCCCGCCGCCTTGCGCAGCCAGTCGTCACCGGGGCCGTCGCCCGACACGTCCAGGGCGGCGGCGACCATCGCTTCGGCCCGGGCCACGCCGGTTTCGGGCTCGGGTGCGATGTCGACGCCCAGCACGCCTTCGTTGCTGGCCCGCATCATCGCCAGGGCCCGGTGGCTGGGCACGCCGGCCCATTTTTCGGAATGGTCGAAATAGTCGGAGAACTTGGCGCCGTTCTGCTGCTGGCCGTCGACCAGGCCCGACACCAGGCGGCCCTGCTCCCAGGCCTGATCGCGCAGCGCACCGACCAGGTCGGCCTGCTCGCTGACCCGTTCCAGAAAGATCTGCCGCGCGCCGTCCAGCACCGCGGCGGCGTCGGCAA
>JAWVXM010000104.1:0-8625 GCA_033723255.1 Thalassovita sp.
TCGCGGCGCGCAGGTGATCCATCCGTCCCGAGACATTGGGCGTGTCGTATTTGACCGCCTCGAACACCGACCGGTCTGGCGCCGCGAGATGCCGGTCATAGAGCATATAGGACCCCGATAGCATCACCGCGCGAGCCATGACAGCGGGATCGTCGGTGACAAGGAACCCGCCCTCTCCCGAATTCAGGTGCTTGTAGGTCTGGGTCGAATAGCAACCGGCGATGCCGTCGGTCCCCGACAGCCGCCCACGCCAGCGCGCCCCCATCGTATGGGCACAATCCTCGATCACCCTGATGCCCGCCACGTCGCAGATCGCCATCAGCCGGTCCATGTCACACAGGTGACCGCGCATGTGCGACAGCATCAGCACATCGGCCTCATCCGCCTTGGCCGACAGGTCGTCGAGGTCGATCACCAGGCTTTCTGTCACGCCGACGAAAACCGGCACCGCGCCGACGCTGGCAATCGCACCGGGCACCGGGGCCAGGGTGAAGGCGTTGGTCAGCACCCGGTCGCCGGGCTCCACCCCGACCGCACGCAACGCACAGCCCAAAGCATAGCCGCCCGACGCCACCGCCAACGCGTATTTCACCCCCATCGCCGCGGCGAATTCCCGCTCCAGAAGCGCGACCTCGCCCGCCTCGCCCTCGGCCACGTTATAGCGATGCAAACGGCCCGAACGCAGGACAGCCACCGCCGCCTCGATCGCCTCTTCCGGGATCGGCTCCTGCTGGGTGAAACTGCCTTTGAATGTCTCGTTCATGCGCTCTTTCTGCGGCTTTGCCGCAATCCCGTCAATGCGCGGGCGTCCCGATCAGGCGCGCCACCTCGGCCTGCAGGTCGTCGAAATGGCCGATGGTTCCCTCGGGCTCCAGATCTTTCACCGCCTGCCCGTCCGGCCCGAATGTCACAAGGATGCAGGGCACCCCAAGCGCGCCGGCGGTTCTGCGATCGGTCACCGTGTCGCCGACGATCAGCGATTGCACCGGATCGCCGCCCGCGCGCAGCACCGCTTCGCGCAGCGGCGCGGGATCGGGTTTGCGCGTGGGCAGGGTATCGGCCCCGATCAGCGAGGCGAAATCCGCGCGGACGCCCAGCCGCGCCAGCAGGATTTCGGCAAGCTTTTCAGGCTTGTTGGTGCAGATCCCGACCTTGTATCCCGCGCCGCTGAGCGCGCCCACCGCCTTCATCGCGCCGGGATAAAGCGTGGTGTAGCGATCGATCGCGCCCTCATAGGCGCTCAGAAGATGCGGATACCATACTTCGACCTGCCCGGCGACATCCGCATGCGCGATCCGTTCCAGGCCAAGCTTCAGCATCGCCCGCCCGCCGCGAAACGCGGTGGCGGCATCCGCGACCGGGTCGAGCACCTCGCCCCGGCCCATTTCCCGGAAACAGGCATTGGCCGCCGCGATCAGGTCGCCGCTGGTATCGGCCAGCGTTCCATCGAGATCGAAAATAACCGTTTTCATGCCCGCCTCTTCGCTTTTGGCGTTTTTCCGCCAAATTCGTTGCAAGCCGCAATCACAAGTGATGCAACGCGGCCTTGCACCCTTGTGCCAAGCAGATAAAACGGGCGCAACGCAAATAAAAAGAGAAACGGCATGAGCACGGCACTCGTCATCCTTGCAGCAGGCATGGGGACACGGATGAATTCGGACCTCCCCAAGGTCCTGCACAAGATCGCAGGCGCGCCGCTGCTGGTCCACGCGATGAAATCGGGCGCGGCGGTCGACCCCGAGAAGCTGGTGGTGGTCGCCGGGCACGAGGCCGACAAGGTGGCAAAGGCTGCACAGGACTGGGACGACCGGGCCGAACTGGTGCTGCAGGAAGAACAACTGGGCACCGGCCACGCGGTTTTGCAGGCGCGCGCGGCGCTGGCCGATTTCGACGGCGACGTGATCGTGCTCTACGGCGACACCCCCTTCATCCGCCCCGAAACCATCGAACGGATGGCCGAGGCGCGGCGCGGCAACGACATCGTCGTGCTGGGCTTCGACGCGGCAGACCCGGCCCGTTACGGCCGGCTGGTGATGCAGGGCGACGCGCTGGACCGGATCGTCGAATTCAAGGATGCCAGCGAAGAAGAACGCGCCATAACCCTCTGCAATTCGGGGCTTGTCGCGGCGGACAAGGATGTCCTGTTCCGACTGCTGGACAAGGTCGGCAACGACAATGCGGCGGGCGAATATTACCTGCCCGATATCGTTGCGCTGGCCCGCGCCGAAGGCATGACCGCCACCGCGGTCACCTGTGACGAGGCCGAAACGCTGGGCGTCAATTCCCGCGCCGAACTGGCCGCGGCCGAGGCCGCCTTCCAGGCCCGCGCGCGCGCCGAGGCGCTGGAGAACGGCGTGACCCTCGCCACCCCCGACACCGTGTTCTTCGCCCATGACACCGTGATCGGCCGCGATGCAGTGATCGAACCCAACGTGGTGTTCGGCCCCGGGGTGACGGTGGAATCCGGCGCCCTGATCCGTGCCTTTTCGCACCTCGAAGGCTGCCACGTGTCGCGCGGCGCCACCGTCGGCCCCTATGCCCGGCTGCGCCCCGGCGCGGAACTGGCCGAGGACGTGCATGTCGGCAATTTCGTCGAGATCAAGAACGCGGTTCTTGAAGAAGGCGCGAAGGCCAACCACCTGACCTATATCGGCGATGCCCATGTCGGCCAGAAAAGCAATATCGGCGCCGGGACCATCACCTGCAACTACGACGGAGTGATGAAACACAAGACGGAAATCGGCGCGCATGCCTTCATCGGGTCGAACACGATGCTGGTTGCCCCGGTCCGGGTTGGCAACGGCGCCAGCACCGGAAGCGGTTCGGTGATCACGCAGGATGTCGAAGACGACGCGCTGGCGATCGCGCGGGGCAAGCAGGTGAACAAGCCGGGAATGGCCACTAAGCTGCGCGAGATGTTGAAAGCCAAAAAGGCAAAACGGGATAAAGAGGCGGGATAATGTGCGGAATTGTCGGGGTTCTGGGGAACCATGAAGCGGCCCCCATTCTGGTGGATGCTCTGAAACGGCTGGAATACCGGGGCTATGACAGCGCCGGGATCGCCACCGTCAACGAAGGCAAGCTCGACCGCCGCCGGGCGGTGGGCAAGCTGGTCAACCTGTCGGACCTTCTGGTGCATGCCCCCCTGCCCGGCAAGGCCGGCATCGGGCACACCCGCTGGGCCACTCATGGCGCCCCCAGCGTGACCAACGCCCATCCGCATTTGGCCGGACCGGTGGCGGTGGTGCATAATGGTATCATCGAGAATTTCCGCGACCTGCGCGCCGAACTGGCCGAAAAGGGCATCGATTTCGCAACCGAAACCGATACCGAAACCGTCGCCCTGATGACCCAGCATTACATGAACCAAGGCGACAGCCCGGTCGAAGCTGCACGCAAGACCGTGGCGCGGCTGGAAGGGGCCTTCGCGCTCGCCTTCCTGTTCGATGGCGAAGATGACCTGCTGATCGCCGCCCGCAAGGGCAGCCCGCTGGCCATCGGCCATGGCGACGGCGAGATGTTCGTGGGGTCCGATGCCATCGCGCTGGCTCCGATGACCGACAGGATCACCTATCTCGAAGAAGGCGATTTCGCGGTGATCACCCGCACCAGCCTGGAAATCCGTGACGCGCAGGGCGACCTTGCCAACCGTGAGATCCGCACCATCCGCATGGACGACGCCCGCGTCGACAAGGGCGGCCACAAGCATTTCATGGCCAAGGAAATCGAAGAACAGCCGCGCGTGATCGGCGAAGCGGTGCGCCACTACCTGTCCGAAGACGGCAATTCGGTCGCCCTGCCCGGCGATCTGGATTTCACCAAGATCGAGCGGCTGACCATGGTGGCCTGCGGCACCGCCTTCTATGCCTGCCAGACCGCGAAATACTGGTTCGAACAGCTGGCGCATCTGCCCGTCGATGTCGATATTGCCAGCGAATTCCGCTATCGCGAACCGCCCCTGTCCAAAGGAACGGTGGCCCTGTTCGTCAGCCAGTCGGGCGAAACCGCCGACACTCTGGCGGCGCTGCGCTATTGCGACGGCAAGGCCGACAAGATCGTTTCGGTGGTCAATGTCGCTGAAAGTTCCATCGCGCGCGAAAGCGATCTGGTGCTGCCGATCCTTGCGGGGGTGGAAATCGGCGTCGCCTCCACCAAGGCGCTCACCTGCCAGTTGACCGTGCTGCTGATGCTGGCGCTGAAGGCGGCGCAGCAGCGTGGCACGATGACGGACGAACAGATCGCCGACAAGCTGAGCGCGCTGCGCGCGGTGCCTGCGGTGCTGAACAGCGCGCTTGATCAGGACGCCGTGATCCTGGCCTCGGCACGCAAGCTCTCGGAAGCCACCGACGTGCTGTTCCTGGGCCGTGGCCTGATGTATCCTCTGGCGCTGGAAGGCGCACTCAAGCTGAAAGAAATCAGCTACATACACGCCGAAGCTTATGCATCGGGAGAACTGAAACACGGCCCGATCGCGCTGATCGACAAGACCATGCCGGTGGTGGTGATGGCTCCGCATGACGGTCTGTTCGACAAGACCCGCTCGAACATGGAAGAAGTGCTGGCCCGTGGCGGCAAGGTGATGCTGATCACCGATGCAAAGGGCGCCGCGGAAGCGGCAGACGAGGTCTGGCTGACCATCGTCATGCCCGAAATCGACCCGGTTCTCACCCCTATCCTCTACGCCATCCCGGCGCAGTTGCTGGCCTATCACACCGCCGTGGCCAAGGGCACCGATGTCGACCAGCCGCGCAACCTTGCGAAATCTGTCACGGTAGAGTGATCCATGGCCAAGCAGTTTGACCACATGGAAGACAGCCACCGCGCCTTCATCGAGGCGCAGCATATCTTTTTCGTGGGCACCGCTGCGCCCGAAGGCCGAGTCAACATTTCGCCCAAGGGCATGGACAGCCTGCGGATATTGGGGCCGAACCGCATCGTCTGGCTGAACCTGACCGGATCGGGCAACGAAACCGCGGGGCACCTGCTGCAATCGAACCGGATGACGCTGATGTGGTGCGGCTTTGAAAAACGCCCGATGATCATGCGCGCCTATGGCACTGCTCGCGCCGTGCATCCGCGCGACGGGGACTGGGGCGAACTGGTGGGCCTGTTCGGCGCGCCCCTCGGCGCCCGTCAGGTCTATGATATGTCGGTCGATATGCTGCAGACCTCCTGCGGCTATGCCGTCCCCTATTTCGACCATGCCGGACCGCGCGACACGCTGGAAAAATGGACCGAGGATCGCGGTGAAAGCGGGATCTTCGAATATTGGCAGGAAAAGAACACCACCACGCTCGACGGGATGCCGACGGGAATTTTCGAGGACCGGGAATGACTCTGGATGACGCTCTCGACGCGCTGAAAGCGCTTGTGGAACCGGGCCGGGCCGAAGGCATGGCCGGCTATCACAAGGTGCCGCGCACCTATCTCGGCATTCCCAATCCGGATCTGAACGATCTGGCGAAGCAGTGGCGGCGGGAATTGTCGGTCGAAGAACGCGTCGCGCTGGCGCGCGCGCTGTGGGACACCGACATCTTCGAGGCCCGTCTGGCGGCGGCGAAACTGCTGACCCAGGCGCGGATCAAGCCCGACCAGGCAGTGTGGGAGCTGATCAAGAGCTGGCTGCCGGACCTGGACAGCTGGGCGATCGCCGATCACGCGATGATGGCGGGGCAAAAACGGCTACAGGCCGATCCGTCACGGATCGACGAGATCGAGGAATGGACCCGGTCCGACAGTCACTGGATCCGCCGCGCCGCGATGGTGATCACCCTGCCCTGGACCAAGCAGAACCATCCCAAGCCGCAGGATGTCGAAATCCGCGAGCGGGTGTTGGGATGGGCGGGGGCTTATGTGAACGATCCCGAATGGTTCATCCAGAAATCGGTCGCCTGGTGGCTGCGCGACCTGTCGAAGCACGATCCCGACCGGGTGATCACGTTCCTGCGCGAACATGGCAAGGTGATGAAACCCTTCGCCCGCAAGGAAGCGTCGAAATACCTGCCGCCGAAGGAATGATCCGGGCGGGTCTGGCGCGGATCAGTCGAGATAAACCTCGACCTCGGGCAGCCCTGTCAGCGGCGCATCCAGAAGCCGCATCGCGCCAAGCGACAAGCGGCTGCCGGCGGTGACCGCCCCCGCGATCGGGATCAGGTCGACCCTCACCTCGCGCCCGTTCGCCGGGTAGCGCACCCGGCCCTTGCCCGGTTCCGCGACCAACGGAGTTTCGATCCAGAACCCCTCGCGAGCCGGGTCGCCCAGCGTCGCGACGGTTGTGCCAAGCAACCCCGAAGGACCGGGCACCGGCTTTTCCGTCGCATCGGGAAGTTCCGACACTTCGACCGTATCCGGTGCTGGCAAGGTTCCGTCCCCTGCAGGTTCCGTGACAGCTTCCGGCTGACGCTGCCACGGCGGCACCCCCAGATACGGGATGTCGGTGCAAGCCGACAGCGTGACGGCGGACGAAAGGATCAGGACAATCTGTTTCATGGTGGCACGCTACGACCTTTCTACGGGCCGATCAACGATATCGGCCCTTGCCGCGGCGGCTTTCCGACCCTAGTTTCACCGTCATGACAACACCCCTGATCGACCCGTTCCAGCGCGCCATCACCTATCTGCGCGTTTCCGTCACCGACCGCTGCGATTTCCGCTGCGTCTACTGCATGTCGGAAAACATGACCTTCCTGCCGAAGAAGGAACTTCTGACACTGGAAGAACTGGACCGGATGTGTTCCACCTTCATCCGGCTCGGTGTCGAGAAACTGCGCATCACCGGCGGTGAACCTCTGGTGCGGCGCGGGATCATGACCTTCTTCGACGCCATGTCGCGGCACCTCGACAGCGGCGCGTTGAAGGAACTGACGCTGACCACCAACGGATCGCAGCTGGCGAAATACGCGGATGACCTCTGGGCCGCGGGGGTGCGGCGGGTGAATATCTCGCTCGACACGCTGGACGACCAGAAAGTCGCCGATATCACCCGCTGGGGCCGGCTGAGCCAGGTGATCAAGGGGATCGATGCCGCGCAGAAGGCCGGCATGCGGGTCAAGATCAACACCGTGGCGCTGAAGGGGTTCAACGATGTCGAACTCTTTAACCTCGTCGACTGGTGCAAATCGCGCGACATGGATCTGACCTTCATCGAGGTGATGCCGATGGGCGATATCGGCAACGAGGACCGGCTCGATCAGTACTGGTCGCTCAGCGACCTGCGCGCCGATCTTGCCAAACGCTTCACCCTGACCGACCTGGCCGAACGCTCTGGCGGGCCGGCGCGTTACGTGCGGCTGGAAGAAACCGGCCAGAAGATCGGCTTCATCACGCCGCTGACCCACAATTTCTGCGAAAGCTGCAACCGCGTGCGGCTGACCTGCACCGGCGAGATCTATACCTGCCTCGGCCAGGAAGGCATGCAGGACCTGCGTCCCGCCCTGCGCGATCATCAGGGTGACGACGCGCCGCTGGAACAGGCGATCCGCGCCGCCATCGGGATGAAGCCCAAGGGGCACGATTTCGATTACTCGCGGCAGGAAGTGTCGGGCAAGATGTCCCGCCACATGAGCCACACGGGCGGATGACCCAATTGCATCGGCTGAAGGGCGCGACCCTGACCTACCGGCTTTATGCCGCTCTTGCGGATATGGTCGCGCTCTTGGCTTATCGCAAAGTCGCTCGCAGACTGTCCGATGCCGGCGTCGCGCCGTCCCGGCTGCGCGAACGGATGGGCCATGCCACACTGCCCCGCCCCGATGGCCGCTTGGTTTGGTGTCACGCGGCATCGGTGGGCGAAAGCCTGTCGGCACTGACCTTGATCCACCGGTTGGGAGAAGCGCGTCCCGACCTGCATTTCCTGCTCACCTCCGGTACCGCCACCTCGGCCGAAATCGTCACCAAGCGCATGCCGCCGCGCTGCCGGCACCAATTCGCACCGCTGGACAGCCACTCGGCCCTTCGCCGATTCCTGGGTCACTGGCGCCCCGATCTGTCGGTCTTCGTGGAAAGCGAACTCTGGCCACAGATGCTGGTTCTGACCCGCGATCGCGGCACCCCGATGGCATTGCTGAATGCGCGTCTTTCACAGGGGTCATTGCGTGGCTGGGGGCGCATTCCGAAAACGGCGCGGTTCATCCTGTCACGGTTCGACCTGATCCGAACCCAGGACGATGCGACGCTTCAGGGGCTGGTTGCCCTCGGGGCTGATGCCAACAGGATCGCCCGGGGACAGGACCTGAAAGCGGCCGCGGGGCCGATCCCCTACGACGCGTCGGAATTGGCCGGACTGCAGGCGCAATTGGCAGGGCGCCCGGTGTGGGTCGCGGCATCCACCCATCCGGGCGAAGAAGAGATCGTACTGCAAGCGCACAAGGATCTGCTGAAGACCCATCCCGACCTGCTTCTGATCCTCGTTCCGCGCCACCCCGAACGCGCGCATGAGATCGATGCGCTGATCCACGCGAACAACCTGTCCTGCACGCAACGCAGCGCGGGCGGCATGCCCCGCGCTCAAGTGTACCTGGCCGATACGCTGGGCGAAATGGGGCTGTGGTATTCTCTGTCGCCCATGGTGTTGGTCGCGGGATCCTTTGTGCCGGTGGGCGGGCACAACCCGTTCGAGCCCGCGCA
>JAWVXM010000105.1:0-8594 GCA_033723255.1 Thalassovita sp.
AGGTCCCGCTGGGCGTCGGTTTCGGCGGCGCGATCCACGGGAAATCCAGCGTGTCCTCCAGTTTCAGCCCTGACCGCCGGGTCAGCGGATGATCGCGTGCCGCGACGACATAGAGCCGGTCGTCGAACAGCGGTTCCTGCACCACGTCTTCTGCCGGTAGCCCCGGGCGCAGCGCACCGACAAGGAAATCCAGCTCGCCAAAACGCAGATCCCGCAGCAGCGTTTCATACGGCGCATCGACACAATGCAGCTGCACCCGCCCTTCCGACCCGCGCAGCAGCCGGTCCATCGCGGCGGGCAGGAGGGAGGACCGCGCAAGAGGAAGCGATCCGACCACGATCCGGGTCGAATCCTGCCCCTGCAAGGCACTGATTTCATATTGCCCCTGACGCAGTTCCGCCGCGGCCAGACGGACGTAGTGCGAAAAGGCCTCGGCCGAGGGCGTCAGCTGCACACCGCGCCGTACCGGTTCGAAGAAAGTGATGCCGGACAGCCGTTCCAGATCCTTCGCCGCACGATGGACGGCCGGTTGCGAAACGCCGATCCGCCGGGCCGCGTGACTGAAATTCTCGGTCTCGGCAACGGCGGTCAGCGCCCTGAGCTGGGTCGCGGTGGTCAATCGGTGGAAATCCCGCCGCCCCGGTTCGGGCGCCTTTCGCCGCGCCTGCCGCTCGCCTTCTTTCAGCAGGGTCAGGGCACGGTCGACCCGGTGCAGGAACAGCCGGCCTGTCTCGGTGGCGTACATGCCCCCGGGGCGCCGCTCGAACAGGGATTCGGACAGGTCGCGTTCCAGCTTGGCCACGGCCTGTGTCACCGCCGGCTGCGACAGGTGCACGCGTTTGGCGGCCTCGTTGATCCGGTGGCAGGACGCGACTTCGTGCACCGCCAGAAGGTGCCGCACATTCGGCAATAAAACCTGCATTGCACCCCTTCCATTTCATTCGGCTCTATAACATTTTCAAATCGGAACGGGCAAGGAACGAACTGGGGTTTCGGCACCCGTGAATCTATCTTTACCGCGAGGCGGGCAAATGCCCGCACGCCTCAGAAACAAGGAATTCAGACCATGGACGCAGATTATCTGCCCTTCCATCCCGACCCGAAAGTCCCGGATTACACGCCGCCCGCCGGCGCGGTGGATGCCCATTGCCACGTCTTCGGACCGGCGGACACATTTCCTTATTCGCCGAAACGGAAATACACCCCCTGCGACGCGCCCAAGGAAAAGCTGTTTGCGCTGCGCGACCATCTCGGCTTCTCCCGCAACGTGATCGTTCAGGCGTCGTGTCACGGTACCGACAACGCCGCGCTGGTGGATGCGCTGGAAACCGCAGGCAACCTGGCCCGCGGCGTCGCCGTGGTGTCGCCCGACGTCACCGATGAAGAACTCGAAGCGATGGACAAGGCCGGCGTGCGCGCCGTGCGGTTCAATTTCGTCAAGCGGCTGGTCGATGCCACCCCGCGCGAAGTTTTCACCGGCATCGCCGAACGGATCGCCAAGCTGGGCTGGCATATCGTGGTCTATTTCGAAGCCCCCGACCTGGAGGACCTGGCCCCCTTCCTGACCAGCCTGCCGGGCATCATCGTGGTCGACCACATGGGCCGCCCCGACGTTTCCAAGGGCGCCGACCACCCCGATTTCGACCGCTTCGCTGCGCTGATGGCGGATAACGAAAACATCTGGGTCAAGGTCAGCTGCCCGGAACGCCTGACCGTGGCGGGCCCGCCCTATGACGATGTCGTGCCCTTCGCCAAGCGCCTGGTCGACACCTTCCCCGACCGCGTTCTGTGGGGCACCGACTGGCCCCACCCGAACATGAAATCGCACATGCCGGACGATGGCCAGCTGGTGGACGTGATCCCGCGGATCGCCACCAGCGAAGAGGCCCGGCGCAAGCTGCTGATCGACAACCCGATGCGCCTGTACTGGCCGGAGGAACGCAATTCTTAGGAGGAGACCATCCAATGGAGCTTGATGAACTCGACCATCACGTTCACATCGAAGGCACCACGATTTTCGATGGCGAACAGGCGATGAAGGGGTATGCGCTGAACAAGATGTGCTATTCCTTCAACAAGGCGGAAAACCGCGAGGAATACCTCGCCGATCCCGAAGCCTACAGGGAAAAATACGGGCTGAACGACCCGCAGAAGCAGGCGGTCCGGGCCAAGAACGTTCTGCAGATGATCGATGCCGGCGGCAACATCTACTACCTCGCCAAGCTGGCCGGGATCTACAAGCTGAGCGTCCAGGATGTCGGCGCCCAGCAGACCGGCATGACCACCGAAGAATTCAAAGAAAAACTCCGCAAGCAGGGGGAATGATCCATGGCCAAGATTATCGGAGGGCTGACCACCAGCCACATCCCCGCCGTCGGCAACGCGATCGCCAACGAACTGTTCGACGATCCGTATTGGAAACCGTTCTTCGACGGCTACCCGCCGATCTGGGAATGGCTGGACAAGCACAAGCCGGATGTCGCCATCAATATCTACAACGATCACGGGCTGGGCTTCTTCCTCGACAAGATGCCGACCTTCGCGATCGGCGCCGCGCATGAATACGTGAACGAAGACGAAGGATGGGGCATCCCGCAGCTGCCGCCCTTCCCCGGCGACGCGAAGTTCAGCTGGCACATCATCGAGGGCATGGTGGCGCGCGAATTCGACATCACCTCGTGCCAGGAACTGCCGGTCGACCACGGTTTCACCGTGCCGATGCAGCTGTTCTGGCGCGGCGCGCATGCCAACCCGGACATGCCGCGCGCGATCCCGATCAGCGCCAACACCGTGCAGCACCCGATCCCGACGCTGAAGCGGGCGCTGGATTTCGGCAAGGCACTGCGCAAGTCGATCGAGTCCTACCCCGAGGACATCAAGGTGGTGATCCTGGGGACAGGCGGGCTGAGCCATCAGCTGGACGGTCAGCGCGCGGGCTTCATCAACAAGGAATTCGACACCTACTGCATGGAAAAGATCGTCGACGATCCGGAAGAACTGACCAAGATCACCCGGATGGAGCTGGTCGAAAAGGCCGGCGCCCAGGGTACCGAATTCCTGATGTGGATGATGATGCGCGGCGCGCTTGGCGACAAGGTGAACCCGCTGCACCAGAACTACCACATCCCGATCTCGAACACCGCCGCCGGTACGATGCTGCTGGAATGCGTCGACTGATCCGACGGGAAACTGAACAAAACGGCGGGTCCTGCACGGCCCGCCGTTTTTTGTTGAGGCCGGCTCGCTCGCCCCTGTTCCAGACAACGAAGCGTCGACCGCCCCCTTGAACCCTGCCTAGTCCGCCGCGCAGGACCAGTCGTCTACCTCGAAGTAATCCAGCGGAACCCGGATCCCGACCTCGAACATCGACGCAACCTCGTCGTCATAGGGAAGGCGGTAATCCCACACGGTTTCCCCCTCGGGCGTCACTTCGAAAATGCGGCCCGCCATGGTTTCCGCGATCAGGATATTGCCGTTCTCCAGCCGCTGGTGGGAACCTTCACGCGAGGTATAGAAGCTGTCGCCGTCTTCAAGGGGATACAGGACACGGGTTTCATCGGCCGCCGGATCATAGGAAAGGATTTGGCTGCTCTCGACGAATTGCGACGTCGCCTTGTTGCGGTTGTTGAAGATCTCGATCGTACCATCGGGCATGATATCTGGATCATGCTGCCAGACCCAAGGTCCCCGCTTGTGCCATTTCAGGTGACCGTCTTGCTGATCCAAGATAGCAAGCATACTCATGTAGCGCGAAGAAAACAGCAGGTCCCCCGGTTCGACACCGGATATCTTATCGGCCAGTTCCGTCGTCACCACCTCGATATCATTGATATGAATGGGATCGGCAGGATTGGCAAACAGCGACATAGTCATCGCATCCTCGAGATCGGCCTCGAAGATTGCCTGAAGGACAGAAAATTCCCTTTCCACTTGTCCACCTTCGCCGATCAGGGTGAGGCTGTTATTGTACGACATATAGCCCTCCTCCATTACACTGGCGATCCGGTCCCGGGGGAATGATGGCGGAAAATATTTCTCGGCGGTCTCCTCAAGCGGGATTTGGCTGGGGATCCAGTATTTCCCGTCACCGGCGGCCGTCACCGAATGGTGGGTCATCCGATCGACGGTCCACAACGGGCGCGAACACCGATCGAGCATCACGCTGCCCTTATCCGACACGTTGACCAATACCGAGCCATCCGGCAACGGGTGGAACCCTTGGGTATTGTACCAGAGCTTGGAAATCGGCAGCACGTCGAGGTGTTGCGGATCGTCCCATGCAGCGAAGAAATCGATATCCCACCGGTGGATTTCCCGGCCGTTCATATCCAACATGCGGAGCTGCGGCCCACCGGGCATGATCCCCTGCACCAGCGTATATCCCGACTGGGCGGCTGCGGGATCATGCGTGACCAGCCCCTCCCCTGCGTAAGCGATGTTCTGCATAATCGTCGGTCGGCTAGTCATCCTGTCCTGTACGAAGCGCACGGTACTGACGAACCCCTCCGTCAAAACCGGGAAAGGTGGAAGGTTCAGGTGGTTGTAGATACCGCCCATAAGGAAGATCACCACAAGGAACGCGATCCGGTCGGGCGTGTAAATTCGCTGTTTCGACGTTTCCCTGGCCCCTTTTTCCGACTCCGGATCACCTGCCATGATAAATCTCTCTCCCGCTGCACCCGTACTTTTCCCCAGCCGGGGCACCACCTTTCGGCAGCCTATACCGAACTTCAAGCCACGGGAAATCACCTATTTTCCGGTTGAAGGCGTTCGGGCACTTCCCCTATCCTGACGGTATTGGAGCTTTCAAGGAACAGATCCGAACATGCGCCTCTCCGCCCTGATGACCCCGGTATTCGCCTGGTTTCTTTTTGCCGGTCCGGCGGCTGCCTATATCGGCCCGGGTACCGGGCTTGGCGCATTGGGATCGATCCTGTCTTTTCTCGGCGTCGTTTTCCTGCTGATCGTCGGCTTCTTCTGGTACCCGATCAAACGCATGATCGCGAAATTCCGCAAACCCAAAGCCCAGGACGAACAGCCCCCCGCCGACCAGTCATGACCGCGCTTACCTATGCAATGTGCTGCGGCCTGTTCTATGGGGCCTTCATCGCGCTGAAACTGGTTCCCCGCACCCTTGAATTCGGAACGATCTTCAACGATGCGCTTTCGGTCATGTCGGACAAGACATTGACCGACGACGAAAAGGAACCGCTGGTGCGCCGCGCCGCATTTGCCGCTGCCCGGAAATCGGCCGGTCTCATCGGTGGGCTCTTGATCACCGGCCTCGTTTCCGTGCTGCCTCTCGTGCTCGCGGCATCGCTTCAGCTCGTGTCGCTCGATGCGTTTTGGGCATTCACCCTGACCCCCCTTGTCGTGATCGCAACCCTTGCCGGGATGGTGGCCGTCGAATTAATGCGCCGCCGTCTGTACGGGTGAGCAATGCAGCCGGGCGCCTATGGCTGGACGGATCGGCTGGTGCATCGCATGGCCTTCGACCTGGCGATCGCGCGCAACCTTCTGTACGATCTCGAAACCAGCCTGTACAAAGCGCAGCTGAACAGCACCCCGCCCCCGCGCAAACCGATCTTCATCACCGCACTGCCCCGGGCCGGCACAACCTTGCTGCTGGAACTGCTGGCGCAGCATCCCGACCTGGCGACCCACAGCTATCGCGACATGCCGTTCATCCTGTCGCCGCTGATCTGGCGCAAACTGTCCGGCCGTTTCCAGGTCAATATCGACAAGACCGCGCGCGCGCATGACGATGGCATGACCATCGACGCCGACAGCCCGGAAGCCTTCGAGGAAGTGGTGTGGCGCCATCTCGCTCCGCAGCTCTTCACCCGGCAGGGTATCGTGACTTGTGCCGATATCGCACCGGACATCGCAATGGGGCTGCGCGATCACATGGTTCGGCTGATCGCGTCCCGCGCAGGAGAAACGCCACCACCCATCCGATACCTGTCGAAGAACAACGCCAATATCGCGCGGCTCGGCGCCTTGCGGGAACACTTCCCGGACGCGTGTTTCGTGGTACCGCTGCGCCCGCCGCTGGATCATGCACAGTCCTTGCTGCGGCAGCACCTGCGCTTTCGACAGATGCACGGCGAAGATGCCTTTGCGCGCCGCTACATGCACGATATCGGCCATTTCGAATTCGGGGACCTGCACCGGCCGATCCTGTTTCCCGGCCTGTGCGATGAAACCCGGGATCTGGAACCGGATCGGCTGGAATACTGGCTGCGCTACTGGAACTGCGCCTACCGCCACCTGATGGACCGCGACGATATCATCTGGATCGACATGCAGGCCTTCACCCGCGACACGGAAATGCCTTCGTTGCTACGCCGCCTGGAACTGAGCGAGGCCCCCGGCGTGATCGACACCGCCAAGCGAACCGTCAAACCGATGCGAAGCTATGAGAGTCCCGGCCGGGTGCCCGCGGAAGTGTTGGAGACATCGCATTCGCTCCACCGGGCGCTTGTCAGGAAATCGGAAGCGGGTTGCTGAGACCACATCACACCCGCGACTTATGCTTCCGGCGCCGTACGCAAAACACGCTCCCTTGCCTTTGGAGTTTCCAATTTGACCTGCAGGTCAGCGCCAATCGGCGTATCAATCCAAAGGGCTCCGGTGAAACAGGTGATGTGGTTCCCCCCAATCGGACACTGACGTCAGCCAGATTTGTTGTCTGCTGATCTTCGACGAGATGGAGATCAGAGATGTCGAAACGCAAGCAGCGGAAGACTGGTCACTAAGACAACGTGACGCGAAACCTGGCACCACCGGGCGGTAGGAATCGGGTCTGTGTCCTGACCACACGCTAGGTTGGGGACTCATCACCAGAACATGACGGTTGCGGCGAGAGCGACCGCCGATAGGAAGACCTCGGGGCATCTGTCGTAGCGCGTTGCGACCCGGCGCCAGTCCTTCAACCTGCCGAACATGATCTCGATACGATTGCGGCGTTTGTAGCGGCGTTTGTCGTATTTGACCGGCTTGCCGCGCGATTTCCGGCCCGGAATGCAGGGCTTTATTCCCTTGTCTTTAGGGGCATCGCGGAACCAGTCCGCGTCATATCCGCGATCTCCCAGCAGCCACTCGGCCTTCGGCAGAACGGCCAGCAGCGCCGCCGCGCCGGTGTCATCGCCAACCTGGCCTGCGGTCATGAAGAACCGGATCGGGCGCCCTTTGGTGTCGGTGACAGCGTGGAGCTTGGTGTTCATGCCGCCCTTGGTGCGCACGATCAGCCGTCCGCCCCCCTTTTTACCGCGCAGGCTGGAGGCCGTGCGGTGGGCTTTCAAATAGGTCGCGTCGATCATGATCGTCTTCTGGTCTGCCGCCTCGGAGGCTAGACCCTCGAAGATCCGGGCAAACACGCCCATCTCGCTCCACGCTTCCAGCGATTGTAGAGCGTCTTCGGCGGTCTGTATTCCTTCGGCGCATCGCACCAGCGCAAGCCATTGCGATTGATGAAGATTATCCCGCTAAGAACGCGCCGGCCGTCGACGCGCGGCTTGCCATGGCTCTTCGGAAAGTAGGGCCGTAGCCGCGCCATCTGCTCGTCGTTCAGCCAGAAAAGATTGTTCATGATGCACACCGCTTTTTAGGGACACGTGAATCACGCAACCAAGCGGGCCGCAAGCCGATTAATGGGGCCTGAGCCTAAGGCGGAGCAATCTGGGAACGACTACGATGATTGCAGGCGCGTCGCAATCAATCCGGGCAAAAAATCGCCTTGTCTGCAAGCATGTCTCCGGATGACTGCAAACCGCTATACGTAGATAGTTCACCTTACGGTGTCTTCTGCCCCCAGCCGGAACAGCGTCGTGTACTGTGGGTGGATTCGGTACCTATGTTGGGCTGGACCCGGAAGCGGGCGACCCGGCAGCAGAATCGCCCGCGACGTGAGTGGGATGGCGTACGGGTATCAGATCTGGCGGCCGACATCCTTCCAGTATTGCGCTCGCAGATCTTTCTTGAGCAGCTTGCCGACCGCGCTTTTCGGGAATCTGTCGGTGAAATCCACCGATTTGGGGGATTTCACGCTGCCCAGATGGGCCTTGCAATAGCGGATGAAACCGCTCTCATCTGTTGTCGCGCCGGGGCGGAGCTGGATCACTGCCTTGACCGCCTCGCCCCATTTGTCGTCGGGCACGCCGATCACGGCGACCTCATGGACATCCGGGTGTTCCATCAGGTGGTTTTCCACCTCCGATGGGAACACGTTCAGGCCGCCGGTGATGATCATATCCTTGGTCCGGTCGAGGATCCGCACGAAGCCGTCTTCGTCCATGGCGCCGACATCCCCGGTATGGTGCCAGCCATGGGCGGAGACTTCGGCGGTGGCCTCGGGGTTGTCGTAATACCCGTCCATCACCAGGTCGGATTGCACGACGATCTCGCCCTTCTGGCCGGGGGGCAGCAGAGCGCCGTTCTCGTCCATGATCGCCATCCGCGTGAAGGGCGAGGGCCTGCCGACGGTTTCGAAGCGCTCGGGGATCAGGTTTCCGTCGGCGTCCACACAATCCTCGGGCCTCAGCACCGCCATGATGCACAGCGCCTCGGTCTGGCCGTAAAGCTGCGTCCAGACC
>JAWVXM010000106.1:0-8528 GCA_033723255.1 Thalassovita sp.
GATCCTGCGCGGCCCCAATTCTTGCGCCCAGGTCCGCATCAGGCCCAGATTGGCGTGCTTGCTGGCGACATAGGCAGAGAATCCGGGCACCGCGGTGCGCGACCAAATCGAAGCGGTGATGATGATGCGCCCGCCATCGGGAATACGCTTCACCAGCGTATCGGTGACGTTCTGGGTGCCGGTGATGTTGATGCCGACGATGCGTTCGAAGGTCTTGTTGCCTTGCGGGTTTTCCCCGGTCAGCGGCGTCGGACGTTCCAGCCCGGCATTGTTGATCAGAACGTCGACCCGGTCGATATCGGCCAGCTTTTCGGTCACCATCGCCGCGTCGGAGATATCGCACTGGATCGCGCGCACATCGCCCGGCAATTGCGCCGCCGCGTCGAAGATCGCGTCGGATGAGGACAGGATCGTCAATTCCGCCCCGGCGCGGGCAAAGCCTTCCGCCACGCCATAGCCGATGCCGCTGCTGGCCCCGGTGATCAGGACCTTGGTGCCGGTGAAATCGAAAGCGATCTTCATTCCACGCCGCGCCCCTCTTCGCGCATCAGCCGCATCAGGTGGGATTCCAGCTCGGCATAGCCGTCCAGCTTCACCGCCTCTTCCTTGTCCGCGATCCGTTGCCCCCGCTTGAAAGCAGGCACGATTTCCTCTTTCAAACGGCCCGGGTGGCTCGACAGGAACACGATCTTGTCGGCAAGGAAAATCGCCTCTTCCAGGTCGTGGGTCACGATCACCATCGTGGTATTGGTCTGTTCGGCCACGTTGATCATCAGTTCCTGCATCAGCCAACGGGTTTCCGCATCCAGCGCCCCGAAGGGTTCGTCCATCAGCAGGACCTCGGGATCGTTGGCCAGCGTCCGGGCGATCGCCACCCGCTGACGCATGCCGCCCGACAATTGCGACGGATAGACATCGGCGAATTTGCCCAGCCCGACCAGATCGATGAAATGTGCGGCCCGTTCGCGCCGTTCATCGGCCGGAACGCCATTCACCTTCATGCCGAATTCGACGTTCTTGCGAACCGATAGCCAGTCGAAGGACGTATAGGCCTGAAACACCATGCCGCGGTCGCGGCCGGGCCCGTCGACGGTGCGGCCGCCGATCACGATCTGGCCTTCGGTCGGGGTTTCCAGCCCCGCCATCATGCGCAGGATGGTGGATTTGCCACAGCCCGAGGGCCCCAGCAGGACACAGATAGAATTCCGTTCGACGTCGAAATTGATGTCCTGAACCGCCTGCACGCTCTTGCCCCGGCCCAGATCGAACCGTTTCGAGAGATTGCGGATTTGCAGCGCGCTTTGCCCGGTCATGTCAGTTTTTCCTCAGATATGGGAAGGCCCAGCGATGCAGCATCGCGAAAAGCAGGTCGAAGATCAGGCCAAGCGCGCCGATCACGATGATGCCCGACAGGATTTCATCGGTCTTAAGGAAGCGCCGGGCGCGCATCATCATCGCGCCGATCCCGGTGGTCGAGGCGACGATCTCGGCGATCACCAGATAGGTCCACGCCATCGCCAGCATCTGCCGCATCGCCACCACGATATCGGGCAGAACGGCGGGAAAGACGACCTTCATCACCACGGTGGAGCGCGTCGCGCCCAGCGTCAGGGCGGTTTCGACCAGTTCCTCGCGGACGTTTTTCGTGTGGTCCATGATCAGGGTGATCAGGAAGAAGATGACCCCGATGAACAGCAGCGCCAGCTTCGGTGCCTCGCCGGTGCCGAACCACATCAGCAGGATCGGAATGAAGGATGGCGCCGGCAGGTAGCGCCAGGCCGAAACGAAGGGGGCGAAAATCGCCGCGACCGCCGGGAAGACCCCCATCATGACGCCGAGCGGCACCGCCACGGCGCAGGCCATAGCAAAGGCGCCCACCACGCGGGTAATCGAGATCAGGACGTCGCTGGCGAAACCGCGCGCCCAGAACAGGTCCGCTACCGTGGCAAAGACCTTTTGCGGCGCGGGAACAAGCAGCTCATTCACCATGCCCGTGGCCGAGGCCAGGATCCATACACCAAAGAAAACCGCCCATATTCCAAGGGCGGAAACGAAACGCTGCCGGCGGCTGACCGGCTTGCGCAATTCGAAAAATCTGTTCGTTGCCACTATGGGCCCTTTCCCCCGAGGGTCGTTGTCCGGGGCACGCCCACGCGCGCCCCGGATCAGGATCAATGTGCCGTCAGGGCCTGACGATAACCGGATTTCACCAGATCGCCCATCAGCGAACAATCGATACCGGCTGCTGCATCCACTTTCTTGTCCATCAGGCCCAGCTTGACCCACCAATCATTGGTCAGAGCAACCGAGTCCGCCATCGATCCATTGGCCATGCCGAACGGGCCGTCGCCGTCCAGAACGCCGCAGATGCGGGCCGATTCATCGAAGTCCAACATGTAGATGCCGCCTTCGAAGCTCTTGCCGTCGGTGCCGATCACATAACCGATATCCTCGGCCGGCCACTGCAGAAAGTCGGCAAGATCCTTGTTGACCTCTTCGGTATGGGCGTTCCAGTAGCCCAGGCCTTCCCAGCGGGCCTTCAGAACGTCCAGCGCCACGTCGCGTTTCTCGGCGATGAAGTTCTTGTTCATGTACAGCGCATCCATGAAGATACCGGTCTGCAGAACCTCCGGATCGGCGGTATTCACGATGCTTTTCGCGCCGGGCTTGGCTTCGAGAACCGTGGAAATCCACGGCTCGTACATGTAGGCGGCGGCCAAGTCATCCGACATCATCGGGCCCACGGCTTCGTCGGCGTTCAGGTTGACCCATTCGACCTGATCCGGCGTGATGCCCACGGAATCGAGCCAGATCCCCATAAGCAGATGCCCGATATAGGCCTGCGGCGCGGCAACCTTCTTGCCCGGCAGGTCGGCGGTTTCAACGCCCGGCGACAGGATCACGTGGTCGACGCCATAGGACGGGTTGAGGAAGGCCACATTCACCACGTCGGTGCCGCGATCCACGGTCAGCGGGGTATAATCGGCGGTGCAGGCGTAGACATCCAGCTGCCCGGCGGCAAGCGCCGCGTGACCGCCCAGCGGATCCTCGAAGATGGTGATGTTCAGGTCATGACCGCCGACCAGATCGTGCTGCTTGGCGATTTCCAGCATCGCGTAGCCGGGCCAGGACACGCAGATGCCGACATTCACGGTATCGGCATAGGCTGCGCCCGCGCTGCCCCCTGCCGCGATGGCCGCCGCTGCGGCGATGTTCAGAATTGGACGCATAGTCGTACCTCGCTGATTGTCGTTTTTGTCTCGTTATGGACAAAACTGTATTCTGTAAAAATTTTTATTCAATAAAAAATTTTACTACGCTAATGTGCATCGGGAATAAAAAAGCACCCATTTGGAGAGGGCCGTTTTGACAACCCTGCGCGCACGCCAAAAGGAAGACCGACGCAAAAGGATCATATCGTCGGCGAAAACCCTTTTCAAAAAAAAGGGGTATGAAAGGACGACGATCGAAAACATCGCCGAGGAGGCAGGTGTTTCCGGCGTCACCGTGCACAATTATTACGGCACCAAGGCCGGCGTTCTGCTGGCACTGGTGGTCGACAGCGATGAGGCGCTGATCAGCCGGCTGGACGAATCATTATCGCATAAAGAGGGCGACCTGATCGAACTCGTGGTGCAATTCGCACGCGTGATCATGGATCATGCGATGGCGAACCTGGAAAAGGACATCTGGCGCCAGGTGATCGCGGCGGTCACGACCGAGGCAGGCACCCGGCTGAGCACCGCCTATTCGAAGCTCGACCAGAAACTGGCCTATACGCTGGTGAAACGGATCGAAGCGGCGCAGGCTGCGGGCACGGTTCCTGCCGAAACCGATCCTGTCCACCTGGGCAAGGCGCTGTTTCACCTGCAAAACGCCCGCTTCATCCAATTCATCTCCTCCGACGAGATGACCCGCGACGATATTGAAACCCGGCTGCGCCACGACCTGAGCGCGCTGTTTTCCATTTGCCGAGGCTGACCCGGCCGTCACCGAGATAGGAGAAAAGATGTTTCTGAACCCGATCGACTGGCCGGAAGGCAAACGCTGCGCCGCCTGCGTGACCTTCGACATCGACGCTGATTCCCTGATCCGCGTCGCGCGCCCCGACGATGCCGACCTGCGGCTTCAGCCGATCTCGATGGGGCGTTACGGCCCGACCGTAGCGGTTCCGCGGATCCTGGAAAGCTATCGCCGCTGGGGGCTGGCGCAGACTTTCTTCATGCCGGCCTGGGTGATGCAGAACTATCCCGAAACGGTCGAGGCGATCCTGAAGGACGGGCACGAGATCGGGCACCATTCGTGGATGCACGAAGACCCGATGGAACATTCCGACGAACACGAAGCCGAGTTGTTCGAACGCGCTCTTGAGGTTCATGTGAAGATGACCGGGCGCAAGCCGCGCGGTTACCGTGCGCCGGTTTATTCGATCACACCCGCGATCGTCGACCGGCTGATCGAACATGACTTCCTCTATGACAGCTCGATGATGGCCGATGACCTGCCCTATCTGGTCGAACGCCCCAGCGGAAGCGTGATCGAAATCCCGGGCCACTGGGGCACCGACGACTGGCCCCCCTTCGCGCATTTCTCCGAAATCGATTATCTGATGCCGGTACGGGCGCCCTCCGACGGCATCCGCGCATTCGCCGAGGAATTCGATGCGATGCACGAAGCCGGCGGTTTCTGGATGCCGATCCTGCACCCGTTCCTGACCGGGCGTCTGGCGCGCTGGCGCGAGATGGAAAAGCTGATCGAACGCGCGCTGGAGACCGGCGACGTATGGTTCGCGCCGATGGAACGGATCGCCGCGCATGCCGCATCAAAACGCAATACGCTGCGGCGCGAAGTGATCGGGGCATAAACCACCCCGACGCCTGGCCCAGTTCGGCGTTGCTGATCCAGTTCGGCGTCGCTGATCCAGTTCAGCACGTAACCATCCGGCAGCTATGGCGAAAGCCAGTTGCAGAACAACACTTCCAACCGGGTCAGAAGATCGGCCCGGTCGGGAAAATTGCGATTCGGGTCACCACCTGTCCGCGCCCGCGCGCATCCGAATTTCATTTTTTTTGCAAAGCAACAGCATCGCCCCGGTCGAGCAGGCCGAGGTGACGAACTGCCATGGGTATCGCCGCAACACCCCCATTCGGAAAAGCTGCAACGCGCCGGGAACCGTGCTAGAAACACCCGCCAAGAAGGAGTCGCCAATGCCCGCCGAAGACCTGCCACCGATCCGCATCCTGTCCACCACGGCGATCCTGGGATACGGCTTTCCCGAAAGTTCTTTCGCGGCGGCGATGGAACGTGATCCCGACGTGATCGCGGTCGATGCGGGGTCAAGCGACCCCGGCCCCTACTATCTCGGCGCGGGGGTGTCCTTCACCGACAGGACGGCGGTGAAGCGGGACCTGCGGATCATGCTGACCGCGGCGCGGGCGCGCGGCATCCCCGTTCTTGTCGGCACCGGCGGCGGCGCGGGGGCACGGCCGCACCTGGACTGGACCGTTGACATCGTCCGCGAAATCGCGCGCGAGGAAGGGCTGACGGGACGGCTCGCCGTGATTCCGTCGGATATCGGCAAGGACAGCTTGCTGGCTGCGCTCGACACCGGCGACCTGCGCCCCCTGCCCCCGGGCGAGGCGGCGTGTCGCGACGATATCGAAGCCTCGACCCATATCGTGGCCCAGATGGGCGAAGAACCCCTGATCGCCGCGCTGGAAGCCGGGGCCGACGTTGTGGTGGCCGGGCGCTGCTATGATCCAGCGGTTTTCGCCGCGGTGCCGATCCTGCGCGGTTACCCGCGCGGGCTGTCGCTGCACATGGGCAAGATCCTGGAATGCGCCGCCATCGCCGCCCTGCCGGGCAGCGGGTCGGATTGCATGATGGCGACGCTGGATGCCACGGGCTTCACGCTGGAAACCCTCAACCCCGACCGCATCTGCACCGTGACCTCGGTCGCGGCGCACACGCTTTACGAAAAATCCGATCCCTACCACCTGCCGGGGCCCGGTGGCGTGCTGGACCTGACGGAAACGACTTTCGAACAGGTGGACCCGGCCCGCGTGCGCGTGTCCGGCAGCCGCTTCGTTCCCTCCGACGGCTATTTCGTAAAACTCGAAGGCGCCCGGCAGACCGGGTTCCGCACCGTGTCGATCGCCGGCGCGCGGGCGCCCGATTTCATCGATCAGCTCGACGAGATCATCGCCGGGGTGCGTGCCCGGGTGCAGGACAATTTCCCGGACATGGCCGAAGGCGGGGCGCAGCTGCTGTTCCGGGTGTACGGCCGCGATGGCGTTATGGGCGCGCTGGAACCCGAACGGGACAATCTGCCCCACGAGGTCGGCATCGTGATCGAGGCGGTGGCAGACAGCCAGGACCGAGCCAACACGATCTGTTCCTTCGCCCGTTCGACCATGCTGCATTTCGGCTACCCGGGGCGCATGTCCACCGCCGGCAACCTCGCTTTTCCCTATTCGCCATCCGATTTCACCGCGGGCGCGGTGTACGGCTTCAGCCTCTACCACCTGCTGCGGCTTGACGATCCGGTGGCGCCGTTCCCCTTCGAGATGTCCAACCTGGAGGATCCGGCATGACCCGCATCACCGACGTCACGACCGTGATCCGATCCAAGAATGCCGGCCCCTATGAGCTGACCTTCGACGTGATTTTCAAGGACAGGCACTGGTATGACGAGGCGCTGCGCCGCGACCTGATCAACCGCGGCCTGATCGCGCGGCTTTATGGCGTGTTGGAAGACGACGTGCTGAGCATCGTTGCCTTCGCCCCCGCCAATGCCATCAAGGCCACGATCAAGCGTCCGCTTACCTCGGGCGATGTCGGCGAAACGGATGTTTACGGCGCGCAGCAGCACGCGCCGTTGCAGACGATCAGCTTCGATGATGCCTGAACGGCCGGGCGCTCACGCCTCCGCGGCGTCGGGGTCGTAGAATTCCGAATTCCCGGCCCGCACCGCCAGCCACCAGCCGGATTGTTCCGGCCAGGTCGAAAAATCGGTGTCGTGTCCCAACGCCTGCGCCGCGTGCAGCGCCCACATCGGATTGGCCAGCGCTTCGCGCGCGATCGCGATCAGGTCGGCCTGGCCACGCTGCAGGATTTCCTCGGCCTGTTTGGGATGGGTGATCAGCCCCACCGCCATGGTCGGAATCTCCGCGTCCTGACGCACCCGTTCGGCGAAAGGCACCTGGAAACCCGGCTTCCGCTTGCCGCCACGGGCCGAGGTCGCCGCCCCCGCGATGCCGCCCGAAGAACAATCGACCACGTCAACACCGCGTTCCTTCAGCGCGCGCGCCAGTTCCACCGTGTCCTCCAGCTGCCAGCCATCGGGCGTGCCGTCGACCGCCGAGGTGCGGAAGGACAGCGCCAGATCGTCCGGCATCGCCGCGCGCACGGCCTCGGCAAGCTCCAGCGCAAGGCGCATCCGCCCCTTCAGGTCGCCGCCATATTCATCCGTCCGCTGGTTCGAAATCGGCGACAGGAAACTGTGCACCAGATAGCCATGCGCGCCGTGGATCTCGATCAGCTTGTAGCCCGCCGCGACCGCCCGTTTGGTCGCCGCCACGTAATCGTCGATCAGGGTCTGGATCTCGGCGACAGACAGCGGATGCGGCACCGGCCAACCTTCCGCGACCGGCACGGGCGACGGGCCGACGGGCGTCCAGGGCATGTCGCCACGGGCGAAATCGTCCTCGCCCAGCGGGCCGTTGCCGAACCACGGGCGCTGCATCCCAGATTTGCGCCCGGCATGGCCCAACTGGATCGCCGGGATGGAACCGTTGCGCAGCGCGAACCGGGTCAGATGCGCATGCCCAGCGATCTGGCTGTCGGTCCACAGGCCGGGACAGCCATGGGTGATCCGCCCGCCTTTCTGAACCGCCGTCGCCTCGGTGAAGATGATGCCCGCCCCGCCCATCGCGAAACGGCCCAGGTTGACCAGGTGCCAATCGTCCAGATGACCTTCATGCGCGGAATATTGGCACATCGGCGAAATGACCACGCGATTGAGGGCCTCGACACCGCGGAGTCGGAATTTCTGGAACAATTTCGGGGTCTCGGTCATCTGTGCCTCCCTGGCTCATCCGCTATGGTATTCAGGCGCGTTCAGTCCACGACAGTCATGGCCGCGCCATAGTCAACGCAATCAACCGTTCGGCACGGGAATGATCAAGCCCCGAAATGGGGATATCTGCCGATTGGCGGCATAATCCCGCGCCAGATTTCCGCATCATGGAAGCGTGACGCTGTCATGGCGGTGAAGGCTGGAAAATGCTCGTCCCCGAAGGCGCCACATCAGCCGGGCCGGCTTTTCCAGCTTGTGCCCGGTTCCGCTGGGCGCGTTTTTTCTTGCGGTATCGCGTGGATACTTGCCGCAGATCAGTCCGATGCCAGAGCGGGCAGTTCGCGCCGGAACGGAACGCCCTCCACCACCGGTTCGCCCAGTTCGCGGGCATAGCGGTGACCGGCATAGACCGCCGCCGCGATGGTGCCCGGCGCTAGGCAATCACCGATAC
>JAWVXM010000107.1:0-8437 GCA_033723255.1 Thalassovita sp.
CTTGCGGGCCTCGAACCGGTCCATGCCGCGGTATTTTTCCGGCACCAGGTTCAGTGCGTCGACCTCGATCTCGGTCGTCTCCGACCCTTCGGCGATCTCGCGGGCGCGCTTGACCGCGTCTTCATAGGGCAGCCCGTCGGCGCGCATCGCGCCGCGCACATCCATCAGCCGGTACATCGGCAGCTTGCCCCGCTTGGCGACCTGGTAGTCGTTGAAATCATGCGCACCAGTGATCTTCACCGCGCCCGATCCGAAATCGGGGTCGGGGTATTCGTCGGTGACGATCGGGATCAGGCGGTCGCAAAGCGGCAGATGCACCATCTTGCCCACGATCGGCGCATAACGTTCGTCACCCGGATGCACGGCCACCGCACCGTCGCCCAGCATGGTTTCCGGGCGCGTCGTAGCGATCGAGATGTAATCGCGGGTTTCGCGCAGGGTGACTTTGCCGTCCTCGTCCTTCTCGATGTATTCGTAGGTTTCGCCATCGGCGAGGCGATACTTGAAGTGCCACATATGGCCGTTGACTTCGACATTCTCGACCTCGAGATCGGAAATCGCGGTTTCGAAATGCGGGTCCCAATTGACCAGCCGCTTGCCCCGATAGATCAGCCCCTTGCGGTACATTTCGACGAAGACCTTGATCACGGCGTCGTGGAAATTGCCCTCTTCCCCCTTGGGCGCGCCCTCGGCACCGGACATGGTGAAGGCGTTGCGCGACCAGTCGCAGGAAGCGCCAAGGCGCTTCAATTGCTCGATGATGGTGCCACCAGACTGCGCCTTCCACTCCCAGACCTTTTCGAGGAAGGCTTCGCGGCCCAGTTCGGCGCGCGAGGGTTCCTGGTTCTTCGCCAGTTCGCGTTCCACCACCATCTGGGTGGCGATGCCCGCATGGTCCTGACCCGGCTGCCACAGCGTGTCGAACCCCTGCATCCGCTTCCAGCGGATCAGGATGTCCTGCAGCGTGTTGTTGAAGGCATGCCCCATATGCAGAACGCCGGTGACGTTCGGCGGCGGGATCATGATGCAGAAGCTAGACGCCCCCGGTTTCGCATTCGCGCCAGCGCTGAAGCAGCCGGCCTTTTCCCAGGCCTGGTACAGGCGGCTTTCCGCCTCGGCCGCGTTGAAGGTCTTTTCCATCGCCATGATCGGGATCCCGCGTCAGATATCGTTGGGGTTCCGTCTATCGAATTGGGGCGGGAAGGAAAAGCCGTTATCAGGCGGAGCGCGCCTCTGGCGCGCGCATCTTTGTCTCGTTATCCGCCTGCGGCGTCTTCCTCGGAGTTGTGCCTCCGGCGGGAGTATTTCGGCCAAGAAGAAACCACGGGCGCTTTCGGTCTTCTTCTTGGCGTAAATACTCAGGAACTTCGGCGGCCGCCTGCGCTGTGGGGGCGGGCGTTCAGTTGCCCCGGTCAATCTTGGTGCTGAGCTGGATCAGGCTTTCAGAACTTTTCACCCCCTTGGCCTCGCCGATGCGGTCCAGCGAGTCGTCCAGTTCCTCGGTCGTCTGGGCGCTGATTTCGGCGATCATGTCGAACCGTCCGCTGGTGGTGTGGACCCGTACGACGTTGGGCAGCGATTTCAGCCGCGCCAGCACGGCCGGCCCGGAACGCGGTTCGATCGACAAAAGCGCGGTGGCGCGCAGGCGCGGCAGCGCCGGTCGGCCCAGCCGCAATCCGTACCCCGCGATGGTGCCGTTGTTTTCCAGCCGCTCCAGCCGCGCCTGCACGGTGGTGCGGGCAAGCCCCAGCCGCCGTGCCAGCGTGGCGACGGGAAGGCGGGCGTTTTCCGACAGCAGGGTCAGAAGGGCGGCATCGGTTTCGTCATTGTGCATGGTTTGATTATGAAAGTGACGAAAGAAAGAGTCAATTTCGTCTGTTCTACGCACAGTATCGACGGGAGCTGGGGCGATATTGGAGGAAAACAGCGAGGTATTTCATGCGGCCCGACCCCTATTGGCTGTCGCCCGAGCGGCATCTTCAACGTGTCCAGCCCGACGAGGCGGTGATGTATTTCAGCCCCGTCATCCTGCAGCGCACGGCGCACCGGTTCTTGGACGGATTTCCCGGGCTGGTGACCTACGCGGTCAAGGCCAACCCGGACGAGGCGGTTCTGGTCAATCTGGTGGCAGCGGGGGTGACGGCTTTCGATGTCGCCTCGCCTGCGGAAATGGCGGCGGTGCGGGCGGCCTGCCCCGATGCGGTGCTGCATTACAACAACCCGGTCCGGTCGCGGGCGGAGGTCGCAGCTGCGGCGACATTCGGCATCGCCTCGGCCTCGGTCGATTGTCCGGGCGAGTTGGACAAGCTGGCGCCGCTCGGCCCGGATCTGGAAGTCAGCGTGCGGCTGGCGCTTCCGGTGAAGGGGGCGGCCTATGATTTCGGGGCGAAATTCGGGGTCGGCCCGGACCGGGCGGTGGAATTGCTGCGCAAGGTGGCCGAGCGCGGTTTCCGCCCGGCGCTGACCTTCCATCCCGGCACACAATGCGATGCGCCCGAAGCCTGGGGGGGCTATATCCGGGCCGCGGCGGATGTGGCGCGCCGGGCGGGTGTTGCGATCGGGCGGCTGAACGTGGGGGGCGGATTCGCCGCGCACAGGGCCGGGCCCGCCCCCGATCTGGAACGCGTCTTCCGACATATCGAGGACGTGGCGCGCACCGACTTCGGACAGGTGCCGGAACTGGTCTGCGAACCGGGGCGCGCGATGGTGGCGGATGCCTATACGCTGGCCGCCCGGGTCAAGGCGCTGCGCCCGGACGGCGCGGTCTTTCTCAATGACGGTCTTTACGGCGCGCTGTCCGAGTTGCGCGACATACAGGCGACCGACCGGATCCGCTGCATCGGTCCGGACGGCGCGCGCCGCATCGGCCCCCGATCGTTCCGCATCGTGTTCGGTCCGACCTGCGACAGCCTGGACAGGCTGCCCGGCACGGTCGATCTGCCCGACGATCTGGCAGAAGGCGATTAGGTTCTGTTCGACGGCATGGGGGCTTATTCATTGGCACTGATCACCCGTTTCAACGGCTATGGCCCCGCACGACCGGTCACGGTCGCGTCGTTATGCGGTGATGGGGCTGGACACCCGGGGTAAGGAAGCTAGTGTCGCCCTTAAACGATGCGAAAAGGGTGTGTCATGGAAAAATTCGGCAAGAGTCAGCCTATCACACGGGTCGAGGACAGCCGGTTCCTGACCGGGCACGGCGGCTATATCGACGATGTCGCGCCCGCGGGCGCCTTGCGGGCCGTGGTTTTCCGTTCTCCGGTGGCGCATGCGAAAATCCTGTCTCTCGACGTGTCGGATGCGCGCGACAGCGATGGCGTGCATATGGTGCTGACCGGTGACGATCTTGTGCAGGCCGGCATCACCGAGGGGCTGTGGGGGATCACCATCAAGAACAGTGACGGGTCGGATGCGGCCAGCCCCTACCGCCCGATCCTCGCGCGCGAAAAGCTGCGCCATGTCGGCGAACCGGTGGCGGTGGTCGTGGCAGAAACGCTTGATCAGGCGCATGACGCGGCCGAACTGATCATGCTGGATTACGAGGACCTGCCGGCCAAGATGGATCTGGCGCCGGGCGGTGAGGCTTTGCATGACGACGTGCCCGACAACCGGGCCTTCGACTGGTCGCTGGGTGATGAAGAGGCCTGCCAGGCGGCCTTTGACCGTGCGGCCCGGGTGGTGCGGATGGAAGTCCCCGACAGCCGGATCATCGTCAATTCGCTGGAACCGCGCGGATGTTTTGCCGAATGGCAGGACGGGCGTTTGCATCTGGCCTTCGGCAGCCAGGGCGTGTGGGGGATGAAGGGGCAGCTGGCCAAGGTGCTGTCGCTGGTCGACGAACAAGTCCGCGTGACCACGCCCGACGTGGGCGGCGGCTTTGGCATGAAAACCCCGCCTTACCCGGAATATTTCTGCGTCGCGCATGCGGCGATGGTGCTGGGCCGGCCGGTGCGCTGGATGGGGGAGCGGTCGGACGCGATGCTGAGCGATCATCACGGTCGCGACCTGATCAGCGACGCGGCGCTGGCCTTTGACGAAGATAACCGGATCATCGGCTATCGCGTCGATAGCCGCTGCAACCTGGGCGCCTATAACAGCAATTTCGGCCAGATTATTCAGACCAACCTGTTCGCGCGGGTTTTGATGGGAACCTATGACGTGCAGGCGACCTATCTGCACGTGGAAGGGTTCTATACCAACACTACCCAGGTCGACGCCTATCGCGGCGCCGGGCGGCCCGAGGCGATTTACGTACTGGAACGGATGATGGACCAGGCGGCGCGCGAACTGGGGGTGGATCCGTGGGACCTGCGCCGGATCAATTTCATCCCCCATGACAGTTTCCCCTATCAGAGCGCGACCGGTGAAACCTATGACGTGGGCGATTTCATCCGGGTGCTGGACGCGGTCGAGGAAAAGTCGGACCTCGCCGGTTTCGCCGCCCGCCGCGCCGAGAGCGAGGCGCGGGGCAAGTTGCGCGGGATCGGGCTGAGCTACTATATCGAAAGCATCCTCGGCGATCCTTCCGAAGGCGCGAAGGTCGAATTCAACGCCGATGGCAGCGTCACGATCTATGTCGGTACGCAATCGAACGGGCAGGGGCACGAAACCGTCTATGCAAAGTTCCTCAGCGACCAGACCGGGATCCCGCTGGACCAGATCGCGGTGGTGCAGGGCGACAGCGACCGGATCACCCAGGGCGGCGGTACCGGCGGATCGCGATCGGTCACCACGCAGACCAACGCGACGCTGGCAACGGTCGCCAGCATGGTCGAGGCCTTCACGCCTTACCTGGCCGACAAGATGGGTGTCGACGCGGCCGAGGTCCGGTTCGACGAAGACACTTTCCGGGCGCCCGGGTCGAACCTGACGCCGACCTTCCTGGAAGCTGCCGACATGGCGCGGGCCGATGGGCGGGTGGATCTTCTGGTGCACGAGGCGCGGGCGACCTTGCCGGCGCGGTCCTATCCCAACGGCGCCCATGTGGCCGAGGTCGAGGTCGATCCCGAAACCGGCGGGGTGGACTTGGTCAAATACACGGTGGTCGACGACTTCGGAAACCTGATCAATCCGCTGCTGGCCGAGGGACAGGTTCACGGCGGGATCGCGCAGGGCGCGGGTCAAGTTCTGATGGAACAGGTCATATATGATAGTGAAGGGCAGCTTCTGTCCGGTTCCTTCATGGATTACGCCATGCCGCGGGCCGGCGATCTGCCGATGATCGGCTTTTCAACCGAACCGGTGCCGTCGACGGCAAACCCGATGGGAATGAAAGGTTGCGGCGAAGCCGGCACTGTCGGCGCGATGGCCTCGACCATGAACGCGGTGCTGGATGCGCTTTGGGCGCGCGGCGTGCGCCGGATCGACATGCCCGTGACCCCGGTGAGAGTCTGGGAGACCTTGAGCCACGCGGCTGGAGAAGTGCGCTAAACGTCTGATCGGTTGGATCAAGCCCGGCTTCTGGTCGGGCCATTCCCCGGTGAGCGCGTCGCGCGGACCGCTTGTCCATATCATCATCCTTGACGGCACCCTGTCGACGCTGAAGCCGGGCGAGGAAGCCAATGCCGGGCTGACCTATCGTTTGCTGGCGCAGATCGGGGCGCCGGTTTGACATACCGATCAGGCGCGTCGTCGCACCCGGTCCGCGCCTAGCGCAGTTTCATGATGATGCAGGTGGTTGACCCGGTGGCGTAAAGCTTGCCGTCTTCGATTCCGCGGATTTCGCCATTGGCGATCCCGGTCGACCGGCCCGCGTGCTGGGTGACGCCGACGGCTTCGACCTCGGTTCCCAGGGGGATCGGGCGCAGGATGTTGATCTTGTATTCCAGCGTCGTGTAAACGCTGCCCTTCGGCACCTTGGTCATCACCGCGCAGGCCATGCAGCTGTCCAGCAGCGTGCCGTACCAGCCGCCATGCACGGTGCCCATCGGGTTGGTGTGTTCGAAGGCCGGGGTGCCGCGGAAGGTGACGCGGCCATCCTCGACCTCGGTCAGGCGGTAATTCAGCCCTTCGGAAATCGGCGGGGCGGAACTTTCGCCGCGCAGAATGCGCTGCATCGCTTCCAAGCCCGACATGCTCAGCAATTCATCCTGGCTTGGCAGGTCCGCCGGGGATGTCGCGATAATTCTCTTGTCCATGCCTGTTCCTCCCGCGCGCTACAGTGACGCCGGGAGGGGCAGGCGGGCAAGACCGGGCAGGGCCAAGTTACGCGACGTTCTCAAGCTGCGGCTTGGGACTGACGCCCAGGGCGTGACACACGTCGCGAGTCAGTTCCGGGCGGTTCAGCGTGTAGAAATGCAGGCTGTCGACTCCGCCCTCGATCAGCTCGCTGCACAGTTCGGTGCACAGCGCGGTGGCCAGCAGGTCCTGGCGCCCGTCGCGTTCGGCCGTTTCGAAGGCTTCGATCACCCAGTCGGGTACCGAGGTGCCGCAGCGCTTGGCGAAGTTGCGCGCGCCCTTGAAATTCTCGATCGGCAGGATGCCGGGGATGATCGGCTTGTCGATCCCGGCCTTTTCGCAGGCGTCGCGGAACCGGAAAAAGGTTTCGGCCTCGAAGAAGAACTGGGTCAGCGCCTCGTCCGCACCGGCGTCGAATTTGCGCTTCAGCCATTCGATATCGGCTGAATGATCCGGCGATTCGGGATGCTTTTCGGGATAGGCGCCGACACGGATGGTGAACTTGTCCTTGGTGGCCAGCGCTTCGATCAGTTCGATCGAGCTGGCGAAACCCTCGGCATGGGGGGCGAAGGCGCCGCTGCCCTTCGGCGGATCGCCACGCAGCGCCACGATATCGGACACGCCGGCCTCGGCGAACTGGTCGGCGATGGTCAGGGTTTCGTCGCGGGTGGCATCGACACAGGTCAAGTGCGCAGCCACTTTCAGCCCCGAATGCTTGTGAATCGTCGCCACCGCGTCGCGGGTCAGGTCGCGGGTGGTGCCGCCTGCGCCATAGGTGACGGATACGAAACGCGGCGCCAGCGGCGCCAGTCCCTGAACCGTGTCCCACAGGCGGAAAGACGCCTCGAGGTTCTGCGGCGGGAAGAATTCAAACGATACGGCGGGCACAGTCATGACGAGGGATTCCATGTTTTCAACTTGGCCCCCTTGTCGCGCAAAAGCGTTTGTGAGACAACTTCATAATATTCAACGTGAACATGAGGATCGTTCACAATGCATATCGAACTGCGCCATTTGCGGACGATCAAGGCGATCCACGATGCCGGCGGGCTTGCCCGGGCGGCGGCGCAGCTGAACATCACCCAGTCGGCACTGAGCCACCAGATCAAGCACCTCGAGGAACAGACCGGTGTCGAACTGTTCGTGCGCCGTTCCAAGCCGATGAAGCTGACCGCCGCCGGAATGCGGCTGTTGGCGGCGGCGGAAAAGATCCTGCCGGAAATCGCGGCGCTTGAGGAACAGTTCAAGGGCATCCTCAGCGGCAAGACCGGGCGGCTGCATATCGCAATCGAATGCCATGCCTGTTTCGAATGGCTGTTCCCGGTGCTGGAACAGTTCCGCAAGGCGTGGCCCGAGGTCGATGTCGATATCCGCGCGGGGCTTGCTTTCGACGCGCTGCCGGCACTGCAGAAGGAAGAGGTCGACCTGGTGATCTCCTCCGACCCGGAGAATCTGCCGGGGATCGAATTCGTGCCGCTGTTCGACTATTCGCCGGTCTTCGTCGCCTCCAGCACCCATCCGCTGGCGCAGAAGGATTATGTGGTGGCGGAAGATTTCGCCGGGGAAACGCTGATCACCTATCCGATGGACCGGTCCCGCCTTGATATCTTCAGCGAATTGCTGGCCCCGGCCGGCGTCGAGCCCGCCGCGCTGCGGCAGGTGGAACTGACCGCCGTGATCCTGTTGCTGGTGGCGTCGAACCGCGGTGTCACGGTGCTGCCCGACTGGGTGGTGCGCGAGGTGAAATACAGCTCCGACTACGTCACCCGGCCGATCACCGAAAACGGGCTGACAAAGCGGCTATACGCGGCGGTCAGGTCCGATGATGCCACCCGCCCCTATGTCGCGCATTTCATCCGGTTGGCGCGTACCGAACCGGTCAAGCTGCAGCGGCAATAACCCTTCTTCTTTTTGAAAATATCCCGGGGGAGTCGCCGCTTGCGGCGGCGGGGGCAGCGCCCCCCTGTGTCGCGCCGCCGAAATCACGCCTTTTCCCTTGGCAAACAGGTCCGTGCGTCTTATACGCGCGGCTTGGACAGTGAAGGACCGGACCGATGCAAGGCAGTGCAAACCTCAACATCATGATCAAGGCCGCCCGGAAAGCGGGCCGGTCGCTGGTGAAGGACTTCCGCGAGGTGGAAAACCTTCAGGTCTCGATGAAGGGCGCGGGCGATTTCGTATCCAAGGCCGACATCGCCGCCGAGGAGATCCTGAAAGAAGAACTGATGGGCGCGCGGCCGACCTATGGCTGGTTGGGCGA
>JAWVXM010000108.1:0-8413 GCA_033723255.1 Thalassovita sp.
CAGCCGGCCGGTCGAGGCGATCATTGCACCGACCCGGTGCCCGGTCAGCCGATAGGATTTGGAAAAGGAATAGAGCTGGATCAGCGTGTCGTCCCAGTCGGGATCGGTGAACAGGTCATGCGGTGCGCCGCTCTGGCTGTGGAAGTCGCGATAGGTTTCATCGACCACCAGCGCGATCCCGGCGTCGCGGGCGATGTCGCGGAAGGCGGCGATCAGGTCTGCCGGGTATTCCACCCCGCCCGGATTGTTCGGCGTGACCAGAACGATGGCGCGGGTGCGGTCGGTTATCAGTGTCTTTGCCTGCTCCGGATCGGGCAGCAACCCGGCCCCTGTGGGCAGCGGGACGGCCCGAACCCCCGTCATGTCCAGCCACATCTTGTGATTGAAATACCAAGGCGTTGGAAGGATGACTTCATCCCCCTGTCCGGTCAGGGTCATCATCGCCGCGCAGAATGCCTGGTTGCAGCCCGAGGTGATGCAGACCTGAGACGCGGAAATATCACTATCATAGGACGACGAAAACTGCGTAGCCACTTCCTGACGCAGCTCAGGCAGGCCCAGGACGGGACCGTAAAGATGCGCCGCCGGATCGTTCAGCGCCGCTTCTGCAATCGCCCGGCGCAGCGCCTCGGGCGGCGGATCGACCGGCGCGGCCTGGGCGACGTCGATCAGGGGCCGGTCGGGCGGAAAGGAAACCCCGTCGAGCCAGTGATGTGCCTGCACCACCGGGGATGCGAATGTCTGTGCCGTGCGGATCATGACGTTATCCCTGTCTTTGTTTTCGGGCGAGGATAGCCGCCGCCGCGGCCCGTACAAGCGGGATATGTGCCGCGACGCCAAGTTCGCCGCCGCAATGCGGGGTGGTGCCCGTGTGCCGCCGCTTTGACAGGCCGCGCACTATGTCGGATTTCGCGCAAAATGGGGGTATTTTTGTCGCTATGAGGGAAATTTCAGGTGGCAAACCGGGGCCTTGTGGTTGATCGCGATTCAACTATCGCGCAGGTTCAAAAGCGAAGCAGATCAATCGGAAAACCGATTCAAGACTATATGTTAGCGACGGCGACGACACCCATTTCACAATCCAAACAGCGCAACGGCGGGCTCGATATCATCCGGCTGGCCCTGGCATGTATGGTGGTGCTGGCGCATTCCTCCTTCTTCCTGATCATCGGCCCCGACGCGCATTTTTTCTTCCTCAATGGCGTTGCGCGGATCATCGTGCCGTTTTTCTTCGTGATGAGCGGTTATTTCTTCGAAGCGCAGACGCGGAATGGCATCTGGCCCTGGGCCCGCAGGGTGCTGAGCTTCTACCTGATCTGGACGCTGCTCTATCTGCCGATCATCCTGATCTTTGAGGATTTTTCGCTGCTGCGCCTCGGGTTCTACACAATCTTCGGCTATGCGCATCTGTGGTTCTTGCCGGCGCTTCTGGGGGGCGGGTTGGTTTTCCACCTGCTGCGGAACATCGGCAACCGGCGGCTCATCGTGCTGGCAGTGCTGCTGGTCGCCGCCGGCGCCGCACTGCAATACTACGAAAACATGACCTATGACATGGCGCATCTGGCCTACCGGCGGGTGCATGAGGCGGAAAGCCGGAATTTCCTGTTCCTGGGCTTCCCTTACGTCGCGATCGGCGTGGTGATCCGCCGCACCGGATTTGCCGAAGGGAAAATCAAGACGCGCGATTGGGGCCTGGTGGGGGTGGGGATCGCCGCCCTGATCGGCGAAGTGGGATTCAATTTCGTGTTCATGCCAGCGGAAGGGATTTACGAAATCGTATTCTCCTCGCTACTGGTCGCGCCGATGGTGCTCCGTTTCGCCAAGGTTCTTCCGCTGCAACTGCAAGGGCGAACGATGCGCGACCTGTCCTCGGCGATCTATTTTTCGCACCTGCTGCTGCTGATCCCGTTGCGCGCCGGTGTCGATCTGTCCTTCGGTGAACTCGCGGCCCTGACGCTTGCGCTGGATTTCGCCCTGGCGCCGCTGCTGCTGCTGCTCAATCGCAGAATTCCCCTGTTCTGAATCGAAACCGCCGCCAATGGGATGATCGGCGGCGGTTCGTGCTTGTCGAATTGGTCGTGGTTCAGTCGGTGCCGCGGTACGGTTCGACATACTGCAGCGCCATGTCCCAGGGGAAGAAGATCCAGGTGTCCTGGCTGACTTCAGTGATGAAGCTGTCCACTTGCGGGCGGCCCTTTGGCTTGGCATAGACGGTGGCGAAATGCGCCTTGGGATACATTTCGCGCACCAGTTCGAGTGTTTTGCCGCTGTCGACCAGGTCGTCGATGATCAGAATGCCGGTGCCATCGCCCATCATCTCGGGATCGGGCCGGTTCAGGATTTGGGCTTCGCCCTGGTCTTGATGGTCGTAGGATTTCACGCTGATCGTGTCGACGGTGCGGATATCCAACTCCCGCGCGATGATCATCGCGGGTGCCATGCCGCCACGGGTGATTGCCACGATGGCGCGCCAGTTGCCGTCATCCGGGCCTTGCCCGTCCAGCCGCCACGCCAGCGCCCGGCTGTCGCGGTGGATCTGGTCCCAGCTGATGTGGAAGCCCTTTTCGTGCGGCAGGCGGGTATCGGTCATTGGTTAATCCTTCCGGCCCGTGACCACGTCGATATCCGGCGCGTCGACGGCCTTCATGCCGACCACGTGATAGCCGGCGTCGACATGCAGGTTTTCCCCGGTGACGCCCGAACCCAGATCGGACAGAAGGTAGAGCGCCGATTTGCCGACATCGTCGATGGTGACATTACGGCGCAGCGGTGAATTCAGTTCGTTCCATTTCAGAATATAACGGAAATCGCCGATGCCGCTGGCGGCCAGCGTCTTGATCGGTCCGGCGGAAATCGCGTTGACGCGGATCCCGTCCTTGCCCAGGTCCTCGGCCAGGTATTTAACCGATGCCTCCAGCGCCGCCTTGGCCACGCCCATCACATTGTAATGCGGCATCACCTGTTCGGCGCCGTAATAGGTCAGCGTCAGGGCGCTGCCGCCCTCGGTCATCAGCTTTTCCGCACGCTGCATGACGGCGGTGAAGCTGTAGCAGGAGATATCCATCGTCATCAGGAAATTGTCGCGGCTGGTTTCGACATAACGGCCGCGCAGTTCGCTCTTGTCGGAAAAACCGATGGCATGGACCAGGAAATCGACCTTGCCCCATTTCGCTTCGATTTCGGCGAAGGCGGCGTCGATCGAGGCCGGATCGGACACGTCGCAATCGATCAGAGTATCGACGCCCAGCTGTTCGGCCAGGGGGGCGACCCGTTTGCGGAAAGCGTCACCCATATAGGTGAAGGCCATTTCGGCCCCCGCGTCTGCACAGGCCTTGGCGATCCCCCAGGCGATCGACTTGTCATTGGCAAGTCCCATGATCACGCCGCGTTTTCCCGCCATCAATTGGTTTGACATTGCGTATTCTCCGACCAAATGTTTGCGTTAAATCCCTTTAGGGGATCGTCTGTCGTGCATCAAGTGCCGCTTGACCCGATGGGACGGCAGACGGGCAATCATTTGGGCGGCACTGGAAGGGCAGAAATGAGCGACAGAACAGGCATTTTCGCGGGCGACGACCCGTTCGAAATCGCGCGGCGCTGGCTGGCGGAAGCGGAAGAAAGTGAAGTCAATGATCCCAATGCCATTGCCCTGTCCACCGTCGATGATGCCGGGATGCCCAATGTGCGTATGGTCCTGCTGAAGGAAATCGAGGACGACGCCTTTGTCCTCTACACCAATTACGAAAGCCGGAAGGGACAGGAACTGGATCAGGCGGGCAAGGCGGCCTTCGTGATGCATTGGAAAAGCCTGCGTCGCCAGATCAGGGTGCGCGGCACGGTCAGCCGGGAAGAAGGGCCGTCGGCGGACGCGTATTACAGGTCCCGCTCCCTCAAAAGCCGGCTGGGGGCCTGGGCGTCGAAACAGTCCCGTCCGTTGAGTTCGCGGGCCGCATTGATGGCGGAAGTCGCCAAAATGACGGCGCTGCATGGTCCGAATCCTGCCCGCCCATCCTTTTGGGGAGGTTACAGAATCGACCCGGTTGAGATTGAGTTCTGGGCAGACGGTGCGTTCCGGCTCCATGACAGGTTTGTCTGGCGCCGCGAAGGTGCTGGAAAAAACTGGGATGTGACCCGGCTAAACCCCTGATTTTCGCGTGACGTGAAATGCAAGCACTTGAAAAAAATTCAACTTTTGCCTTGCATCAATGACCTTCTTTGTCTCATGAAAGTGGTGGGGATGACGATCATGTGGGTATCAAAGCTGTGAAGACTGATGTTAGCGGCACCCGCAGGGTATCAGGTCAAGTGAAGTGGTTCGATCCTGTGAAGGGGTTCGGATTCGTAGTCGCCGATGAAGGCGGTCCTGATATTCTGCTACATGCCAATGTTTTGCGTAATTTCGGGCAGAGCTCGGTGGCAGACGGTGCGAAAATAGCAATCGTGGTTCAGGAAACGGATCGCGGCATACAGGCGACCGAGGTGTTCGGCATCGAACCGCCCACGGGCTCGGGCACGGCTGCGCTTGCGGATTTCGAAGATATCGATCCAGAAATTATCCGCGCGGCCCCGTTGGAGCCGGCGCGCGTGAAATGGTTCGACAAGGGCAAGGGGTTCGGGTTCGCAAATGTATTCGGGCGCGGCGAGGACGTGTTCGTGCATGTCGAGGTTCTGCGCCGCTCTGGCCTGGCCGATCTTCAGCCCGGCGAAGCGGTCGGATTGCGGGTGATCGACGGCAAGCGCGGCCGCATGGCGACCGAGGTGTCCGCCTGGGAGACCGCGTTGAAACAGGACGGCAACTGAACCATGCTGCGGCCGGTGCGCGACATGCTGGCCGTTTTCTGTACCCTGCTTGCCGTGCAGGCCGCTGCGGCGCCGTGCCGTGAAGATACCGTTCAGTTGAAGGGCGACTGGGGCCAGGCCCGGTTTTCGGTCGAATTGGCGGATGATGATGCCGACCGGTCGCGCGGGCTTATGTTCCGCGAAAAGCTGCCCCGGTCTGCCGGGATGCTGTTCGTCTATCCCGGTCCGCAGCGGGTGGCCTTCTGGATGAAGAACACGCTGATACCGCTGGACATGCTTTTCATCGATGACACCGGCACCGTGACCAAAATCCATCACGAGGCGCAGCCGGGGGACCTTTCGGCCATCGCCAGCGAGGGCAAGGTCCGGGCCGTTCTGGAAATCAACGGGGGGCTGGCCGATGCGATGGGAATCGGGCCCGGTACGCGGTTGCGTCATCCCGTTTTCGATCCGGACCGGGCGGTTTGGCCCTGCGTGGCGGAAAACGCCGATTAGGACTTTTCAATCCTGTCGCGCCGCGATAGACCGGCGACGGTTCGGGGCGTAGCGCAGTCTGGTAGCGCACCTGTTTTGGGTACAGGGGGTCGTGAGTTCGAATCTCGCCGCCCCGACCAATTTCTCTCGGAGAGCATAAGCACCTGTCGGTCAGACACTAGATATAGTGTCTGTTTCAGGGCGCCGTTGCTTTCGGTTTGCGGCAGGACGGTCATCATACAGAACCGGCGCCAACGCGTCGTTTTCATACTGCCCGGATTCTCATCAGATCGCGTTTCGATGCACAGCTTTGTCCCCAGAATCGTTTTTCAGCTTTTTCCGGAAATGTAACCGGGTCATGACGCCGTCATATATGTTGTGTGAAGATTGTGCCGCAAACAAGATTTTGTGGCATTGCGGCCCTTTCTGGCCGCATTTCGAATTTTGCCTTGTTTCCTATACGTTTCCCGCGAGAGCTTCGCGCAATAGGTGCGGAATGCCGCGCTGCAGAGCCAATGAAGGGAATCGGAAACCGCCGGAATCGGGGCGTGAAACCTTCATCGGTCAACCATCAAAATTTGAAAAATACACAAATAAAGCCGTTGACCATATGTGGTGCGATACGTCAGATTGTGGGGGCCGACTGAAGCTCCACAACATATAGTGGGCGCGGGCTGCGGGGACAGTTTCTATTTATTAGAGCTTTGGCTCTCGAACGAGCGCGGACGCGATGTGTGCCGCGATCCGAGAAGTGTTGTCCCCAAGGTCCCGAACGGGCGGCAACGGATGCAATGATATCGAGAACCGAAAAAGCTGAATACGGGGCAGCGACATGAAAATTGAAAGAAGATTCACCAAATCCGGCCAAGATGCCTATGCCGATCTTGAGTTCGTAACGACGTCGTCGGAAATCAGGAACCCCGATGGCAGCATCGTGTTTCAGCTCGAAGAACTTGAGGTTCCGGCCCGTTGGAGCCAGGTCGCATCCGATGTCATTGCTCAGAAATATTTTCGCAAAGCCGGGGTTCCGTCCGAGCTGAAGAAGGTCAGGGAAAAGGACGTTCCCGAATTCCTCTGGCGATCGGTTCCGGCGTCGCAGGACGTGGAACTGGGCGGTGAAACCAGTTCCAAGCAGGTGTTTGACCGGCTCGCCGGTGCCTGGGCCTATTGGGGTTGGAAGGGCGGTTATTTCTCGACCGAGGAAGACGCCCGCGCCTATTACGACGAAATGCGCTTCATGCTGGCGACCCAGCGGGCCGCACCGAATTCGCCGCAATGGTTCAACACCGGTCTGCACTGGGCCTATGGCATCGATGGTCCGGGGCAGGGGCACCACTATGTCGATTACAAGACCGGCAAGCTGGTGAAATCGAAATCGTCCTATGAACATCCGCAACCGCATGCCTGTTTCATCCAGTCCGTATCGGATGACCTGGTCAACGAAGGCGGCATCATGGACCTGTGGGTGCGCGAGGCGCGCCTGTTCAAATACGGCTCTGGCACGGGCACCAACTTCTCCTCCCTCCGTGCCGAGGGGGAAGCCCTGTCGGGCGGCGGTAAATCGTCTGGCCTGATGGGCTTCCTCAAGATCGGCGACCGCGCCGCCGGCGCGATCAAATCGGGCGGGACAACCCGTCGGGCAGCCAAGATGGTGATCTGCGATGTCGACCATCCCGATATCGAGGAGTTCATCAACTGGAAGGTGAAGGAAGAACAGAAGGTCGCGAGCATCGTCGCGGGATCCAAGATCCACGAGGAAAAGCTGAATGCGATCTTCGGTGCGATCCGCGAATGGGACGGCAGCGGTGAAGACGCGGTCGATCCCAACAAAAACCCGGCGCTGAAAACCGCGATCCGCGGCGCCAAGAAAGTGTCGATCCCGGAAACCTATATCAAGCGGGTGCTGGATTACGCGCGTCAGGGTTATGGCAGCATCGAATTCCCGACCTACGACACCGACTGGGACTCTGAGGCCTACGCATCCGTATCGGGGCAGAATTCGAACAACTCGGTCCGCGTCACCGATGCCTTCCTGAAGGCGGTGGAAAATGACGGCGACTGGGAATTGCTGCGCCGCACCGATGGCGCGGTTGCCAAGACCATCAAGGCGCGCGACCTGTGGGAAGATATCGGCCATGCTGCCTGGGCCTGTGCCGACCCGGGGATCCAGTTCCACGACACGGTCAACGCCTGGCATACCTGCCCCGAGGACGGGCCGATCCGCGGGTCGAACCCCTGTTCGGAATACATGTTCCTCGACGATACCGCCTGTAACCTGGCGTCGATGAACCTGCTGACCTTCTTCAAGGACGGCGAATTCCAGGCCGAGGATTACATCCACGCCACCCGGCTGTGGACCGTGACGCTGGAAATTTCGGTCACCATGGCGCAGTTCCCGTCGAAGGAAATCGCGCAGCTCAGCTATGATTTCCGCACCCTCGGTCTTGGCTATGCCAACATCGGCGGCCTGCTGATGAACATGGGGCTGGGCTATGACAGCGATGAGGGCCGGGCCATGGGCGCCGCTCTGACCGCGATCATGACCGGTGTGGCCTACGCCACCAGCGCGGAAATGGCGGGCGAGCTGGGCACTTTCGCGGGCTACGAGCGCAACGCAGACCACATGCTGCGGGTGATCCGCAACCATCGCAACGCCGCCTATGGCGCGTCGGAAGGATACGAGGGACTGGAAGTGAAGCCGGTGCCGCTTGACCTGAAGAACGTGCCGGATCGGCGCTTGGCGCAGCTGGCGATGGATGCCTGGGACGACGCGCTGGAGCTGGGCGAAAAGAACGGCTACCGCAACGCGCAGGTTTCGGTGATCGCGCCGACCGGCACGATCGGGCTGGTGATGGATTGCGACACCACTGTGATCGAACCCGATTTCGCGCTGGTGAAGTTCAAGAAACTGGCCGGCGGCGGCTATTTCAAGATCATCAACCGGTCGGTGCCGGCGGCGCTTGAAAAGCTGGGCTATAGCAGCAGCCAGATCGAAGAAATCATTGCCTATGCGGTGGGGCACGGGACGCTGGGCAACGCGCCGGGGATCAACCCGACCTCACTGATCGGTCACGGTTTCACGAGCAACGAGATCGAGAAGGTCGAGGCCGCGCTGGCCACCGCTTTCGACATCCGCTTC
>JAWVXM010000109.1:0-8393 GCA_033723255.1 Thalassovita sp.
TCGACCTCAAGGTCGAAGCTTTCGGGCGGTGGGGAAACCCGGCTCATTTTCCGTCGAGCTCGGCGCCGATGGCGAGCATTTCGGGCGTGCCGATGACTTCGTTCAGCCCGTCGAAATCGTGCATCCGGTCCTTGAACGGCGTGTTCGACCCGTTGGCGCGCAACGAGGCATAGTAATCCTGTGCGCTGCGCGCGAGGGCCCGGACGATGCCGCCGGGGAAGATCACGATGTCAAAACCCAGTTCTTCAAGGTCGGTGGCCGATTTGATCGGCGTCGCACCGCCTTCGACCATGTTGGCCAGCAGAGGGATACGACCCCGGAAATGGTCTGCCACCCGGGCCAGTTCGTCGCCGGTGCGCGGGGCTTCGATGAACAGCACGTCGGCGCCCGCTTCGACATAGGCCTCGGCCCGGTCGACGGCGGCGTTGAACCCTTCCACGGCGATGGCATCGGTGCGCGCGATGATCAGGGTGTCTTCGCTGGCGCGGGCATCTGCCATGCCCTTGATCTTGCCTTCCATTTCCGACTTGGAAATCAGGGTCTTGTCCGACAGGTGGCCGCAGCGCTTGGGATAGGTCTGGTCCTCGACCTGCAGCGCGTTGGCACCGGCGCGTTCGTAAGTCCGCATGGTGCGTTGCGCGTTCAGCGCGTTGCCGAAACCGGTATCGGCATCGATCACCACCGGCAGGTCGACACGGTCGCGGATCAGCGCCATCGTGTCGGCCATCTCTGTCACCGAGGTCAGCCCGATATCAGGGCGGCCCAGCTTGGTATAGGCCACGGCGGCGCCGGACAGGTATAGCGCTTCGAACCCGGCCTGTTCGGCCAAGGCGGCGGTCAGCCCGTCATAGACGCCGGGTGCGACAAGGATTTCGGACTGTTGCAGGCGGGTCTTCAGGGTCATGCGTTTGCCTCCAACAAAGCGGTGGTTTCGGCGCAGGTCATTTGCGCGCCAAGCGATCCGAGCGAGATCAGCGTTGCGTCATGCACATCCTGCTTGAAGGCGGCGCAGCCGTCGGTCAGCAGGACGGTATCGAAATTGCGCAGATGCGCGTCGCGCAGGGTGCTGGCGACCCCGCCATTGGTGACGATGCCACCGATCAGCAACAGATCGATATCCAGCGCGCGCAGGATATATTCCAGCCGGGTCTGGTAGAAGGCCGAATAGGCGACCTTTTCCACCGTGTAATCCGCCGGTTGCAGCTCATCGACCAGCTGGTGCCCGAATTCACCCGGGGCGAAGTCACCCTTGCCGAGGAACGGGCGCAGCTGCTTCAGATGCGGCGCGATCAGAGGTTCCCCCCCCGGTCCCGGGACCAGCGTGAACTGGGCGCTGATATAGATGCCGCCCTGTGCGCGCAGCGTGTCGCGTAGTGGCACGATCCGGTCAGGCAGGGCGGTGATCGCCTCCGCCCCTTGACCGGCACGACCATAGGCGCCTTTAGGGTGCAGGAAATCGTTCTGCAAATCGATGGTCAGCAGCGCCGTTTTCTTCGGCTCAATTCGATCTATCTTCCCCATCTCAGTCGGCCTCCAGAGGTGCGATGATGGTGTTGCCGAACTTGTCGACCGTGGCGCGCAGGCCTGGATCCACCAACACGGTCGTGTCGGGCTGTTCCAGGATTGCGGGGCCGTCGACAACTGCGCCAACGGGCAGCGCCAGACGATCATAGATCGTCGTTTCGTACCACTTACTTCCGAAATGCACCTGGCGGGTGCCTTTGCGCGCAGCCTCAACGCTGCCGCCTTCCGGGGCCAGCGTTTCGAGGTCGAATTTCGGGCGTCGGCCGACAACGGCGGTGCGCAGGTTCATCACCCGCCGCACACCCTTGTCCAAGAGCCGCCCGTAGGTGGCACGGTAGGCGTCGTCGAAGGCCGAAGCGATCTCGGCGCGGGTTGGCGGGGTGACTTTGCCGCCGTCGATGGTGACGGCAACGGGCACGGCGACGGTGTGGGTCTGACCCAGATAGGCCATGTCGAGTTCCACGATCACCTCGCGCGCCTCGAAGCTGCTGCGCGCGGCATCCAGCATCGCGTGGCCCCGGTCGACGTGATCCTGCAGGTATCCGGCCAGCGCTTCTTCGTCGATCTGGTCGACGAAGGCGTTGATCGTCTGCACGAAATCCTGCCGCATGTCGGCAATGACGCAGCCCATGGCGCTGGTGACGCCCGGGTAGCGCGGTACGATGGCCCGGCCAAGCCCCACATCGTCCAGCATCGCGCCGGTATGAAGCGCGCCGCCGCCGCCGAAGGGCATGAAGGCGAATTTTTTGGGGTCGAAACCGCGTTCAATCGACACCAGCCGGATAGCACCGGCCATGCGGGAATTGGCCACGGTCAGGATGGCCTCGGCGGCTTCCACGGTGCTCAGCCCCAGCGGCTTGCCCACATGTTCGTCGATGGCACGGCCCGCCGCTTCGACATCAAGCCGCTTCAGCTTGCCGCCGATGGGATTGTCCGGATCGATCCGGCCCAGCACGACGTTGGCGTCGGTCACGGTGGGGCGGGTGTTGCCCTGACCATAGGCGACGGGACCGGGGGTGGAGCCTGCGCTTTCCGGCCCGATGTTCAGCAATCCGCCCTTGTCAACCCAGGCGATGGACCCGCCACCGGCGCCGATGGTGGTGATTTCGATCATCGGCGTACGCACGACCATACCGAAATCGATCGAGGTCTGCGGCGACAGGATCGATTGTCCGTCCGCGATCAGCGACACGTCGAAGCTTGTGCCGCCCATATCGCCGGTGATCACGTCCGGATACCCGGCCGTCTGCGCGATGTAACCGGCGGCGATCACCCCGGCGGCAGGCCCGGACAGGGCGGTGCGCACCGGCAGGCGGCAGGCGGTATCCACCGCCATCACGCCGCCATTGGACTGCACGATCATGAATTCGCCGTCGAACCCGCCCTCGGTCAGCGCGTTTTCAAGCCGGTTCAGGTAACCGGACACTTCGGGCTGCAGATAGGCGTTCAAAGCGGTGGTGGAAAACCGTTCGTATTCGCGGATTTCCGGCAGAATTTCCGACGAGGCCGACACATGCGGGTTGGGCCACATGGCGCGCACGGCTTCGACGGCCTTGGTTTCGTTTTCCGGGTTGGCATAGGCGTTGGCGAAGAGGATCGCCACGGCCAGGCAGCCCTCATCCAGCAATTGCTGTGCGGCGGCCTTTACCGCGTCGATATCCACGGGCTTGCGGATGGTGCCATCCGCCAGCGTACGTTCGGGCACTTCCAGCCGCAGGTCGCGTGGAACGACGGGATCGAAATTGCCGCGCAGGCCCCAGGTCTGCGGCCGGTCGCGGCGGCGCATTTCCAACACGTCGCGCAGTCCCTCGGTGGTGATCACCCCGATCCGCGCGCCCTTGCGTTCCAGCAGGGCGTTGGTGCCTGCGGTGGTGCCGTGCACCACGACGGCGACGGTGGACAGGTCGCTGACCTGCTTGCCGATCCCGTCGAGGAACCCGCCCGACTGGTCGGGGCGGGTGGTGGGCACCTTGGCGACGCGTGCCTCGCCGGTGGTTTCATCCATCACGAAAACATCGGTGAAGGTGCCGCCGACATCGACGCCGATCATTACATTGCTCATGCCTTCACCTCTTTCCATGCGGCGCCGTAGAGTTCGGTTGCTTTTTCCGGGCTCAGGAAGCCCAGGGCGACGTCACGCGCCACCTTGGCCGGATCGCGGCCCTCGGACGGGCCGTAGCCGCCGCCGCCCGGGGTTTCCAGACGCACCGCCTGACCCTGTTTCAGGCTGATGCCGCGCATTTTCGATGCCATCGGCGGTTCGTGCCAGCCGTCATCCTGCTGGTAACTGAAATGGTTGGTGACCGACGCTTCGCCGCCCGCCACGCCCTGCGGCGCGAAGCGGCCGCGTTCGCCGAACAGGAAGGCCTCGGCACCGTTTTCTTCCAGCACCTCGATTTCATAGACAGCCCCCAAGCCGCCGCGCTGCGCGCCAGCGCCCGCGCTGTCGGGGCGCAGGGCCCATTGCCGGAACATCACCGGATAGGCGGATTCGAGAATTTCCATCGGCGGGATGGTGGCGGTGGAAATGGGCGCGTTGCCGTGGTTCAGACCGTCGCCTTCCGGCGTGCCGCCGTGGCCGCCGCCGTAGAACGAGAACATCACCCAGGGCTGGCCGTTCTTGCGCCGGCCGGCGATCGACAGGGCGTTGATCGTGCCATAGGCGTTGCCCACCACCATGTCGGGGGCGGCCTGTGCCATCGCGGAAAAGATCACGTCGATCATCCGCAGGATGGTTTCGGTATAGCCGCCCACGGGCGCGGGGAATTCCGCCGACAGAAGCGACCCTTCGGGGATCTTCACGTCGATCGGGCGCATCACGCCGGCATTGGCGGGCAGGGCGGGGAAGATATGCTTGATCGCCACATAGGCGGTAGCGACGGCGGTGGGATAAGCAATGTTCACGGGACCGGCACAACGCGGCGCGGTACCTTCGAAATCCAGCACCATCCGGTCACCCTTGATTTCCAGCGCCACCTTGATCGGCAGCGGTTCATCGGTGACACCGTCATTGTCCAGGAAATCCACCGCTTCCCAGCGGCCGTCGGGCAGGGCGTTCAATTCGGAGCGCATCAGCGTTTCGGCCCGGCCGCCGAGAGCGTCCAGCGCCGCCTTGACCGTTTCGGCGCCGTATTCGTCCAGCAATTCGTCCATCCGCTTCACGCCGAGATCCAGCGCGCCCAGCTGACCGTTCAGGTCGCCCTGCGCCGATTGCGGCAGGCGGGTGTTGCGCATCAGGATGTCGATGATGTCCTGGTTGACCACGCCGGCGCGGGCCAGCCGCACAGGCGGCAGGATGAAGGCTTCGGCGAAGGCATCGGTGGCCGCCGGGTTGTAGTTGCCCGGCACCGCGCCGCCCAGATCGTGCCAGTGGCCGACCGATGCGAGATAGCAGAACAATTCGCCGTCGCGGAAATAGGGCCGCACCAGCCGCATATCGGACAGGTGTGTCCCGCCGATATGGGCGTCGTTGAAGATGAAGATGTCGCCATCGGCAAGGTCGCCATCGGCCGCCGCCTTGTCGATCACCGCCTTCACGGCGAAAGACATCACGCCGACAAAGATCGGCAGGCCCGATTTGCCCTGAACCAGCGTGTCGCCACTGGCGGCGTGATACAGGCCGTGACTGGCGTCATGCGCCTCGGCGATGATCGGGTTGAAGGCCGCGCGGAACAGCGTGGCGTCCATTTCATCGGCGATCTGTTCCATCCGGCCGGACAGGACGGCCAGGGTAATAGGGTCGATTTCGCTCATCCCTGTGTCCTCACTTCTGCGATGTCGTTCCAGACGTCCTGACGGGTGATCTTGCCGCCGGTCAGTTCGAATCGGTCAATATAGCGGATGCCCTCGAAGGGCGTGCCGTCGGGCCATTCGCCGTAAAGCGTGCCGACGGAGTAAACCACCGTGGCGTCGCCCGATTGCAGCGCCTCGAATCTTTCATAGGTCTTTTTCACGAACTTGTAGCGCGGCTTCGACCAGTCGATGAGCTGCTGCAGCGTGGTCATGCCCTGCGCGCCGGGGAAATTCATCACGAAACCTTCGCCCAGAATCGCCTGCGCCTTGTCCAGATCCCGCGCCTCCATTGCGCCCAGATAATCGCGGATCACCTGGCAGGGATCGGGCAGGGGCGTGGCGGGCTTCTTGTGTTCGCCGCCTCGCATGTAATCGGTTTCGTTCATTTCGTGGAACATCACCGTCACCGCGTCGGGCGAGGCTGGCAAAACCAGGCGCACCGCGTCGGTCAGGGCGCGCCCCAGGCGCGTTTTCACCTCGTCGGAATAGCCTTTAAGAACATGCGTCTCGATTATCGGCATGCTATCCCCCTGTTTGTTAGTTGTATCTTTGATAATACAGGTAGGGTATTCTGCATAGTACAAAAAAGTGGCTATTAATGAGATTGATTTGTTGATTTTGAAACGCCACCTGCTACCGTCTATGTCGATTCCAACCGCAAATCCGAGGGGCGGGACGTGTTACACGGTCAATCCAGTTTGCCAGAAGGTGGCAAGGCGCGCAGGGTTTATCTACTACTCAGGGACGAAATGTCCTCTGGTGCCTACCGTCCGGGAAGTACTCTGCCGGGCGAACAGCGGATGGCCGAACAGTTCGGCGTCAGTCGTGTGACGATCCGCCGGGCGCTTGATGCGTTGAATGCCGACGGGTTGATCGAACGGCGCGCGGGGTCGGGCACGACCGTGCGCTGCCCCGAAAGCGGACAGAGCGGAATGCGCGTGGATTTCGCCACGCTGATGCCGCAACTGGTCGACATGGGGCAACGCACGACGGCACGGCTTTTGTCCTTTGCCTATGGCGACGCCCCACAAGGCGTTTTCGAGGCGATGAACCTCGCCGATGGCGCGCGGGTGCAGACGGCGGTGCGCATTCGCCTGATCGACGGGGAGCCGTTTTCCCACCTGACGACCTATGTCCCCGAGGAGATCGCCGCGAACTACACAGAGGCCGATCTGGCGACCACGCCTTTGTTCCGTCTTCTCGAGCGCTCCGGCGTGCAGGTGGCCGATGCGCATCAGTCCGTTTCGGCCGCCTTGGCGTCGCCCGATGTGGCCGATGCGCTTGGCGTGTCGGTCGGTTCCGCGCTGTTGTCCCTGCGCCGTGTCGTGCGTGACACCGAAGGGCGCGGCGTGGAATATCTTTCGGCGCTCTACCGGCCCGACCTGTTCCGGCTGGAAATGTCGATGACCCGGGTTGGCGACGAAGACAGCCGCCACTGGGAGCCCGTTATCGCCACTCCGAACCTGGAGGAAAGCGCGCTATGACCCCCCGGACGTTGTTCGACAAGCTTTGGGATCAGCACAGGATCCTAGACGAGGCGGATGGATCAACGCTGCTTTGGGTCGATCGCCACCTCGTGCACGAGGGGTCTCACCATGCGTTCGCCAAGATCGCCGCGCGCGGCCTGCCAGTCGCTGAACCGGATCTGACTTTTGCCGTCGTGGACCACTATGCGCCCACGCGGAACCGCGATCTGTCTGCTGCGCATGGGGATGTGCAGCGGATGATCGAAACGCTCGAACGGAATGCTGCCACTCACGGAATCCGTATCTTCGGGCTGAACGATCCCCGCCAGGGGATCGTTCACGTCATCGGGCCGGAACAGGGGATCACCATGCCGGGCCTCACCATCAACTGCGGCGACAGCCATACCTCCACTCACGGGGCATTCGGCGCGCTGGCCTTCGGCATCGGCGCGACCGAGGTGGCCCATGTCCTTGCCACCCAGACGGTGTGGCAGATGCGGCCCAAGACCATGCGGATCACTGTGACCGGGAAACTCGGGCTGGCGGTATCTGCCAAGGATATCGCGCTCAACTGGATTTCCCGGCTCGGCGCGGACGGGGCCAGCGGTTACGCCATTGAATACGCAGGGCCTGTGATCCGGACCCTGTCGATGGAAGCGCGCATGACACTGTGCAACCTGTCGATCGAAGGCGGTGGCCGGATGGGGATGATCGCGCCGGACGAAACCACCTTCGCCTATGTCAAGGGACGCCCCTTTGCTCCTGCCGGGGCCGAATGGGACCGAGCGGTTGAATATTGGGTGACGCTTCCCAGCGACGAAGGTGCGCTCTTCGATCGCGAAGAGGTCATCGACGGATCGGAAATCGCGCCTACCGTCACCTGGGGGACCAGCCCGGAAGAGGCGCTGCCGATCACCGGGAACATCCCCGAGCCGGGCAGCCTGCCTGCGGACAAGGCCGCCCGGGCGCAGAACTCGCTGGATTACATGGGGCTGCAGCCGGGGCGCCCGATCGCGGGCACGCCGGTCGACCAGGTCTTCATCGGGTCCTGCACCAATGGCCGGATCGAGGATCTGCGTCTTGCCGCGGCGGTCCTGAAAGGGCGCAAGGCGAAGGTGCCGGGCATGGTTTCGCCGGGTTCCATGCTGGTAAAGCAGCAAGCCGAACAGGAAGGGCTGGATCGCATTTTCACCGAAGCCGGACTGGATTGGGTCGATTCCGGCTGTTCGATGTGCGTCGGGATGAATCAAGACCTGGTCGATCCGGGCAAACGCTGCGCGTCGTCGACAAACCGGAATTTCCGTGGCCGTCAGGGACGGGGCGCACGCACGCATCTGATGAGTCCGGCCATGGTCGCCGCCGCCGCCGTCACCGGCACGCTGAGCGACGTCCGGCCGCTTTTGAAAGGACGTTCATGATGGCCGGCTGGAGCAAACATACCGGGCTTGCCGTCGCGCTGCCGTTGGAAAATGTCGATACCGACCAGCTGATCCCGGCCCGTTTCATGTCGACGCCGCGATCGGAAGGCTATGGCCGGTTCCTGCTGAACGATCTGCGCCGGGAAAGTGACGGTGCGCCGATTGCCGACATGCCTCTCGAACGCCATCCCGA
>JAWVXM010000110.1:0-8381 GCA_033723255.1 Thalassovita sp.
ACCGAAACAGGACGCCGCCGCGGGGCATCCCGGCGGCGGCGTTTTCATTTCAGGCGTCGGGTTTCACACCCAGCCGCGCCAGCGCAGGAAGGCCATCAGCAGCGCCATTGCCAGCATCAGGTTGAAAGACAGCGCGCCAAGAACGTCCAACACCATCCCCTTGCGCCGGTCCGCCACGTCGACGGATTTCAGATACCCGCGCAGGGTGATGAAAGCGTGGTCGACCGCCGCCTCGTCGATGAACCGGCGCAGCTTCGGGTGCCCCGCATGGACATGCGCCTCGGAAATCACCCGCGCCGCGACATGCGCCCGCTTGGGCGCCCGGCGCCCGACCTTGCGCATTCGGCTGATCAGATCGCCCGAAGAGACACCAAACTTGTTTTCCAGCAGCCGCTTCAGTTCCGCCTGCTTGCGTTCGAATTCGATTGTGTTGAACACCGCATCCCCCCGGTGGCAATGTGTTCTGGCCTATTTCTATCCCCTGCTCTATTTAGACCCCATGCTGAACCAGATTGTCCACGGCGAAATTACCGGCCAGAATTCGCTTCTGATCGTGCACGGCCTTTACGGGTCGGGGCGCAACTGGGGCGTGATCGCAAAACGGCTGTCCGATACGCGGCGGGTGATCGCGGTGGACCAGCGCAACCACGGCTTCAGCCCTTGGCAGGACAGTCATGGTTATGAAGACATGGCCGATGACTTGGCGCAGGTGATCGAGGCCAACGGCGCGCCGATGGATGTGCTGGGCCATTCGATGGGCGGCAAGGCGGCGATGGTGCTGGCGCTGAAATATCCAAGCCTTGTCAATCGCTTGATCGTGGCCGACATCGCGCCGGTCGGCTATGGGCATTCGCAGATCCAGTATATCAAGGCGATGAAGGCGGTGGATCTGTCGCGCGTCGAAAAACGCTCCGACGCCGAGGCGCAGCTGCGCGAAATCGTGGACGACCCGGTATTGCCGACCTTCTTCACGCAATCGCTGGACGTGCCTGGAAAACGCTGGCGGCTGAACCTCGACGCTTTGGAAAAGAACATGGACAAGATCCTGAGCTTTCCGCGGATCGAGGGGCATTTCGACGGGCCGACCCTGTTCCTGTCGGGGGCGGAATCCGATTATGTCAAACGCGACTATCGACCTGTTATCAAAGCCTATTTTCCGAACGCGAAATTCGCCAAGATCCCCGGCGCGGGGCACTGGCTGCATGCCGAGAAGCCGCGCGAATTCGAAGCGGCCGTGCGGGCTTTCCTGAACTAAGCGGACAGCGTCAAGAAAATGCGGCGGCGACGGCCCGTCGGGGACCCCTCCCTTTGAACCGTCGCCGCCAATAACCCGTTTTTGGCGGGTATTCCTTCAGTCGTTGCTCAGCGCCTTTGAGACTAGGTAAGTCACTGGAACCGCGGTAAAATATCCAGTCATCGCCGCGACAATAACCGCCCCCGTCGAGCTGTAGCCAGCGGCGAGCGCCACGAAGACCGCCGTGCCGGACAGAATGGAACCGATAAAAATATGCAAAATGAATCCAAGACGGAACATCGTCCCTAACCCTGTCTGAATTCGGAACTTTTACGCGCCTCCTGAAATGACGACTTTGATCTGCATCAATTTTGCTGCACCGCCGCGACGCCGCATGTTTTTTCACCCATTTGCGGCATTTGCAGCGGCAAACGATACATAAGCCCCGACGGGTCCCGGACCGCGCCCGCGCGGGCCGTCAGGGCGGCATTAACCGGCCCGCGCGATGCTGGGCACCGAAAGGATCGCGCATGGCCCGGCTTGCCCCCTACCGCATCATCCCCGTCACCGAATTCCGCCGCGACGCCACCAAGCTGACCGGATGGGTGGAATACCAGGAAGGGCGGGTCTGGATCACCAAGCACGGCAAGGCGACCTGCGCCGTGGTGCCGATGCTGCAATGCGAATTGCTGGAACGGTGGGAGGGAAGGAGCCTGGCCGAGGAACGCGAAAGGCTGGCGCGGCTCTACAAGCGCTGGAAGGCGATCAAGGCGCGCGAGCCGGGGACGGACCTGCACCTGCCGTGGGATTGGGAGCGGGAGTGGTGAGGTTGTGGGCCCGGAGCTTAGCCTAACCGCGTCAGTTTAGGTTTAACCAGAACGGTTCAAGGTGACAGCATGTCCGCCTATCTTCGCCCCCATGCCATCGGCGCGACCGTGTTCTTCACGGTCAACTTGGCGAGTCGCGGCGGTGATCTTCTTGTGCGCGAGATTGGCTTTCTGCGTGAAGCGGTGCAGAAAACCCGCTCTGAAAGGCCATTCGGTATCGAGGCTTGGTTCGTATTGCCAGATCACCTGCATTGTATTTGGCAGATGCCCGCCGGGGACCGGAATTACGGAACGCGGTGGGGCGCGATCAAAGCTCGGTTTACGCGCGCCGTTCGGGACAGCGGTAGGGTGGGTTTTCAACCCACCATTCTTGGGGATGGAACCCCGGGCGTGGTGGGGTGGCCCCCCTACGGTCGCCATCGAAGTTGCGCAAAGGCGACGCCGGGATATGGCAACGCCGGTTTTGGGAACACCACATCCGGGATGAGGCCGATTTCCGGACGCATCTGCGATATTGCTGGATGAACCCGGTGAAACATGGATTGGTGACGCGGCCCGAGGAGTGGCCGTTTTCCTCGGTGCATCGGGATGCGCGGTTTTCAGCATCGATGGATTTGACGATGTAGGGTGCGGTTTCACCGCACCATCGTCGTGGGAACATGGTGGGGTGAAACCCCACCCTACGGCTTGCTGCGGCTTGCTAGTCGCCTCAAGAATAATCCGCAATTTTTCCCGAATGGCTAGCGCCCGACCCGGGGTGGGCGTGAAGCGCCCGCCCATGGGGCGGGTCGGGCGCTGCCAAATCGAAGATTTGGCTGGGGTGTCCAAAGATACGTTCTTAGAAACAAAAAGCCCGCCATGCGGCGGGCTTTTCCTCAATCGTCCATCTTTAGCGCCGAGATAAACGCTTCCTGCGGGATCTCGACCTTGCCGAACTGGCGCATCCGCTTCTTGCCGGCCTTCTGCTTGTCCAAGAGCTTGCGCTTGCGGGTGGCGTCGCCGCCATAGCACTTTGCGGTCACGTCCTTGCGCATTGCCGAAATGGTTTCGCGCGCCACCACCCGGCCGCCGATGGCCGCCTGGATCGGGATCTTGAACATGTGGCGCGGGATCAGGTCCTTCAGCTTCTCGCACATGGCGCGGCCGCGCAGCTCGGCCCGGTCGCGATGGACCATGGTGGACAGCGCATCGACCGGTTCGTCATTCACCAGGATCTGCATCTTCACCAGGTTGTCGGTGCGGTAGCCCGTCATCTGGTAATCGAAGGACGCATAGCCCTTGGTCACCGATTTCAGCCGGTCGTAGAAATCGAACACCACCTCGTTCAGCGGCAGGTCGTAAACCACCATCGCGCGGGTGCCGGCATAGGTCAGGTCCATCTGGATGCCGCGGCGGTCCTGGCACAGTTTCAGAACGTCGCCGAGATATTCGTCGGGCACCATGATGGTGGCCTTGATGCGCGGTTCCTCGATATGGTCGATGGTCGAGGGGTCGGGCATGTCGGCGGGGTTGTGCAGCTCGACCATCGAGCCGTCTTTCATGAAGATATTGTAGATCACCGACGGCGCGGTGGTGATCAGTTCGATATCGTATTCGCGTTCGATCCGGTCGCGGATCACCTCGAGATGCAGCAGCCCGAGGAAGCCGCAGCGAAAGCCGAAGCCGAGCGCGGCGGAGGTTTCCATCTCATAGCTGAAAGAGGCGTCGTTCAGCGCCAGTTTCTCAATCGCGTCGCGCAGGTCTTCGAATTCCGCGCTGTCGACGGGGAAGAGGCCGCAGAACACCACCGGGACCGAGGGTTTGAAGCCCGGCAGCGGGGTTTCGGCGCCCTTTTTCTCATGCGTGATGGTATCGCCGACGCGCGTGTCACGCACCTGCTTGATCGAGGCGGTGATGAAGCCGATTTCGCCGGGGCCAAGTTCGTCGACCGTGGTCATGGCGGGGCGGAACACGCCGATCCGGTCGACCGGGTAGACGGCATTGGTCTGCATCATGCGGATGCGCTGACCCTTCTTCAGCACCCCGTCCATGATGCGGACCAGAACGACCACGCCGAGATAGGCGTCGTACCAGCTGTCCACCAGCATCGCTTTGAGCGGCGCGTCGCGGTCGCCCTTGGGCGCGGGCAGACGGTGAACGATGGCTTCCAGCGTGTCCTCGATCCCGATGCCGGACTTGGCCGAGACCTGGATCGCCTCGCTGGCATCGATGCCGATCACGTCCTCGATCTGTTCGGCGACGCGGTCGCAGTCGGAGGCCGGCAGGTCGATCTTGTTCAGCACGGGGACGATTTCGTGATCCGCCTCGATCGCCTGGTAGACATTGGCGAGCGTCTGCGCCTCGACGCCCTGCGTCGAATCGACGACCAGAAGCGAGCCTTCGACCGCGCGCATCGAGCGGGAAACCTCATAGGCGAAATCGACATGGCCGGGGGTGTCGATCAGGTTCAGAACATAGGTTTCCCCGTTCTTCGCCGTGTAATCGATCCGCACCGTGTTGGCCTTGATCGTGATGCCGCGTTCGCGTTCGATATCCATGCTGTCGAGCAATTGTTCCTTCATGTCCCGATCCGCCACCGTGTTGGTGGACTGGATCAGCCGGTCGGCCAATGTGGATTTGCCGTGGTCGATATGGGCCACGATGGAGAAATTGCGGATATGATCGAGATCAGTCATGCAGGCGATATGCGGTGGAAATGCGGATTGGTCAATGGGGCGCGTGATGTCTGGGGCGCTTTGGCCCTTGCCCCCTTGCCCGAAACGGGTTCCGGCGGCATTCTGACCGCATGAAACGGTTCATCGGGTGTGCAGGTCTGGTGTTGTCCAGCTTCGGCGCGGCGGCATCGGCGCAGCCGGGGATCGCCTTGCCCGAAGACTGCCTTGCCGCGGGCGCGACGCCAGGCAGCGCCGCGCAGTTGCGGGTGCAGGGCCTGCTGGACCGGCTGGCGCCGGTTCTGGATGAACTGCCCTCGCTTGGGGAGGCCCTGCGCGACCGGGCGCCCGATATCTGCCTGTCGCAATACCTGCTGGAAGAACACGGATACATGGAGGCCGATGGCGGGCGGATCGTGCTGAATGCGCGGCTTGCCGACGACCTGCTGCTGGTGATCGCGCTGCATGAATTGCGGCATCTCGATCAGCTTGCCACCTCGGTCTGCCCGTCGCCGGACCTGTCGATGCAGGAAACCGCACGGGCGACGCTGGCGCTGGAGGCCGATGCCTCGGCGGTGATGCTGCTGGGGGCGTGGTGGCTGCGCCGGCAGGGGGAAGAAGGGCCATGGCAGGCGATCGAGGACTGGCCCTCGGCCCGCGACATCGCGGTGCGGTTCGAAGAGGCGATGGAGACGGGCGAAACGCCCGGGAGTGCGGCCAGCGCCGCCTTCGACCAGTGGTACCGCGATCCCGAGCGGGTCGAGAATTATTACCTTAGCATCTGCAGCGACTACCTGGCGCGGCTGGAAGAAAGCAAGGCCCTGCCCCGTTACCAGCTGGTCCCGCCGGAGTATTTCGAACATCTGTGCCAGTTGCCCGACGGCACGCCCTATTCCTGTGCCGAACCGGAAGGGGCGTTTCCGCGATAGGGCGGAACGGAGGGCAGCGCGCCGCCATTCAGGCGGGCATCCTGCCGAATCTTTCCGGCGCAAAAAAGGCCCGCCGCACGGACAGGCCTTCCTTTGCGTCTGCGCGAAGGCTCAGCGCAGCACATGGACCGCGCATTTGGCGTGGCGCACGACCTGGGTGGCGGTGCTGCCCAGCAGAAGGTTCTGCATGCCGGGGCGGTGCGACGCGATCACGATGCAGTCGACGTCGTTTTCCGCGGCATATTCGACGATGGTGCGCCCCGAATGCCCGTCGATGACGCGTATCTCGGCATTCTTGATATCGCCCGCAATCTTGGCCAGCTCTTCGGCGATCGATTCCTGCGCGCTGTCATGGAAATTGGGCGGGATATAGGTCAGCGCGTAACCGGGCACTTCCTCCATCACGTGCAGCAGGGTGATCTTGCCGTTTTCCGTGCGGATCGCCTCGGCGATTTCCAGCGCGCCAATCGAGTCCCGGTTTTCTTCGAACGACACCGGGACCAGGATATTTTCATACATCACGTTTCCTCCTTCTAGGCAGCCATACGGTGCCACAGCTTCGGGGTGCGGACTTTGACACAGGTCAGGTTGAGATAGTGCAGAAGTTTTCGACTATCGCGTAAAATACAGCCACCGCGTGCCGTTTCTTTTATCGACTGCCTAATACACCCCAACTACGCGAAATACCTGTGTCTCTGCTATCGGACCGAACCCTGGGAAAAGGGTACCCATGAATCTGTCTCAACCTGGCACGGGTTGGGGACTGACCCTTGTTGCCGCAGTGACCGGCCTTTTCCTGCTACGCCACCAAATCGGGGATGCATTCACCTTGTCGCCGCGTCCGATCCGGGCCGAGATCCGCCTGGAGAACCGCTGCGGGCTGAAAGAATACCATTTCATCGTGCGGGATCTGAAAACCGGGCGCTACGCGTATTTCCACCACGGGATCGCGAGATTGCGGACAGTCGAGCGCAACCGCCTGCAGATCACCTTTGCGCCACGCTTTGTCGATGCGGAAATAACGCTGCGCACCTATCCTGCCCGCAAGAAAATGACCGTTACCGCATCATGTTACGCCAGGGGAAACTGGATCATGGATCTGTTCAACCAGGACTGAGGCCCGGCTGGGATGTTGCCGGCATACCCGCCGAGACAGGCGGACGAACAAGGCGTTTTCGCGCCCCGCGTTGCCCCGGCTGCGGCCCAATTTCCGATTGCAGAAAAGGTTGCAGGAAATCTCTTAAATTTAATTCCGGCCCGCCGTTTTTATCACTAGCAGTCTTTCAACTGTATGGAATTCCAGTGCTTGTACGATTAACCGCGACCTCGGGAGAAGGGTTCCGATGAATGCAGACCGGGCAATATTTGGCTGGGGGGCGGCGTTTGCCTGCCTGGTCGCCGCCATCATCTTTCGCCATGAAATCGGCGACCTGCTGAACCCGTCGCCACAGCAGATTCAGGCCAAGGTCCAACTCGACAACCGCTGCAAGCTGCAGGAACAGAGCTTCGTCGTGCGTGACCTCAACACCGGCAAATACGCCCCTTTCCGCAACGGGATCGCAAGGCTGAGAACCACCGAGCGCAACCGGGTGCGGATCGAATTCGCGCCGCGCTTCGTCGACGCCGAACTCTCCCTGCCGTCATACCCTGCCAAAACGGAAATGACGCTGGTGGCGCATTGCTACAGCAGGGGCAACTGGCTCAAGGACCTGTTCGGATAAGCCGGAGGCGGGCCACGCTAGGGCGTGGTTTGCGCGATCACCCAGGCTTTGAAATCACCGTTGGCGGTTTCGGCATGGCGCAGGATCTGCGGCGTGTCATAGGGGTGCAACTGCTGGATGGCGGCTTCGACCGGCGCTTCCAGATCGGGGCGGGTCTTCAGCACCAGCGGGATTTCTTCGCCATATTCGATTTCGTCTTCCCAGCGGTAATGCGACTCCACCGGCGGCAGGATATCGGCGCAGGCGACAAGCCGGCGCACCAGCAGGTCATCGGCGATGTCGGCGGCGGTTTCGGCATCGGGGCAGTTGACGGTGAAGCTGAGGATGGGCAACGGGACCTCCGGGCATCTTGGTGTGGCCCAGAATGGCAGCGCGGGGGGCGTGGTCAAGCCCGGGTGGGGGTTGGGCCTACCTTACGATCAGATTAGCCAAATCTTCGATTTGGCAGCGCCCGAACCGCCCCCGTCAAACCGGAGGTTTGCCTCCGGCAAAACGCGGGCGCTTCGCTTCCCCCCCTCGGTTCGGTCGCTGTCTACCCGGATAGCGATGGACCAAAAAGAAAGGCGGCCCGGAGGCCGCCTTGTGATCACCGCGTGAACTTCTTGTACTTGAGCCGCTTGGGTTCCAGCGCATCCGGGCCGAGCCGGCGTTTCTTGTCTTCCTCGTATTCCTCGAAGTTGCCTTCGAACCATTCGACATGGGCGTCGCCCTCGAAGGCGAGGATATGGGTACAGATCCGGTCGAGGAAGAAACGGTCGTGCGAAATGACCACGGCGCAGCCGGCGAAATCGACCAGGGCGTCTTCCAGCGCGCGCAGGGTTTCGACGTCAAGGTCGTTGGTCGGTTCGTCGAGCAGCAACACGTTGCCGCCTTCCTTCAGCAGGCGCGCCATGTGCACCCGGTTGCGTTCGCCGCCCGACAGCAGGTTCAGCTTCTTCTGCTGGTCGCCGCCCTTGAAGTTGAAGGACGAACAGTAGGCGCGGCTGTTGACCTGCGCATCGCCCAGTTCGATCAGCTCG
>JAWVXM010000111.1:0-8193 GCA_033723255.1 Thalassovita sp.
GAGCTTCGGATCAGGAATGAATATACTATTGCACGACTGATACGGGAAGGCGACCTTGGGTTTTGCGATGCCTATCTCGAGGGCTGGTGGGACACGCCCGATCTGCAGGCCTTCCTGGATTTGATGCATGCCGGCAATGACGAAGTTTACGAAGGCTTCCCCGGCATGTTCCTTGTGCGTGCCTATGAACGGATGCGCCACTGGATGAATTCGAACAGCCGCAAACAGGCCCGGAAGAACATCAGCTATCATTATGATCTGGGCAACGATTTCTATTCGCTCTGGCTGGATGACACGATGACGTATTCCAGCGCCCTATTCACATCCGCACAGGAAAGTCTGGAAGCGGCGCAGACCGCGAAATACGCCTCCCTGGTGGATCGTATGGGCGCAAAGCCGGGGGATCACGTTTTGGAAATCGGGTGTGGCTGGGGTGGGTTCGCCGAATATGCTGCCCGGGAACGCGGTTTGCATGTGACTGGCCTGACGATTTCCGAGGAGCAGTTGAGGTATGCGAAGGAACGCATTGAAAAGGCGGGCCTTTCGGATCGAGTGACGTTCAAGATGCAGGATTACCGGGATGAAATCGGTCAGTATGATGGCATCGCCAGTATCGAGATGTTCGAAGCGGTCGGTGAAAAATACTGGCCGGTTTATTTCAACAAGCTGCGCGACTGTCTGAAACCGGGGAAAAGCGCCACGCTTCAGATCATTACGCTGCAGGAAAAGCGTTTCGAAGCATATAGAAAGGGCGTGGATTTCATCCAGAAATACATCTTCCCGGGGGGCATGCTGCCCAGCCCCTCGGCGATGCGGCGCGAGATCGCGAAAGCGGGGCTGCATGAAACCGGATCTTTCGAATTCGGTGAAAGTTACAGCCAGACGCTGCGTCGATGGCACGAAAGGTTCAACGCCCGCTGGGATGAGGTTGCCGCGCACGGTTTCGATGACCGGTTTCGGCGGATGTGGAATTTCTATCTGACGGCTTGTGCAGGTGCGTTCCATCATGGCAATTGCGACGTGACACAGATTACCCTGCAAAGGCCGGTACGGTGAGAATGCCTACCGCCGCAAAACTGGTTGCCGGGGTGCTGCTGGCCGCGCTGGCGTGGTTCGTGTCCGACATGATCCGTGACTTGATGCCGGATACGACCGCTTTCGGATGGTTCAATTACGTCAACGCCGCGCTTGCGTTGATCATCGGATGGCGCGCCATCGGGCAAAAGGCGGGCGCGGGGCTGTTCCTTGCGATCAGCAATGGCGTCACCGCCATTGTCATGTTGGTCTGTATCGGCCTGTTTTCGCACGCGTTTTACGAAATGATACAACTGTCGATCCGCAAGCGTTACTCGGGGTTGCTTGACGGGATCGAAGACATATTCCGGATCGGCGCCGAATATGGTGCGGTGCTTCTCGACCCCGGCGTGATCGTGACGCTTCTGGTGGGCGGAGTCGTGGTTGCGGTCATCGCCGAACTGGTCAATAGCTTCTGGCGTTGATACTGAAATTTCCAGGACTTTACCTGCATGACCGACGTTTTCGTCTATGGTACGCTGCGCCATCCGCCCTTGCTTGAAACAGTTTTGGGGCGCGCGTCAAAGGGGCTGAATCGCATTGAAGCACAAGTACCGGGATACCGTGTCCGGCTTGTCGCGGGGCAGGCTTTCCCGATGATTTTCCCCGATCCGGATGGCGTGGCCAAGGGGCAATTGCTGCAGGGGTTGAGCAAGGCGGATATCGCCCGGCTGGATTTTTATGAAGGGGTCTTCGGCTATGGCCTGACCTCGGTCAGCGTGGAAATCGAAACCGAAAACGGATCGCGGCAGGCGCTGTTCTGGTGGCCACCGGAAAACAGCTATGAGCCGGGGGATCCGTTTGACCTGGCCGGTTGGGCCGCGAAGTGGGGCCGGATAAATTGCCGCGCGGCGGAAGAGGTGATGAGCGATTTCGGGCAGAAGACGCCGGAAGAAGTCGGCCAAATCTACCCGATGATCCACGCCCGCGCCGCCAGCTGGGTCTTTGCCCGTGACGAGTCACCGGAAAAACCTCCGTCCGGGTTGGATGAAACCGCCGTGATCGGGCATTCCCGTCAGCGCCCCTATGCGCGGTATTTCGCGGTGGAAGAACAGCGGCTGCAATTCCGCAAGTTCAATGGCGAGATGAGCGAAGAGGTGTTGCGCGCGGCCTTCGTGTCGCCCGATGCCGCACTTGTCCTGCCCTATGACGCGCGGCGTGATCGCGTGCTTTTGTTGGAGCAGTTTCGCATGGGACCCTGGGTGCGCGGCGATCACTGTCCGTGGCAGCTTGAACCGATTGCCGGACGTGTCGATCCGGGCGAAACGCCCGAAGACTGCGCCCGGCGCGAAGCGCGGGAAGAGGCGGGGCTTGAACTGCAGGCGTTGGAACTGATCCATCGCGGCTATCCTTCGCCGGGCTGCATGAGCGAATATTTCCATATATATCTGGGGCTTGCCGATCTGCCTGATCAGGTCGCGGGCGTCGCCGGGGTCGATACCGAACAGGAAGATATCCGCGGGCATATCCTGTCTTTCGACAACGCGATGGAAATGCTGGACGCGGGGCAATTGCGTGTGACGCCGATGGCCTTGGCTTTGGTCTGGCTTGCACGGAATCGTGATCGGTTGCGCGCCAATGCTTGAGGTCCGCCGCGTGCGGGCCTAAACCATATCGGGTAAGACAAGGAAATTGATGACATGCGCATTGCACATGACCTGGCCGAGGCCGTAGGAAACACGCCGCTGATCCGCCTGAAGCGGGCAAGCGAGGAAACCGGCTGTGAAATCTATGGCAAGGCGGAGTTCCTCAATCCCGGCCAGTCGGTCAAGGACCGTGCGGCATTGTTCATCATCCGTGACGCAATCGCCAAGGGGCTGCTGAAACCGGGCGGTACCATCGTTGAAGGTACCGCAGGCAATACCGGGATCGGGCTGGCTCTGGTGGGGGCGTCGATGGGATTCAAGACGGTCATCGTGATCCCTGAAACCCAGAGCCAGGAAAAGAAGGACATGATCCGCCTGGCCGGGGCGCAGTTGGTCGAAGTGCCGGCGGCGCCGTATCGCAACCCGAACAACTACGTGCGTTATTCTGAACGCTTGGCCAAGGAATTGGCCAAGACTGAACCGAACGGCGTGATCTGGGCCAATCAGTTCGACAACGTCGCCAACCGTCAGGCCCATATCGAAACCACGGGCCCGGAAATCTGGGAACAGACCGGCGGCAAGCTGGACGGGTTCATCTGCGCGGTCGGTTCGGGCGGCACCCTTGCGGGCGTCGGCATGGCGCTGCAGCCCAAGGGCGTGAAGATCGGTCTGGCCGATCCGATGGGGGCTGCGCTTTACAGCTACTACACCACCGGCGAATTCCAATCCGAAGGAAGCTCGATCACCGAAGGGATCGGGCAGGGGCGGATCACGGCCAACCTGGAAGGGTTCACACCCGATTACTGCTATCAGATCCCCGACGACGAAGCGTTGCCCGTGGTCTTCCGGCTGCTGGAAGAAGAAGGCCTGTGCATGGGCGGATCGACCGCGGTCAATATCGCGGGTGCGATGCGCATGGCCAGGGAAATGGGCCCGGGCCATACCATCGTCACGGTGTTGTGCGATTTCGGCAGCCGCTACCAGTCGAAGCTTTTCAATCCGGAATTCCTGGCCGAAAAGGGCCTTCCGCAACCCGAATGGCTGATCCGTGAGTTGCCGACCCCGCCGTCGGTCTTCGAGACGCCGTAAGATCATGATGCGCGGCGGTCTGAAGCGATGGGTCTGGGCGCTGTGGCTGGCGATCAGCCTCACGCTGTCCGCCGCCGCGTCGGCACAGCAGGTTGCACCGGAGGCAACCACCAACACACCGGATTACGCTGCCTGGGAACGGACCGCGCAACGGGCCGAGGCGGCGGTGGAAGCCGGCAAGGCTTCTGATCGCGCATTGGAAGAGCTGCGGGCCGAGATCGTGGTCTGGCGCGAAAATTTCCTGACCGCGCAGGATGCGAATGTCCACCGCATCACCACACTGCAAAATCAGCTCGAGGTGCTTGGCCCCGCGCCGCAAGACGGGGCGGAAAGTGCCGAAATCGCAGCCCGGCGGGCAGATCTGACCGCGGAACTGGCACGGTTGCAAGCGCCGGTTCTGACTGCCGCAGAAGCCCATTCCCGGGCCAACGGGGTGATAAGCGAAATCGACGAAATCATCCGCGAACGCCAGACTGATGCGCTGGTTGCCCTGGGTCCGTCGCCGCTCAATCCGCTGATCTGGAATACCGCCCTTTCCGAAACGCGCGAAGGACTGATCGTGCTGGGAACGGAACTGCGCAGCAACTGGGATAACGAATTGCGGCGTTTCGAATTCCGTCAGAAGCTCCTTTTCATCGCTCCGATGCTTCTGATCGGGCTGGCCCTGTTGCTGCGGGGGCGGGCATGGGTTGGGCGCAGCCAGAAACGGCTTCTCAGGAAACCGCTGCGCGGGGCAGATGTCTGGGGGTTCGTACTGTCGCTTGGAAACGTGGCCCTGCCATTGGCAGGGCTCACGCTGGTGGTCGCGGCGCTTCTGCAGACTGGGTTTGCCGGGATACGGGGCGAACAGGTTGTGAAACCGATCCCCTATTGGGGGGGGATCCTGTTGATGGCCGGATGGCTGGGCGACCGGCTGTTCCCAGTGCTTCCGATCCGTGCCCCGTTCGATATCCCCGAAGAATTCAAGCCGACGGGCCGTCGCCAATGCAAATTGCTGGCCCTGCTTCTGGTGATCGGCTTCGCGGTAGGTCTGTTCGGCGATGTTATCGGCATTTCCGATGAAACAGCGGCCGTGCTCGGCTTCCCGTTCATCGTCCTGGCCGGCTTGGCCCTGTTGCGTCTTGCGCGGTTCCTGAGCAGCCGCCTTGTGCCAGCTTCCGCCGAGTCGGCCGAACCGGTGACCTACCGAATGCGCGTTGGGCGGGTCCTGGCGCAGATCGCGGGCGTGATCGCCGTGGTCGGCCCGGTCTTGGCGGCAATCGGTTATCGCAACGCGGCCGAGGCACTGCTTTACCCGACGGTACTGAGCATCGGGATCCTCGGGTTGGTCCTGGTGCTGCAGAATTTCGTGGAAGACCTGTACTTGCTAATCACCCAAAGCGAAGCGCCGCGCGGCGAAGCCTTGATACCCGTGCTGATCGGGTTGTTGCTGATGGTCGCCGCTTTGCCGGTTCTGGCGCTGGTCTGGGGTGCGCGGATCACCGACCTGACCGAGCTGTGGAACCGTTTCCTGGAAGGGGTCCGGCTTGGCGGCACCCGGATATCGCCCGTGGACTTCCTGACCTTCGCGCTGATCTTTACGATCGGCTACGTGCTGACCCGGATCCTGCAGGGGGCGCTGCGCAGTACCGTTCTGCCCAAGACCCGGATCGATGCGGGCGGGCAGAACGCCATCGTGGCGGGGACCGGCTATCTCGGTGTCACCATCGCGGCCCTGATCGCGATCACCGGGGCAGGGATCGATCTGAGCTCAATCGCCATCGTTGCCGGTGCCCTGTCGGTCGGCATCGGTTTCGGCCTGCAGAACATCGTTTCGAATTTCGTGTCCGGTATCATCTTGCTGATCGAACGGCCGGTCTCCGAAGGCGACTGGATCGAGGTCGGTGGTCAGATGGGATATGTGCGCGACATCTCGGTGCGCTCGACCCGGATCGAAACCTTCGATCGTACCGACGTGATCATTCCGAATGCGGATCTGGTCAGCGGCACGGTGACCAATTACACCCGTGGCAATACCGTGGGCCGGATCATCGTGCTGGTGGGCGTTGCCTATGGCACCGACACGAAACGGGTTGAGGCGATCCTGCGCGAAATAGCCCAGGCCCACCCGATGATCCTGGCCAATCCCGAGCCGTCGATCCTGTTCCGCGAATTCGGTGCGGATTCGCTGAATTTCGAAATACGCGCGATCCTGCGCGACGTGAACTGGAGCATGTCGGTGACATCCGACCTGAACCATGAAATCGCTCGCCGTTTCGCCGAGGAAGGAATCGAAATTCCCTTCGCCCAACGCGACATCTGGCTGCGCAATCCCGAGGTGCTGCGCGATGCGCGCTCCGAAGACGACGACAAAGGAGAAGATGCATGACCCGCCCCCTGTTCCGCGAAGACGCCTATCTGCGTTCCGCCAAAGGCGTCGTTACGGCCCATACGCCGGAAGGCGGAATCGTGCTGGACCAGACGATCTTCTATGCCAAGGGGGGCGGGCAACCGGGTGACAGCGGCCGGATCAGCTGGCCCGGCGGCAGCCTGGAAATCGCCACGACGGTCAAGGGCGACGGCGACGATATCGTGCTGGTGCCGGCCGAACCCGGCGCCATGCCCGCCCTGGGCACCGAGGTGAAACAGGATCTGGACTGGGATCGCCGGCATCGTCACATGCGGGTGCATACCGCGCTGCACCTGCTTTCCGTGGTGCTGCCTTTCCCGGTCTCCGGCGGCAGCATCAGCGCCGAAAAGGGGCGGCTGGATTTCGACATGCCCGAAGCGCCGGAAGATCGCGACGGGATCGCGGCGGCGCTGAACGCGCTTGTCGACCGGGACCTGCCGGTGACCGAGGACTGGATCACCGATGACGAGTTGCGCGCCAATCCGGGGCTGGTGAAAACCATGTCGGTGATGCCGCCGATGGGGCAGGGCAAGGTGCGTCTGGTACGGATCGGGCAGGGCGATGACCAGATCGACCTGCAGCCCTGCGGCGGCACCCATGTGGCGCGGACCGGTGAAATCGGCGCGCTGGTTCTGGGCAAGATCGAAAAGAAAGGCCGGCAGAACCGCCGGGTGTCGGTGCTGCTGAACGGTTGAGGGCGGCGATGAAAGGGGGGGCGTTTGTTACGCCCCGGGTTCTTCGCTTTTAGACAGGTTGCCGGCCTGTTCTTCCGGCAACCCCTGGCGTGACAGCAGGATTGCGATCGGACGCAGCTCGGGCACCTGGCTGCAGATGATCATCATCGCCACCATGATCGGCACCGACAGGAACATCCCCGGCACGCCCCAGACCGCGCCCCAGAAGGCAAGGTTGATGATGATCCCGAAGGAGCTGAGCCGCAGCGCGCGGCCCATCAGCATCGGGTCGATCACGCTGCCGTTGACGAACTGGATAACCCCCACCACGACGAAGATCGCCGCCGTCGGTGCCGGCAGACCGGTCTGCACATAGGTGACCAGGGCCACCAGGACGGTGGCCACGATCGATCCGATATTGGGGATATAGTTCAGAACGAAGGTCAGGATGCCAAGCGCCGCCGCGAGATCCAGCCTGAACAGTTTGGCGATGGCAAAGACCATGGCGCCGGTCACCACGCTGACAAGGGTCTTGACCAAGAGATAGTAGTTCACCCGGTGGATGATCGTTGCCATCACCTGGCTGACCCGTTCGGCCTGCGCCTCGTCACCGAAGAAATTCATCAGCTTGGTGGAAAACCAGATTCGTTCGGCGAACAGGAAGCCAACGAACAGGATCACCAGAACCGTGGCCGACATCAGGTTGCCGGCCTGGCTGGCCCCAGTGCGCAGGTAGGACGACACATCGATCGAGCTGACCGAATTGAGTACGGCCTGTTCGACGTCCTCGCCCAGCCAGGTGAACATCGCCGCAACGGCGCGTGGCGCGCTTTCGGCATAGGACAGGGTCGTGGTCAGAACCGTGTTGATCTGGCCGAGGATCACCGAAGTCGTCGTCAGCAAGGCCGCCGAGATAAGAACCAGCGCGGTGAGCGAGGCGATCAGGTTGGGAATGCGGATCGGCCCGATCTTCTGCCGGGCGATGAAGTTGATCGCATCGCTGGTCAGCGAAAACAGCACGATCGCGGTGGCAAGCGAAATCAGCAGGAACCTTGCCTGCACCAGCAGGAACAGCACCACGGCGAAGGCGATGATCAGCAGCGCAGCCGTCTGTACCCGGTCCAGCCGCGCCGGGCGCTGTTCCGTGATCGGAGTCTGGCGCGGGCGCGTGGGGTGGCGGGGGCTTTTGCTCATGTCTCGGGCCTTGTTCGGGTGCAAACTGTCTGTGCCGAATATGAGACATGAAGAAAACGGATACAACGGCAAGAAACCCTGCGCATCCGGGCTTGCAATTCCCCCGCCTGTGACGCTATGAGGGCGCCTACGGAGAGGTGGCCGAGTGGTCGAAGGCGCACGCCTGGAAAGTGTGTAGGCGGGAAAC
>JAWVXM010000112.1:0-8180 GCA_033723255.1 Thalassovita sp.
CCGAAAACCTGTTCTATACCGTCGACGTGACCAATCCCGACAGGGACGACGAACACGTGATGGTCAAGGGGCAGGTCAATGGACTGACCTCTGCCAGCACTGCCTCGGTCCCGGACAATGCGAATTACGAAGACATGGCGGCCGTGATGGCGGCCGGGTTCTCCGTTGACGGCAACCTTTCGCATAGTGGCGCGCAGACCGAATTCGCCGTGACCAGCAGAAGCGACAACATGAGCGGCAACAGCTCCACCGGGTCCGGAAACTTCGCATTCACGATGAACGCCGACGAAATCGCCTATTCCGTCAGCGCGATGGATACGCAGCTGAACATGGTGGTGCCCGACCTACCGTTCCCCGTCGAACTGACGATGGAAGAAACCGGTTTCGACTTCAAACTGCCGGTTGCCAGAACGGATCAGCCGCAGGATTTCCGCTTCGCCGTGACGCTGGGCGGTTTCGCGGTGCCCGACATGATCTGGGGCATGTTCGATCCGGCTGGTCAGCTCTCACACGATCCGGCGACGATCGCCTTCGACGTGACCGGCAAGGTCAGGGTCCTGGCCGATATCTTCAACCCGGAGGAATTGGATGACGACGTGCCGGGCGAATTGCACGAACTGACGATCAACGGGCTGACGGTGCGGGCAGCCGGGGCAGAACTGACAGGGGCTGGTGCCTTTACCTTCGACAACAGCGATCTGGTTTCCTTCGACGGCATGCCGCGCCCGGAAGGTGCGCTGAATCTCGCCCTGACCGGCGGCAACGCCTTGCTGGACACGTTGGTTGCAATGGGTTTCATCCCCGAAGACCAGGCCAACGGGACCCGCATGATGATCGGAATGTTCGCGGTGCCGGGCGATGGGCCCGACAGCTTGGCCTCGACGATCGAGGTCAACGAAGAGGGCCATGTCCTGGCCAACGGTCAACGGCTGAAGTAATCCGGCAAAACACCACGATACCGGGCTGCGGGCGATTGCCCGCGGCCCTTTTTGCACCCGGAACTTGCACCGGACCTTGCGCGGGATTACCTCCCTTGAACCTCATCAATGCAGCGAAGGCCAATGACACAGACGCTTGAACACCTGACCCATGCTCTTCTTGACGCGGCCCGCAAGGCCGGGGCCGATGCCGCCGACGCGATCGCGGTTGCCGGAACGTCGCTGTCGATCGACGTGCGCGAGGGCCGGCTTGAACAGGCGGACAGGGCCGAGGGCACCGATATCGGGCTGCGCGTTCTGATCGGTCAGCGCCAGGCGAACGTATCGTCTTCCGACACCCGCCCCGAAACGCTGGCGGCGATGGCCGAACGCGCGGTGGCGATGGCCAAGGAGGCGCCCGAGGATCCCTATATCGGACTGGCAGATCCCGATCAGCTGGCCCGCGACTGGGATATCGATGCACTGGAAATGGCCGACCCCGCGCCGGAACCCGACCCGGAAATGCTACAGCAGGACGCCCGCCGCGCCGAAGCCGCCGCCTTGGCGGTCGAAGGCGTCACGCAGGTACAATCGGCCTCGGCCGGCTACGGGCACCGGCAAATCCACCTGGCCGCGACCAACGGGTTTTCCGGTGGCTATACCCGCACCGACCGCGCGACCAGCTGCGTTGCCATTGCCGGCAGCGGCACGGGAATGGAACGCGACCATGACGGCGACATGCGGATATTCCAATCCGATCTGCGCAGCCCCGAAGAGATCGGCGAAAAAGCCGCGCGGCGCACCGTCGAACGGCTGAACCCGCGCAAGCCGAAAACCGGCGCTTACCCGGTACTGTTCGACGAACGCATCGCCGCGTCGCTGATCGGTCACCTTCTGGCCGCGATCAACGGCACCGCCATCGCGCGCGGGTCGTCGTGGCTGATGAATGCGATGGGCGAACAGGTGCTGCCCAAGGGCATCGATCTGATCGAGGACCCGCTGCGCCCGCGCGCCACCGGATCGCGCCCCTTCGATGCCGAGGGCCTGCCAACGCGGCGGCGAGACATCGTCAGTGACGGCATGTTGAACGGCTGGACGCTGGATCTGGCCACCGCGCGCAAGCTGGGGCTGCAGTCGACCGGCAACGCAGCGCGCGGCACATCGGCACCGCCTACCCCCACCACCTGGAACGTGGCGCTGACCCAGGGCGACAAGACCCGCGAAGACCTGCTGCGCGACATGGGCACCGGGCTTCTGGTCACCTCGATGATCGGATCGACGATCAACCCCAATACCGGCGATTATTCGCGCGGCGCCAGCGGGTTCTGGGTGGAAAACGGCGAAATCCAGTATCCGGTGAACGAATGCACCATCGCGGGCAATCTGCGCGACATGCTGAAAACGATCGTGCCGGCGAACGATGCGCGCACCTACCTGTCGCGCGTCGTGCCCGCGCTTCTGCTCGAAGGGATGACCCTTGCCGGCGACTGACCTGGACCTGTTGATCGAGGCCGCCAAGGAGGCCGGCGCGGTTGCCTGCAGCTTCCACGGGCCAGCGGCGCGCGCCTGGGACAAGCCCGGCAACCTTGGCCCGGTGACCGAGGTCGACCTGGCGGTGAACACGGTTCTGCGCGACCGGCTGACCGGTGCGCGACCGGCCTATGGCTGGCTGTCGGAGGAAGACGAAGACAGCGCACAGCGGCTGACCCGCAAGCGCGTGTTCATCGTCGATCCGCTCGACGGCACCCGCAGCTTCATCGCGGGGTCGTCGACATGGGCGCTGTCGCTTGCGGTGGCGGAGAACGGCATCGTCACCGCCGCGGTCGTGTACCTGCCGGAAAAGGACAAGCTCTACAGCGCGGCGGCGGGACAGGGCGCGTTCCTGAACGGTCAGCGGATCCACGCCTCGTCGCGCCAGCAGCTGACCGGCGCGGCGGTACTGGCAGCGAAACCGAACTGGGCGCCGGACAACTGGAAGAACCGGCAGGTGCCCGAGGTCCGGCAATCCAACCGGCCGTCGCTGGCCTATCGGCTCAGCCTCGTGGCCGAAGGCCGCTATGACGCGATGCTGACCCTGCGCGACAGCTGGGAATGGGATATCGCCGCGGGCGACCTGATCCTGCGCGAAGCCGGTGCGGCGGTTTCGGACAAGCGCGGTGCGCCGCTGCGGTTCAACAATCTCCATCCCAAGGTCAGGGGCGTGATCGCCGCCGCCCCCGGGATTCATCGCGACATCACCTCCCGGCTTGCCTGTTGGCCGGAATAGGCGCGGCGGGACGGGCAATCCGGACCGGTGACCGCTGCCTTGCGGCCCTTAGCGCCACCGCATAGATTATCCGCACCCATTCAGGAGCCCCCATGACCCCGCGCCTGCATCCAGCCGCCGTTTCCCCAGCCGCAGAGCAAAGCGTTCATCCGCGCCCCGGTACGGCGGTTCCGCGTTGCTGCGGGCATTTCGGGTAACCCGGTCGCGATGGCGCGGTCCCTCAGCCTCGCGGCCTACATGGCCCTTGCCCGGCGTGCGCCGCGCAACCCGGTCGCCTTTGGCGACGCACGACCCGCAGGGGAACTGATCTGGGCGCATGTGTCTTCGTTGCCGAAAGCGGCGGCGATCCTGCAGCTGTTTCACCGCCTGAAGCCATTGCGACCGAACCTCCATGCCGTACTGACCACCGCGCCGGGCCTGCCGCGGCCGGACCACCTGAAGGATGATGTGTTCTGGCAGCAAATCCCGGAAGAATCCGTACCCGCGATCGACGCGTTCCTGTCCCATTGGCGACCCGACCTCTGCCTCTGGAGCGGCGGCCATCTGCGCCCGGCAATGATCGAAATGACCGCCCGCCGCAACGTGCCCCTTTATCTTGTCGACGCCGAAACCGCCGCACTGGAAGAAGCCCGGTTCCGCTGGCTGCCGGACATGAGCCGCGGCATCCTGCGCCGGTTCCGCAAGATCATGGCAACCGACAATTCCGCCGGGCAGCGCCTGCGCCGGATGGGTTTGGGCAACGAAGATGTCGCCGTCACCGGACCGATGCAGGAAGGCCGCGCCGCGCTGACCTGCGACGAGGACACACGCGACGAGCTGGCGGCGATGCTTGCCGGGCGACCGGTCTGGCTGGCGGCGATGGTGCAACGCGAAGAAATCGACACCGTCACCCGGGCGCACCGGTCCTCGATGCGCTTTGCCCACCGGCAATTGCTGATCCTGGTGCCGGATGACGAAACGATGGGGCCGCGATATGCCCGCCGCCTGCGCGATGAAGGCTGGGTGATCGCGGAATGGTCGAAGGGCGAATACCCGGAAGAAGCGACTCAGATCCTGCTGGCCGACACGCGCGGTGACATGGGGCTGTGGTACCGGCTGGCGCCGATCACGCTGATGGGCAGTTCGCTGGTGTCGGGCTATGGCGGCCGGGACCCCTACGAACCCGCCGCCCTGGGATCGGCGATCCTCTATGGACCCAATGTCAGCCGCTACCTGTCGGCCTATAGCCGTTTTGCCGCCGCCGGAGCGGCGCGGATCGTGAAGGATGCCGACACGCTGGCCCATGCCATTTCTCAGCTCTCCGCCCCCGACCAGGCCGCCGCGATGGCCCATGCCGCCTGGGAAGTCAGTTCCTCGGGCGCCGAGGTCACCGATGCGCTGATCGAATTGATCCAGGATGAGCTCGACCTGCGGGAGGCATCGTGATGCGCGCCCCGCGTTTCTGGTTCACCCCGCCCGATAGGCCCGCATTCAGGGCGCGGCTGCTTTCCCCGCTGGGCCGGCTCTACGCCGCGGCCACCGCAAGGCGGCTGCGCAAGGGCGATCCCTACAAGCCCGGCGTGCCGGTGATCTGCGTCGGCAACCTGAATGCCGGCGGCACCGGCAAGACCCCCACGGCGATCGCGCTGCTGATGCGGCTGATGGCGATGGGCAAGACGCCGGTGGTGGTGTCGCGCGGCTATGGCGGGTCCGAGCAGGGGCCGGTCGAGGTCGACCCGAACCGCCATACGGCGACGCAGGTGGGGGATGAGCCGCTTCTGCTCGCGGCCTTCGCCAAGGTCGTGGTCGCGCGCGACCGGGCCGAGGGGGCGAGGATGGCCCGCGATCTGGGCGCCGAGGTGATCGTGATGGATGACGGGTTGCAGAACCCTTCGCTGCACAAGGACCTGTCGATCATCGTGGTGGATGCCGCCAAGGGGTTCGGCAATGGCCGCTGCCTGCCCGCCGGGCCATTGCGCGAACCGATGGCCGAGGGAATGAAACGCGCCGATCTGGTGCTGTCGATCGGCGACGCGGCGGCGCAGGATGCCTTCGCGACCCGATGGGTGGGACAGATACCGTTGCCGCATCTGACCGGGCATCTGGAGGTGCTGCAGACCGGTATGGATTGGTCGGACATGACCGTCCTGGCCTTTGCCGGGATCGGCCATCCGGAAAAATTCTTCCGCACCCTGCGGGGGCTGGGCGCGGATGTGGTGCGGGCGGAAGCGCTGGACGATCACCAGATGCTGACCCCGGCGCTGCTGACCCGGCTGGAGAATGAGGCGCACCTGCGCGGGGCGCAGATGGTGACCACCGAGAAGGACGCGGTGCGGCTGCCGGAAAGTTTCCGTTCGAAGGTGGTGACCTTGCCGGTGCGGCTGGAGCTGGATAATGACGCCTTGCTTGACGGGATGCTGCGCGGACTGTTCGGGAAGTGAGGGGGCGCTGCCCCCGTCGCCTTTGGGCGACTCCCCCGGGATATTTTTGAAAAGAAGAAGCGGATCAGCGGACGATCAGTCGGGAGCCGGGGGCGATGGTTCGGGCGATGCGGGTCAGGTGGTCGCGGCGAAAGGCGATGCAGCCTTCGGTCGGGTAATGCGGGCGGCGCCACTGATGCAGGAAGATCGCCGATCCCATCCCGGGCGTGGCCGTCGGGTAGTTCCAGTCGGTGATCAGCACGATGTCGTAAAGCGGGTCGGCGCGGCGCAGGCTTTCGTGGCTGTGGCCATAGGGCGCGCGAACCGGGTGGTTGTAGTCGGGCTGTTGCGGGGCGTCCGACCACAGGTCCCCCGGGCCGATCGGGTCCGCCCATGCGGCAGGGCGCGCGATCCGGTCGGGGCGATAGAGCATTGCCACGACGCGGTGGATGCCCTTGGGCGTGGCGCCGTCGCCTTCGCGTTTGTTGCCGGTCAGCCCACCGCGCCCGATGCTGCAGGGATAATACCGGCCTCGAAAGCGGAGGCCGCGCCCGGTCAGCACCAGGTCATCGGGCGTCACAGCAGGTGCCCCGATTTCGCCGCCTTGGTCGCCAGGTAGCCGCGGTTGTGATGGGTTTCGCCCACCTTCAGCGGCACCCGTTCGACCACCTTGATGCCGTTCTTTTCCATCATCGCGATCTTGCGCGGGTTGTTGGTCAGCAGCCGCACCTGGGAAAAGCCCATCGATTTCAGGATGCTGGCGCCGAGCTTGAAATCGCGCTCGTCGTCCTCGAAGCCCAGACGGTGATTGGCTTCGTCCGTGTCGAAACCCTGATCCTGCAGCGAATAGGCGCGCATCTTGTTGGCAAGCCCGATACCGCGGCCTTCTTGGTTGAGGTACAAAAGCACACCGGCGCCTTCATCGCCCATCTGGGCCAGCGCGCCGCGCAGCTGCGGGCCGCAATCGCATTTCAGCGATCCCATCACGTCGCCGGTGAAACAGGCCGAATGCAGCCGTGCCAGCACCGGTACGTCGCGCGGCGGCGACCCGATCTCAAAAGCGTAATGTTCCTCGCCACCGTCTTCGGGGCGGAAGATGTGCAGGCGGCCAGCTTCGGAGGCTTCGACCGGTAGGCGGGCGCTGACAACCGGGTGCGGATGCGGCGAGGCGGTGAGCAGGTCCGCCGCGCGCTCGGCATTCAGCACGGTCAGGGCATTTTCACCGGCAAACACGTATGGATCGGTCAGCGGCAGCACCACGGCGGCAGGCAGCAGCCGCGCCGATTTGGTCAGCGCGATGGCGACCCGGTGCAGCCCGGCATCGCCTTCACGCAGGGTCTGCAGCGGCCCCTTCATCGGCGCGTTCAGGTCATCGGCCGGATCGGCCAGCCCGCGCAGCCAGCCCATCGAGGCATCGGGCGGCAGCACCACCCGCGCCAGATCGCCGTCATAGGCGCGCGCCTTCAGCGTTTCAGCCCGCCGCGCGGTGATCGCCAGAACCGGTTGCCCGCCCAATGCGCGCAGGTCCGCGAGGCGCTGCACCTCGAGCGTTTCGGCCGCCATCACCAGCGCGCCGTCCTGCCCCCCGAGCAGCACCACCGGCACGCCCATGCGCAGATCGGCGCGGGCGCGGGCGATGATTTCGGTAACGTCGGGGGCGAAGCTCATGCGTGTGTTCCTGGTCTTTCGCTGTCACTTAGTCGTTTTTGTTGGAATTTGAAACATTTCCCGGGCAAAGAACACGTCCGCGTGAGCGGATTGCAGCATATCTTGTCTGATCCGTCATCCATCCGCATCTGTTTCTCACCCAAACGCAAGGAGGCCATCATGGCACAGCTGAAGAAAATCCTGCTTGTCGACGATGACGACGACCTGCGCGAGGCGCTGAGCGAACAATTGGTGATCACCGAAGACTTCGACGTCTTCGAAGCCGATAGCGGCGCGCAGGCGATGACGAAAATCAAGGAAGGCCTGTATGACCTGCTGATCCTCGATGTCGGCCTGCCCGATACAGACGGCCGCGAGCTGTGCAAGCTGATGCGCAAGCAGGGCGTCAAAAGCCCGGTGATCATGCTGACCGGCCATGACAGCGATGCCGATACGATCCTCGGGCTCGATGCCGGTGCCAACGATTACGTGACCAAGCCGTTCCGTTTCCCGGTTCTGCTGGCCCGCATCCGCGCCCAGCTGCGCCAGCACGAACAATCCGAAGACGCGGTGTTCCAGCTGGGGCCGTATTCCTTCCGCCCGGCGATGAAGATGCTGGTGACAGCGGAAGACAAGAAGATCCGCCTGACCGAGAAGGAAACCAATATCCTGAAATTCCTTTACCGGTCCTCCGACGGCGTGGTGCCGCGCGACGTGCTGCTGCACGAGGTCTGGGGCTATAATGCAGGGGTCACCACCCACACGCTGGAAACCCATATCTACCGGCTGCGGCAGAAGATCGAACCGGATCCGTCCAAGGCCCGGCTGCTGATCACCGAAAGCGGCGGCTATAAAGTGGTCGCCTGAAAAAAGTTTTACCAAGATCAAGGCCTGTTGATCTTATTCAAAATATGTAATATGTATACCATTGCATAAGCGACAAACTTATGC
>JAWVXM010000113.1:0-8127 GCA_033723255.1 Thalassovita sp.
AGGCGTTCCTTCAAGCCGGTACACAATATATTGTATCAAGAGTAAATCGTAACCTGCTGATTCAAAAAAGAAATTGACGCAGAATCCGGTTTGACTCATCTTTGTCCCCAACCACAGAGCGCAAAAATGCGCCGGGTATTGAGGCAGAGAATGAAACCGATGAACACCGACAAGGGCGCGGCTGCGCTCCCTATAAACACGATTCTTGCTGGCGACTGTATCGAGATGATGAACAGTCTGCCCGAGAATTCGATCGACCTGATCTTCGCTGATCCCCCCTATAACCTGCAGCTGAGGGGTGATCTGCACCGGCCCGACAATTCCAAAGTCGACGCGGTCGACGATCACTGGGACCAGTTTTCGTCCTTTTCCGCCTATGACAGTTTCACCCGCGACTGGCTTGCCGCCGCGCGCCGGGTGCTGAAACCCAACGGTGCGATCTGGGTGATCGGATCCTATCACAACGTGTTCCGCATGGGCGCCGAGCTGCAGAACCAAGGCTTCTGGATCCTGAACGACGTGATCTGGCGCAAGTCGAACCCGATGCCGAATTTCCGCGGCAAGCGGTTCACCAACGCGCATGAAACGCTGATCTGGGCCTCCAAGAGCGAAGGCGCCAAGTACACGTTCAACTACGAAGCGCTGAAAGCGCTGAACGAAGGCATCCAGATGCGGTCCGACTGGGTGCTGCCGATCTGCAATGGTGGCGAACGGCTGAAGGATGAAAACGGCGAAAAGGCGCATCCGACGCAGAAGCCTGAATCGCTGCTGCACCGGGTGATCCTGGGCACCACCAATCCCGGCGATGTCATTCTGGACCCGTTCTTCGGCACCGGCACCACCGGCGCCGTCGCCAAGATGCTGGGCCGCGAATTCATCGGCATCGAACGCGAAGAAGCCTATCGCAAGGTGGCCGAAAGACGTCTCGCGGCGACCCGCAAGTTCGACCGCGACGCGCTGCAGGTGACCGCCAGCAAGCGTGCCCAGCCACGCGTTCCCTTCGGCCAGCTGGTCGAACGCGGCATGCTGCGCCCGGGCGAAACACTGGTCAATCCGCGCGGCAAGACCGCCAAGGTGCGCGCCGACGGCACGCTGATCGCCGGCGAAACCCGCGGCTCGATCCATCAGGTCGGCGCGGCTCTGGAAGGCGCGCCCAGCTGCAACGGCTGGACCTACTGGAGCATCAAGCGCGAAGGCAAGGACGTTCCCATCGACCTGCTGCGGCAGCAGATCCGGTCGGAAATGGAACACTGATCCACGGTCCACACAACAGTTACCGCCGGTGCCTGTGACCTGACACATGGCACTCACTCGCCCCGCCCCTCCGGCGGGGCTTTTTTGTCAGGGGATCGGGCCGCTGCACCGGATGCTGGCGGAAGTGGCCGGCCGGGGCGTTCGTCCTCAGCCGGGGCTGCTTTTATCCGCCTCGGGCACCAGGAAATCGAAATCGCATCCCTCGTCCGCTTGCAGGACAGAGCGCAGAAAAAGCGCCTTGTAGCCGCGTTCGGGGAACTCCACCGGCGTATCGCCCGCCGCCTGCCGGCGGCGCTCCAGTTCCGCCGCGTCGACATGAAGCTGGAGCCGCCGCGCCTCCACATCGAGTTCGATCTCGTCGCCATCGCGCACCAGCGCCAGCGGACCGCCCTCGGCGCTTTCAGGGGTGACATGCAGGACGATGGTGCCGCTTGCGGTGCCGCTCATGCGGGCGTCGGAAATGCGGATCATGTCCTTAACCCCGGCCTGCGCCAGCTTGCGCGGGATCGGCATATAGCCCGCTTCCGGCATGCCCGGCGCGCCTTTCGGGCCGGCATTCTGCAGCACAAGAATATCGTCGGCATTCACGTCGAGATCCGGATCGTCGACACGCCACGCCAAGTCCTCCAGCGAGGTGAAGACAACCGCGCGCCCCCGGTGACGCAGCAGATCCGGATTGGCCGCCGATTGCTTGATGATCGCGCCGCGCGGCGCAAGGTTGCCGCGCAGCACCGCGATGCCGCCCTGCGGGTAAAGCGGCTTTGACCGTGGCGCGACGATCGACTGATCCCAGCCCTTGCGCGCGGCATCGAGTTCCTCGCCCAGCGTGCGGCCGGTCACGGTCATGCAATCGAGATGCAGAAGATCGCGCAATTCGCGCAGGATTGGGGCAAGCCCGCCCGCATCGTGCAGGTCGGACATGTAATGCTGCCCCGACGGTTTCAGATCGACGAGCACGGGAACGTTGCGGCTGATCCGGTCAAAAGCATCAAGGTCGATCTTGATGCCCATCCGCCCGGCCATCGCGGTCAGGTGAACGATCCCGTTGGTCGAGCCGCCCACCGCCAGCAGCACGGTCAGCGCGTTTTCGAAGGCTTGCGGAGTCATGAGTTCATCCGGCGTGCGCTTGGCCGCAGCCATGTCGACCGCCACACGGCCGGTCGCCTCGGCGACGCGGCGGCGGTCGGCGGAAACGGCTGGTGCTGTCGCGCCGCCGGGCAGCATCATGCCCAACGCCTCGGTCATCAGGGCCATCGTGCTGGCCGTACCCATCACCCCGCAGGTCCCCGCGCCGGGCACCAGCGCCGAATTCACCTCGGCGATTTCCTGATCGTCGATTTCATCGGCGCGGTAGCGTGCCCAGAAACGGCGGCAGTCGGTACAGGCGCCGACCCGTTCACCGCGATGGTTGCCGGTCAGCATCGGCCCGGTCACCAGCTGGATCGCCGGCACCCCGGCGCTGGCCGCGCCCATCAGTTGCGCCGGAACCGTCTTGTCGCAGCCGCCGATCAGCACCACCGCGTCCATCGGCTGCGCGCGCACCAGTTCTTCGGTATCCATCGACATCAGGTTGCGCAGGAACATGCTGGTCGGATGGGCAAAGGATTCGTGGATCGAGATGGTCGGGAAGGTCACCGGCAGCGCCCCGGCCAGCAGCACGCCGCGCTTCACCGCCTCGACCAGGTCGGCCATGTTGCCATGGCAGGCATTGTATCCGCTTGCAGTGTCGGCGATGCCGATGATCGGCCGTTCCAGAGCATCGTCGGAATAGCCCATCCCCTTGATGAAAGCCTTGCGCAGGAACAATGAAAACCCCGCATCGCCGTAACTGGTCAGCCCCTTGCGCATGCCCTCGTTGGAACCTGCCATCTTCCCCACTCCTCTTGCCTCGCCTTGCCGGCCCCGCTGCATCGATGGACCGAAGATCGGTCCTTCCCGCGAGCAGGTGATGCTAGCACCGCGGGGACAGGAATGCCAAGCGTGGTATGGTAGTTATGCCAAACGATCCGCGGCATGGCTCCATGCAGCTGAATTTCCTGCATGAAATCGGATTGATGCGTGACTATATTGTTCGCCATGAAGGCGTTGAGAGGTTGCCCTTGCGATGCCTGGGCTGGTACCGTGCCGGTCGTGCGGCCCCGCAGACGGGTCCGCGCGAAAATCCATTCTCGATATCGCAAGCAGGGAAACAACATGACCGTCACCTATCTGAAACAGGGCAAGCCCGAGGCGGACCGGGCAAGAGACGATGCACAGGTGCGCGACGTGGTGGAAACCACGCTGTCCGACATCGCAAGCCGCGGCGACGCGGCCGTGCGCGAGCTTTCCCTGAAATTCGACGGTTACGCCCCCGAGAGCTTCCGGCTGACGCAGTCCGAGATCGAAGCGGCGATGCAAAAGGTTTCGGCGCGTGACATGGAAGACATCAAGTTCGCCCAGGCCCAGATCCGCCGTTTCGCCGAGGCGCAGCGCGCGTCGATGACCGATATCGAGGTCGAAACCATGCCCGGCGTGATCCTCGGTCACAAGAACATCCCGGTGCAATCCGTGGGATGCTACGTGCCCGGCGGCAAGTTCCCGATGGTCGCCTCGGCGCATATGTCGGTGCTGACCGCGTCGGTCGCGGGGGTTCCGCGCATCATCGCCTCGGCGCCGCCGGTCGACGGCGCGCCGCACCCGGCGATCGTCGCCGCCATGCATATGGGTGGCGCGCATGAAATCTACGTTCTCGGCGGCATCCAGGCGGTGGGCGCGATGGCGCTTGGCACCGAAACGATCGATCCTGTGCACATGTTGGTGGGGCCGGGCAACGCCTTCGTCGCGGAAGCCAAGCGTCAGCTTTACGGCAAGGTCGGGATCGACCTGTTCGCCGGCCCGACGGAAACCATGGTCATCGCCGATGAAACCGTCGACGCGGAACTGTGCGCCACCGACCTGCTGGGCCAGGCCGAACACGGCTACAATTCGCCGGCCTGCCTGATCACCAATTCGCGCAAGCTGGCCGAGGAAACGATGGCCGAGATCGACCGTCTTCTGGCCATCCTGCCCACAGCCGAAACAGCCTCGGTCAGCTGGCGCGACTATGGCGATGTCGTGCTCTGCGACAGCTATGAAGAGATGCTCGATGTGGCCAACGACATGGCCTATGAGCACGTTCAGGTGATGACCGACCGCGATGACTGGTTCCTTGAAAACATGCAGTCCTATGGCGCGCTGTTCCTCGGGCCGCGCACCAATGTCGCCAATGGCGACAAGGTGATCGGCACCAACCATACGCTGCCCACCAAGAAGGCCGGGCGCTACACCGGCGGGCTCTGGGTTGGCAAGTTCCTCAAGACCCACTCCTACCAGAAGGTCACGACAGACGAGGCGGCGGTGAAGATCGGCGAATACGGATCGCGCCTGTGCATGCTGGAAGGCTTCGTCGGCCATGCCGAGCAATGCAACATCCGCGTGCGCCGCTACGGTGGCAAGAACGTGCCCTACGGCGCGGCGGCCGAATAATCATGGTCCTGCCTGTAACGCCTTCTTTCCGGCTGGACGGAAAACGCGCGCTCGTGGCAGGCGCGTCCTCGGGGATTGGCCGCGCCTGCGCGGTTGCCCTCGCCGGGGCAGGTGCCGATGTCACCCTCGCGGCCCGGCGCGGCGAGGTTCTCGAAGCGCTGGCGGACGAGATGCAGGCGGCGGGCCTTTCGGTCCGCCCCCTCACGCTTGATATTGCCGAGGTCGATGCGACGCGCGATGCGCTCGCCGCCGAGGCGCCGTTCGACATTATGCTGAATGCCGCCGGTCTTGCCCGCCACAGCCCGGCACTGGAAACGACGGAGGAAGATTTCGACACCGTTTCCGATATCAATTTCAAAGGCGCCTATTTCCTGACCCGGACCGTTGCCGGTGCGATGATCGCCGCCGGGCGTCCCGGGTCGATCATCAACATCTCTTCGCAGATGGCTCATGTCGGCGGCCCCGACCGCGCGGTTTATGCCGCCACCAAGCACGCGGTGGAAGGCTTCACCAAGGCGATGGCGATCGAATGGGGGCAAAGCGGCATACGCGTCAACACGATCTGCCCGACCTTCATCCTGACGGATCTCACCCGCCCGACCTTCGACGATCCCGACAAACGCGCCTGGATCGAGAGCAACATCCTGCTCGACCGGGTCGGACGGGTCGAGGACATCATGGGCGCGGCGGTCTTCCTCGCCTCGGACGCAGCGGCACTGATTACCGGTACCGCCCTGTTGGTCGACGGGGGCTGGACCGCGAAGTGATCGCCTTATCCGCTATTGGGGATCTGGGTCAGCTCGTGGCACGATCAAAGACAGAATCTGGTTCAGGCGCTCGCTTCGCCTGATCTGTCCGCTCGGTTCAAGCAAGTGCCGGGGCACGGATGGGCGCGGCAAGCAGCCAGCAAAAGACGCGGGTCGGCCGGGTCACCCCGATACCGGACGCAACAATTCCGCATGACCTCTTTGCCGTCTTGGACCTTCCAGGTCAGGCATTGCCGCTGGCGGAAAAGCCGCCGGGAAATTGTCCCTTTGCCGCCGTATTGAGCTGGAAATCCGGACCAGCCCCCCCCTACGCACATACCCATACAGATGCCGCCGCAACGAAAAAGCCCCGCCAATCGGCGGGGCTTTTCCAAATCCAGAGGAAAGGAAACTTACGCTTCTTTCGCCTTCTTCTTGACCGGCGCCCAGAGGCGCTTGTTGGTCAGGTAAAGCAGGACCGACAGCAGGGTTAGGAACAGCACGGCGACGAAACCGGCATGCTGACGCGCCATCATCTTGGGTTCGGCCGTCCACATCAGGAAGGCGGCAACATCTTCGGCTTCGTGATGCAGTTCGTTCGAATGACCGTCGGCGAATTCCACGTCCTCACCGGCCAGCGGCGGCGCCATCGCGATCCAGCCGCCGGGGAAGGCGGTGTTTTCGTAATAGGTGGTGCCGGCTTCCTGCTTTTCCTCGCCGGTATAGCCGGCCAGGATCGACACGATGTATTCGGGCCCACCGATGCCCTTGAAGAACTGGTTGATCCCCGACCCGTAGGGGCCGTGGAACCCGGCACGGGCCTTCGCCATAAGCGACAGATCCGGCGCGGTCTCCAGCCCCGATTCAGGGAAGAAATCGGCCGGGGTGCGCGGACGGGTGTCGTCCAGTTCCGGATCGAAGATTTCCATCTGCGCCGCATAGGCACGAACCTGATCTTCCGGCAGCGCCGGGCCGCCTTCGTCGGCCAAGGTGCGGATCGGCACGAACTTCATGCCGTGGCAGGCCGAGCAGACCTCGGTATAGACCTGCAGGCCGCGCTGCAGCTGCATCTGGTCGAACTTGCCGAACGGGCCTTCGAAGGAGAAGTCCACGTCGTGAACGTGTCCTTCGGCCCCCGCGGCGATGGCGCCACCTGCCGAAAGGGTCAGGGCGGCAACTGCGGTAATCGCGAGTTTCTTAAGCATTGTCCCGTTTCCTTCTTACTCGGCAGGCTTGCCATAATGTGCGTTGAAGTCTTCCTCGATCGTGGCCGGGGCCGCGGTCGGTTTCTCGATCACGCCCAGGATGGGCAGGATCACCAGGAAGTAGGCGAACCAGTAGGTCGCGCCGATCAACGAGATGGTCGAATAGGGCGGTTCTGCGGGCATTGCGCCGGCCCACATCAGGACAACGAAATCCAGAACCAGCAGGTAGAACCACCACTTGAACATCGGACGGAAACGCCCCGAGCGCACCCGGCTGGTATCCAGCCACGGCACCAGAGCCATCACGATGATTGCGCCGAACATCGCCAGCACGCCGAAGAACTTGGCGTCGATGAGACCGCCGGTGATCCAGCTGGCGAACATCACAACCCAGACGTCGCCGGTGAAGGCGCGCAGGATCGCGTAGAATGGCAGGAAGTACCATTCGGGAACGATATGTGCGGGCGTCGCCAGCGGGTTGGCCTCGATATAGTTATCGGGGTGGCCCAGGAAGTTCGGCATGAAGCCGACGATGGCGAAGAACACGGCCAGAACGATGGCCAGCGCGAACAGGTCCTTGATCACGAAATAGGGCCAGAACGGCAGGGTGTCTTTCTCGGCCTCTTCCTTCGACCCCTTGCGGACGTCAACGCCGGTCGGGTTGTTGTTGCCGGTGGTGTGGAACGCCCAGATATGGACGATGACCAGCGCGGCGATCACGAAGGGCAGCAGGTAGTGCAGCGAGAAGAAGCGGTTCAGCGTGGCATTGTCCACCGCCGGTCCGCCCAGCAGCCAGGTCTGGATCGATTCACCGATGAACGGGATCGCGCCGAACAGGCCGGTGATCACGGTTGCACCCCAGAACGACATCTGACCCCAGGGCAGAACGTAGCCCATGAAGCCGGTCGCCATCATCAGCAGGTAGATGATCATGCCGACGATCCAGGTGATTTCGCGCGGCGCCTTGTAGGACCCGTAGAACAGGCCGCGGAAGATGTGGATATAGACCGCGAAGAAGAACAGCGACGCGCCGTTTGCGTGCAGGTAACGCAGCATGAAGCCGCCGTTCACGTCGCGCATGATGTGTTCGACGCTGGCGAAGGCCATGTCGACATGCGGGGTGTAATGCATCACCAGCACGATGCCGGTGGCGATTTGCAGCGCCAGGCAGAAGGCCAGAACGATGCCCCAGATCCACCACCAGTTCAGGTTCTTGGGGGTGGGGATCATGATTGTGTCGTAGATCAGACCGACGATGGGCAGGCGGCTGTGCAGCCACTTCTCTGCGCCAGTCTTCGGTTCGTAATGGTCGTGCGGAATACCGGACATGTGGCGTCTCCTTATCCCAGCTTGATGGTTGTGTCGTCGTGGAACTCGGCGACCGGTACGTGCAGGTTCTGCGGGGCGGGGCCTTTGCG
>JAWVXM010000114.1:0-8067 GCA_033723255.1 Thalassovita sp.
GGTGTTTTCCGGCATGTTCGGCATCGGCATCATCCTTTACACCTCGATCGAAACCGAAGCGCATCTGGATCACATCCTGTTCGGCAACATGCTGGGCGTCGGGGCGCAGGACCTGTGGACCGCCGGGATCATCTCTCTGACCGTCGCGGTGCTGCTTCTGGTGAATTGGAAAGCGTTGATGCTGCACGCCTTCGACCCGGCCCAGGCGCGGGTATCGGGGCTGCGGGTCGGTCTGCTGCATTACGGCTTGCTGACGCTTCTGTCGCTGACCATCGTGGCGACGCTGACCGCGACCGGGCTGATCTTGGCGATCGGGTTGCTGATCGCACCGGGCGCCATCGCCTTTCTGACCGCGCGGCGCTTTGGCACGATGATGGTCGTGGCGGTCGGCGTCTGCCTCGTGTCGATGCTGGGCGGGACCTATCTGAGCTTCTTCCTCGACAGCGCCCCTGCCCCGACGGTGATCCTGATCCTCACCGGCTTTTTCATCCTCGCCTTCCTGTGGCGCAACATCGTGACCCGCCGGGCGCAGAGAATAGTCTAGACGCTGGAAAGGGCCAGCCACAAGCGCGTATCAGTCCTGTTCGGAAAACAGGGGCCTGTTCACGGCATCTGGCGAAGGCGCGAGGTGAATTCCGGAAGACGCGACAGGAAGCTGCGCGCCTCATTGCGGAAACGGGCATCTTCGTTCAAAGCACGCGATCCCGAGCGCAAAGCCTCTTCCAGCGCGGAGGCGGACAAGGCCAGTTCGCGCAGGCCCAGCTGACCAGCCTCGGCTACGACGCTGTGGGTCAGGCTGATCCGATCTGCGGCACCGCTGCCCCCGTCAAAATATTTTTCCAGTCGCGACGACAGGCGTTCGACATATTGCAGCGCCCAGTCGGCCCCCATCAGGTCGACCAGTTCTTCCAGCTCTTCAGGTTCATCTGCAACGGTCATGGTCGGCTCCTTTTTGCTGTCGGCAGTTTCCAGGCGGCTTCCAATCACCGCTGAAATCGCATCGATCACGTCGCGGGCCTGAAACGGCTTGGACAGGAATCCATCAGCGCCCGCCATCAGCATGTCTTCGATATCGGATTTCATCGTCGTGGCGGAAAACCCGATGATCGGAATATCGCCGAACGGCTTCGGCAGGGCACGGATGCAGCGGATCATTTCATCGCCGCTGACATCGGGCATCTGCATGTCGCAGAAAATAACGTCGGGCACCTGTTCGATCACCTGTTCCAGCGATCGCAGTACGTCCGGAACCGCGACAAGCTCCACCCCTTCGCGCCGCAGCACCCGCGACAACAGATCGGCGGCATCTTCGTTGTCGTCGATCAGCATCACCTTGTTCACCTGTTCGCTCAGGGGCACAGAGGGTTCGCGATCGGTCTGTTCATCGGACTTTTCGGCCTCGACGATCGGCAAGGTGACGTGGAGCCAGAATATCGTACCTTCTCCAAGGCGGCTGAACACGTTGACCCGACCGCCCATCTGCTCAATCAGACCCTGCGAAATCGACAGGCCGAGGCCACTGCCCCCTTTGTATTCGCTGGCACCGTTTTCCATCTGGGAAAAGCGCTGAAACAGCCGGTCCTGATCGGCAACCGAAATCCCGATGCCGCTATCCTGCACCTCGAACCGCAGTTGAGACGTCCCATCCTCGACGGTCCGCGCGGTCAAACGCAGGGTCACGAACCCTTCGGGGGTAAACTTGATGGCGTTGTTCAACAGGTTCAGCAGCACCTGTGACAGGCGCAAAGGATCGCCGCGCAGCAATTTCGGCACGTCCCGTCCGACCTCGGAGGTCAGCGCCAGCCCCTTGGCACAGGCATTGACCGACACCAGATCGATGGCTTCCTGAACCAGTTCGCGCGGGCAGAAAGCTTCGTCGCGCAATTCCATCGCCCCGGCTTCGATCCGGGAAAGGTCGAGAACATCGTCGACGATACGGGTCAGTGCCTGGCCGGCGCTGCTCAGACGCGACACTTGGGTTTTCTGATCCCGGCTGAGCGGCTCGTCGCCCAGCAATTCCGAATAGCCGATGATCGCGTTCAGCGGGGTGCGCAGTTCATGGGTGATATTGGCCAGGAACTGCGACTTGGCCAGACTTGCCTCATTGGCGCGCTGGACCGCTGCACACAACTCCCGTTCGATCGCTTCGCGGCGTTGCATTTCCCTGAACCCGGTCATCAGGACCGTGATCAGAAGAAACACCGTTGCCCCAAGAACCGCCACCAGGGCAGAGACGGTTACGCGCGATTTCGACACCAGGCCGGACAAACCGCCCTGTGCGATCCGTTCCAGTTCGAAAACCGACAGCTGCATCGCGGCGTCGAACGCATCGCGCTGCAAGGCAAGTTCTTCCCAACCCGGGGCGCCAGGTCGCGCCGCGGCCGCGTTCTGCAACCCTCCCAGGAATGTCCGGGCGGCATCCTGCAGGGCCGTGATCGCGGCCTCGGTTTCCCGCGGGGCCAGTGCAGTCAGCTGATCGATCCGCGATAGCAATTCCTGTTGCGCAACGGACCAGTCCGCCAGCGGATCCTCTGCAAGCATTTCTTCGGCGCCAGATACCGTTTGGGTCAGTTCGTTCACCACGCGCAAGGACTGGGTCGCACCGGCGATTTCCTGGGTGCCATTCGCCACGACTTGGACAATCTGGAAAATCAGGTAGAGGGCCACCGCCGCCAGCAATCCAGCCAAGCTCAACTTGATCAGGGCAGCCCGCAAACGCCGATCAAGCCGGCTTGATCCAACCGGCTTGAAATTTCCTGCCATGATATCCTTGTCAAATGACATCCGGGCTACTCTGCGTTACAGCAATTTGGCTCCGACGGCGACGGCGGACGTGCGGTTCGACACACCCAGTTTCGAAAACAGTGCAGTGATATGCACTTTCACCGTGCCGACGCCGAGATCCAGCTCGCGGGCGATTTCCTTGTTCGACATGCCCTGGACCAGAAGTTCCAGAACCTTGCGCTGGCGCGGCGACAATTCCGGGATCGCGTCAAGATCGACCTCGCATTCCACGTCCTGGGGCACATAGCGCGATGCTTCTGCCACTTTTTCGGGGTCGCGCTCTTTCTCGTGCCCCTGGCCCGCTTCGACGGAAAACAGGAAAGATTTGTTCGGTTCGGGCAACTCATGCAGCAGGGCGGGTGCATAAACACGCCCCTTCATGATCTGAGTCAGCGCGTGTTTCAGTTCGGACACGCCTTCGGATTTGGCAACATAGCCATAGGTTCCCGAGGCCAGCGATTCCAAAACATCGTTGCGATTGCGCGAGGCCGAGACCACCGCCAGTTTCCGCACCTGCGGATGTTCCAGGCGCAACCCCTGAAGCGAGGACGCGCCAAACATGCCCGGCATGCCAAGATCGAACAGGGCAAGGTCGATCCGGTTGCGCCTCTCCATATGTTGCTTCGCCTGCTCAAGGTTGCTGGCCTCCAGCACCTCGGAAAAGCCGAATTCATCTTGCAGGATGGTCACCACCGCCATGCGGAAATATTCATCGTCATCGGCCACAAGGGCCACGGTATTGTTCAGGGAAATCACCGGCTGGTCATGTTCCTCATATTCTTCGCTTTCGCCGATCAGCTGGCTGGCCAGGGCACTGTCGACGAACACCTTACCCTCGGCCACCAGCTGCAGCGGCGTATCCCAGAGAGCGTCCCGGTCACCGGTGCGGATGATGCCCGTGACCCCCGATCTGAGCGCGTTGCGCGCCAACGTGTCGGAAACATCCGTTCCGAACAGGACCACATGCAAATCCGGATAGGACTTGCGCAGAAGCGCGAGTTTTTCACCGTCGAAATCCGCCGGGGCATCGCCCGCCTCGATTGCGACAAGGTCATAGCTGTGTTGCTGAAGTTCCCGCGAAAGCGCCGCCCATCCCGTCGCGAAATACAACGAAACCTGTCCATCCGGATCGACGTGCAACGTCGTTTCGGGCGCCCGCGACAGGACCAGAACACGCAGAACCCGTTGCTCCCCATAATGTGCGGCTGCGCCGATTGCCGGGTCGGTCGTCTTCGAAATAAGGATACTGTCACTCATGCATAAAATCCATCTATATCTTTTCTGCCGCCAAAGACTGGCAGCATGGGCCATCCCGAGCCCGGACCTGAAAACAAGCGCGATTCCTTATATCCATAATAACGCCGAACGGGGGGCGCTTGGCCGCGCATAAAGCCAAAGGCCGGGTTCAAAAGGCTTCAGCCTACATACTTTCTGAGTACCACCCCGACGAACTTTCCGCCTGAAACTAGGCCAAGCGGCCGAATTGTTCGGGCGGTCATAGCCCCGAATACTTGACCAAGGTCGCGTTGTGCACATGCGCAACCGCCGCTGAGTAAATTGTCCAAATGTTACAGAGGCACCAATGTTCGGGAAAAGAACCGGTCCAGTCAATTCGACACCGAAGGTCGCGAAACTCGCCACGGCTCCCACCGAGGCCCCGAAGGAAATGCCTGCCGACAAGACGCCGGCACCGGTCCGCAAGTCCGCCAAGGCGCCGCCTCCGAAACCGACCCCCAAACCCAGCCCGACACCTATCGCCGCGAAGCTTGAACCCGACAATGACAGTGCGCATTATGCGCTGAAGCGCTCGATCATGGAAACGCTGATGTCGATGCTCGACATCAGCCAGTTCGCGAAAATGGAAGCCGAGGCCACCCGGGCCGAGATCGCCAATTACGTCACCGACATCCTTGCCGTGAAGAAGGAAGTGATTTCGGAAGACGAGCAGCAGCTCCTGATCGCCGACATAACCAACGACATCCTCGGTTACGGCCCGCTGGAACCGCTTCTTGCCCGCGATGATATTGCCGATATCATGGTCAACGGCACCGACCCGATCTTCATCGAAGTCGGTGGCCGCATGGAACGGACCAATATCCGCTTCAACGATTCCCAGCAGCTTCTCAACGTCTGTCAGCGGATCGTCAGCCAGGTCGGCCGGCGGGTCGACGAATCCAGTCCGATCTGTGACGCGCGCCTGCCCGACGGATCGCGTGTCAACGTCATCGCGCCCCCCTTGGCGGTGGATGGCACCGCCCTGACGATCCGGAAATTCCGCAAGGATTCGCTGACCCTCGAAAACCTTGTCAAATTCGGATCCATCACGCCGGAAGGCGCCGAGATCCTCAAGATCATCGGCCGTGTCCGCTGCAACATCCTCGTATCCGGCGGTACCGGCTCGGGCAAGACGACGCTTCTGAACTGTCTTGCCGGGTATATCGAAACCTCCGAACGGATCGTGACCTGCGAAGACGCCGCCGAACTGCAGCTGCAGCAGCCGCATGTGGTGCGTTTGGAAACCCGCCCGCCCAGCCTGGAAGGCACCGGCGCAATCACCATGCGTGACCTAGTGAAGAACTGTCTGCGGATGCGCCCCGAACGCATCATCGTGGGCGAGGTGCGCGGCCCGGAAGCCTTCGACCTGCTGCAGGCGATGAACACCGGCCATGACGGATCGATGGGCACGGTGCACGCCAACTCGCCACGCGATGCCATGTCGCGACTTGAGGCGATGATCACGATGGGCGGTTCCGCCCTGCCCGCCCGCACCATCCGCGAAATCATCGCCAGTTCTGTCGATGTCATCGTCCAGGCACAGCGCCTGCGCGACGGGTCCCGCCGGATCACCCACATTACCGAAGTGCTGGGCATGGAAGGCGATGTTCTGACCACCCAAGACCTGTTGGTCTACGACATCCTGGGCGAGGACGAAGACGGCAAACTGATCGGTCAGCACAAATCCACCGGGATCAGCCGGCCGAAAATGTGGGACCGTGCCCGTTACTACAATGTCGAAGACAAACTGACCGAGGTGCTGCGCGCGTCGGAAGCAGATGAGTGGGCCGCCGAATGACTGACCTGATGCAGACACTTCATATTGGCAGCCTCGACATCGCCATTTTCGTGACGGTGTCGATCCTGACCGCGGGGCTGATGTTCCTGAACAATTCGGAAAAGGGCCGCGGCTCGCTTCTGCGCCGCAGGCTCAGCCGGGTCTCGGGCGAAGAATCGGGCCGGATGAGTTCGGCAAACGATCCGATCGACACGGAACTCCGGCGCCGGCAGATCCGTTCCGCGATGAAGAACAAGGACAAGGATACCGGCCCCTCGATCACCGCGAAACTGCGCCAGGCCGGACTCGACTGGAGCAAATCCAAGTACGTGATGGTGACGGCCCTTATCAGCATGGCGGTCTGGGCCGGGCTGATGGCAGCCTTCGGCAAGCAGCCGTTTCTGATGATGGTGGTCGCGCTTCCGGTCGGGGCGATGCTCACCTATTTCTACGTCTTGCGCAGCATCAAGAAACGGCTGAAAAAGTTTTCCATGGAATTCCCCTCGGCCCTCGACATCATCGTGCGCGGGGTCAGCGCCGGTCTGCCGCTCAGCGAATGCCTGAAGACCATCGCCAACGAGGCGCGCGAACCGGTCCGGTCGGAATTCAGCCAGTTGATCAACGACCAGTCGGTGGGGATCCCGCTTGAAAAGGCGGTACATCGCCTTGCAGTGCGGGTGCCGCTGCCGGAAACGTCGTTCTTCGCCATCGTTCTGGCAGTGCAGTCTCGCAGTGGTGGTTCTCTGTCGGAGATCCTGACCAACCTGTCCTCGGTGGTGCGCGGCCGCAAGATGCTGGACGCGCAGATTCAGACCATGAGTGCCGAAGCGAAAATGTCCGGCCGCCTGATCGGCGCCATGCCGCTGCTGGTGGCTGCGTCGCTGTTCTACCTCAGCCCGGATTACATCACCATCCTGACCTCGACTTCGGCGGGCAACCTGATCCTCGTCGGCTGCGCCTTCTGGATGCTGACCGGGGTGATGGTGATGAAAAAGATGATCAACTTCAAAGTGTAAGAGGTTTCGCCGTGTTCGTTTTCCAATTCGTTTCGCCCGTGATCCTGGCCACCGCATTGATGTCGCTTGCGGGCTTTCTGCTGGTGCTCGGGCTGACCTTGCCCAAGCTGCAAAAAGAAAACCTGCAGCGCCGTCTGGCCAAGGTGGCGATCGAACATGGCGGCATGCGCACGATGTCACAACAAAAATCGCGCATGTCTTCTACTCTGGGTGCGAAAAGCAGCAGCTCTTCTCTGCTGCGGCTGTTGTTGCCCAAAGCCGTGCAGAAAAAGATGTCGGGCGACACCGCCCAACTTTCCAGACGGCTGAAAATGGCGGGCATTCGTAGTTCTTCCGCGGTGCAGACATATGTCGCGATCCGGGTGCTTGGCCCCGTGGTTCTGGCCGCCGTTGTGATGTTCTACGGCACGATGGTGCTGGGCAAGGAACCGACCTTCATGAACATGGTGTTTCTGGGGGGCGGGGGTGGCGTGGCTGGTCTCATGCTGCCCCCGCTTATTATTACCAACCGCATCCAGAAGCGTCAGGAGTCGATTCGGTCGGCCTGGCCGGATGCCCTGGACCTGCTGCTGATCTGTATTGAATCGGGCTACGGCATTGACGCCGCCCTGATCCGGCTGTCGGAAGAAATCGGGATGCAGTCGCCCGAGCTGGCGGAGGAAATCTCGCTGACCGCGCTGGAACTCTCCTATCTGCAGGATCGGTCGCAGGCGCTGGAAAACCTGGTGGAACGGACCGGGCTGGAACAGATCCGCCACGTGGTCGGGTCGCTGAAGCAGACCGAAAAATACGGTACCGACCTGGGTCGCGCCCTGCGGGTTCACGCCAAGGAAAGCCGCGACCTGCGGCTGGAACGGGCCAAGCAGAAGGCCGCGGCCCTGCCGCCCAAGCTGACCGTTCCGATGATCCTGTTCTTCCTGCCTATTCTCTTCGTCATCATCATCGCCCCGGCGATCATCCAAATCATCTACGACTGAAACAGAAAGGGTGCGCTATGCGTAAAAGAGTGCCTCTGCCAAAGCGCCTGTCCCAGTTCGCCCGTGACGACACGGGTTCTGTTCTTGTTATGACCGCGCTGCTCGCACCGCTTGTGATGGGCGGGCTCGGACTGGGTGTGGAAACCGGTCACTGGTACCAGAAGCAACGACAGCTTCAGCATATTTCCGACCTGGCATCGCATGCTGCGGCCTCTAGGCTGCGCGCGGGCGATACCCA
>JAWVXM010000115.1:0-8053 GCA_033723255.1 Thalassovita sp.
ATATGTTGTGGCAAAGAACAAGGGCAGGTAGGCTGTCGTTCGGCAAGAGGGGGATGGTCATGGCGCTTTGCAGCGACGCGGCGATGGTGCTGTTCTACGATATCGATGGCGACACCGCCGATCATGACGATTGGCACAGCTATGAGCATTTCCATGAACGGCTGTCGGTGCCGGGGTTCCTGCGGGCGACCCGTTGGGTGGCGACCGAAGCCGCGCCGAAATACATGGTCACCTACGAGGTCAGCGGGATCGATGTGGCGGTGTCGCAGGATTACCTTGACCGGCTGAACGATCCGACGCCCTGGACCAGTGAAACGATGCCGCGGTTCCGCGGCATGATCCGCGGGTTCTGCGGCGTCGCCGCGAGCGCGGGTTTCGGGTTCGGCAAAGCCGCGGTGGCGTTGCGGTTCACCCCCGAAGAAGGCGCCGGGAAACGGTTGTCGGACTGGATCGCGCGCGATGTCGTTCCCGCGATGGCATCGCGGCGCGGCATGGTGGGCGCGCATCTGCTGCAACCGGCCCCGCCGCCGCCGATGACCCGCGAACAGGCGCTGCGCGGCCAGGACAGGGAAATGCCGTGGCTGGTGATCGCGTCGGGCTATGACGCGGTGGCGCTGGAGCGTGCCGTGACCGCGCATCTGGACATGCAGGCCTTCCGGGACAACGGGGCGGGCGGCGACATGACCCTTGGCCGCTATGCGCTGGATCACACGGCCAGCGCGCAAGAGGTGGCGCGCACGGCCAAGCCGCCGGTTCTGGCGCCGGGAGGGCGCAGGGAAGACGGGCCGCGCCGGTAGCGGAGAATAACAAAGGGCGCCAGAGGCGCCCTTTGCGTTTGATCGTCCTTATGACCGACTCTCAGCGCAGATCGGGCAGTTTGTAATCCGCGAATTGCTGGCGCAGGGTCAGTTTCGAGGTCTTGCCGGTGGCCGTCAGCGGCAAAGCATCGGTCCAGATCAGGTCGTCCGGCAGCTGCCACTTGGCGAAATGTTCCGACATATGGGTGTGAATTTCCTCGAGCGAGGGCCGGTCGTCCCCGGCGGGCACCGCGATCAGCACCGGGCGTTCGTCCCATTTCGGGTGCGGCATGGCGATGGCGGCGCAATTGGCGATGGCCGGATGCGACATGGCGGCGTTTTCCAGATCGATCGACGAAATCCATTCGCCGCCCGACTTGATCAGGTCCTTCGACCGGTCCTGGATCGACAGGAAACCGTTCGGGTCGATGCTGGCGATGTCGCCGGTGCCGAACCAGCCCTCGGAATCGATCGCCTTTTCCGAGGCGTCGGCATTGTTGAAATAGCCCGACACGATCGTGTTGCCGCGCACGTAGAGTTCGCCGATCGCCTTGCCGTCATGCGGCTGGCGGTTGCCGTGATCGTCGACGATTTTCAGGTCGACCCCGAAGACGCGGCGGCCCTGCAGGGCTTTCTTGTCGATCATCTGGTCGAAGGGCAGTTCCTTGACCCAGTTGGGCATGTTGCCGTGGGTGCCGATGGGCGACATTTCCGTCATGCCCCATGCATGGCCGACACTGACATCCATCTTTTCGAAGGTTTCGATCATCGAACGCGGCGCGGCGGACCCGCCGACCACCACGTCGACGAAGCCTTGCGGTTTGCGCCCCTGCTTTTCGATCTCGGCCAGAAGCCCCATCCAGACGGTGGGCACGCCCCAGGCGGAATGGACTTTTTCGTCGTCCATCAGCTTGAACAGGCTGGGCCCGTCCAGTGCGCCGCCCGGCATGATCATGTTCAGCCCCAGAAGCGGCGCCGTGTAGGGCAGGCCCCAGGCATTGACGTGGAACAGCGGCACGACCGGCAGGACGCCGGAGCCTTCGGGCAGGGTGGAGCCCAGCACCGAGGTGACCAGCAGCGCGTGCAGCACGGTGGAGCGGTGCGAATAAAGCGCGCCCTTCGGGTTGCCCGTGGTGCCCGAGGTATAGCACAGGCCCGAGGCGGTGTTTTCATCCAGGATCGGCCAGTCGAAGCTTTCGGGGTGACCGGTCATGATTTCTTCGTAGCACAGCGCGTTCAGGCTGTTTTCCGGCATGTGGTCGCGATCGGTCATGATCACGAAGACCAGGTCTTCGGGCAGGTGTTCGCGGATGGCTTCGAGGATCGGCACGAAGGTGGTGTCGACGAACAGCAGCTTATCTTCGGCGTGGTTGATGATATAGATCATCTGTTCAGCCGAAAGCCGCGGGTTGATGGTGTGACAGACCCCGCCGATGCCCGAAATCGCGTAATAGAGTTCGAAATGGCGGTAGCCGTTCCAGGCCAGCGTCGCCACCCGGTCGCCCAGTTTCACGCCGCGGCATTGCAGGGCGTAGGCCAGCTGCGACACGCGGGGCAGGGTTTCGGCGTAGGTCTGGCGGTGCAGATCGCCCTCGGTCCGGACCGAAACGATTTCCGCCGTCGGATGGGCCTCGGCGGCGTAGGTCAGGATATCGCTGATCATCAGCGGACGATGCATCATCATGCCCAGCATGATTTCCTCCCAAAAAATGTATTCTCCCTGTAACAAGATTAACGCGGGCGCCGGGGTTGCAAAAGCGGTTTCGTGAATCGGGGTTCGGACGCCGATTTGCATATAATATATTGATAAAGAATGGGAAATTGACCCTTCTGCGCGGCTCGGACGGATCGCGCCGGTGAAATGCCGTACCGTCACTTCGGGATACGCGGGCGGAATGATTGCCCGTGCCGGGCCGGCTGCTACACTCGGCCCGACAAGGAGGACCCGTGGAGGGCCCGTTTCGAGACGGAGGAAACCTGAATGAAAGCCATTGTCTGCAACCAGTTCGCGCCCCTGGACCAGCTGGACTATGCCGATGTTCCAGATCCCGTCGCCAAGGGCAGCGAGGTGGTGATCCGGGTCGAGGCCGCGGGGGTGAATTATCCCGACGGGTTGCTGGTGCAGGGGCTGTACCAGATGAAGCCCGAACATCCCTTCGTGCCGGGCATGGAGGCGGCCGGCGTCGTTGAAAGCATCGGGCCGGATGTGAGCGGGCTGAAACCGGGCGACCGGGTGGCGACGATCTGTTCTCTGGGCGGCTATGCCGAGAAGGTGGTGGCCGAGGAGGCCCGGGTGTTCCCGATCGGCGACATGGATGGCGGCGATGCCTGTGCCTTGATGGTGGCCTATGGCACGTCGCATCACGCGCTGAAGCAGCGCGCGCAGCTGAAGCCGGGCGAAACGCTTGTCGTGCTGGGCGGTGCAGGCGCGACCGGGGTGGCGGCGATCCAGATCGGCAAGATCATGGGGGCAAAGGTCATCGCGGTCTGTTCCAGCGATGAAAAGCGGGCCATCGCGCTGCAGGCGGGTGCCGACGAGGCGATCGGGTACGACAACCTGAAGGATGATCTGAAGCAGATGACCGGCGGCAAGGGGGTCGACGTGGTCTATGACGTGGTCGGCGGCGAGGCCTTCGACGCCTGTTCGCGGGCGATGGCGCGCAACGGGCGGTTGCTGATCATTGGCTTTGCCAGCGGCACGATCCCGAAATTCCCGGTCAATCTGGCGCTGGTGAAGGAATATTCGGTGGTCGGCGTGTTCTGGGGCAATTTCACCCGCTTCGAGCCGGAGGTCTATGCCGAGAACATGGACGAGCTGATCGGCTGGTACCGGAGCGGCAAGGTCAAGCCGGTGGTCGAGGGGCGGTACCCGCTGGCGGATGCGGCGGAGGTCCTGACCCGCGTGTTGGGGCGCGGGGCGACCGGCAAGATCGTGCTGGAACCGTAAGGGGCAAAGCCTTTCCCCGGATCGCGTGCGATCCGGTTCGCGCCCGACCCCGCCCCCAGGGCGGGCGCGAATTGCAGAAGCCGTCGGACTTGTCGCGACGTTGGTGCTTTGAGGTAAGGATGGCGCATGTGTCACTGCGCCCACCCTCGGGGCCGGGCGCGACCCTGTGTTTCACCAAAACTGCCTGTCAGGTCCGCCTCAAACGCCGGTCCGGGCGATATTGTCCCGCATCTCGACCAGTTTCGGACCCAGATCATTGATCAGCCTTTCGCGCGGCAGGATGTAACCCGGGCCGCCGAGGTTGAAGGCCAGCATCGGCGTGTCGCCATGCATCGAGCGGTAGGGTACCGAGATCGCATGCACGTCCGATTGCCATTTGCCCAGGCTGACATAGAAGCCGCGGGTGCGGATCTGTTCCTGCGCGTCGAAGATCTCGTCGCGGATGCGCGGCCATTCCTCGGGGCCGTAGCGGTCCTCGATCTGCGCCATGATCTGCTGTCGCTCGGCTTCGTCGGTGCCGGCGATATAGGCGCGGCCCATCGCCGAGCGCGCCAGCGAAATGCGCGACCCGACATTGAGCTGCAGCGAAATCATCCCCTTGGCGGCGCGGGCGCAGGCGATATAGGTCATCGAATTGTCATCGCGCCCGCCAAGCGCCACAAGCACGCCGTCGCCGCATTCATCGGCCAGCTTCTGCATGAAGGGCTGCGCGGTTTCGCGGATCTTCATGCCGCCGAGACAGGCATAGCCGAGGCTGAGAACCGGCACGCCCATCTTGTAGCGCCCGGTGCCGTCATCATAGGTCAGGTAGCCCAGTTTCAGCAGCGTGTAGGTCAGCCGCGACACGGTCGAATTGGGCAGGCCGGTGCGTTCGGCCAGTTCGCGGTTGCCCAGCCCGCTGATATCGGCGGGACGGAAGGCGCGCAGGATTTCCAGCCCGCGATGCAGGGCGGTGACGAACTGGCGGTCACCGCTGAATTCATTCTCGGGCTGTTCCGCGCCCGTGTCCGCTGTTCTCTTTCTCACGCCTCGTCCCCGATCTGGCTTGTTTTTCTGGCCTTTCGCGCCGGTTGGGTGCTCCTACTTGACCGGTTGCGCACGGGTCAAGCAAGGCAGATGTCCTAGCCCGCCACTTTTTCCGCCCCGCGTTGCATTTCGTTCTCTTTTTGCTGCAATTCGCGCCACAAGACCTTGCCGCTGCCGGATTTCGGCAGCTTGTCGACAAAGGCGATTTTGCGCGGGCATTTATAGGCTGCCATTTCGCCCCTGCACCATTCGATGATCGCCTCGGCGCCGGTATCCGCGCCCCCTGCGCTGCGCACCACATAGGCCTTGACGCTTTCCCCGCGACGCGGATCGGTGGTGCCGATCACGCAGGCTTCGGCCACGGCGGGGCATTTCAGCATCAGCATCTCGACCTCGGCCGGCCAGACCTTGAACCCGGCGGCGTTGATCATCCGCTTGACCCGGTCGACCATGAAGAAATAGCCGTCTTCGTCGTAATATCCGAGATCGCCGGTGCGCAGGAAGCGCTTGCCGTCATGGATCATGAAGGTTTCTTCGGTCGCCTTTTCATTGCCCCAGTAGCCGGCAAAGACCTGCGGCCCGTCGATGATGATCTCGCCGGTCTCACCCGGGCCCAGTTCGGTGCCGTCGGTGACCGATATCACCCGGCAATCGACATCGAAGACCGGGATGCCGAGACATTGCCGTTTGGGCGCCTGCACCGGGTTGATATGGGTCGCGGCGATGGTTTCGGACATGCCGTAGCCTTCGATGTAATCGAGCCCGGTCATCGCTTTCAGCTTCTTCGCGATCGCGTCCGGCATCGCGGCGCCGCCGCCGCCGATCGCCTCCAGGCTGGACAGGTCGTAGCGGTCGAAATCGGGATCGTTGACCAGGTCGATCGCCATGGTCGAGATCGACCGCCAGCGGGTGATCCTGTAGCGCTTGATCAGTTCCGCCGCGACGGCACGGTTCCAGCGGGTCATGATCACGATCCTGCCGCCGGTCAGCAGCGGCGCGTTCATCGAGGCCTGCATGCCGGTGACGTGGAAGAAGGGCAGCACCGCGAGGCTGAGATCATCCTTGCCCATCGGGTTCCAGACCACCCCGCCAAGGGCGGTGACATAGAGGCTTTTATGGGTGTGCATGCAGCCCTTGGGCTGGCCGGTGGTGCCGGAGCTGTAGGGGATGACGGCGAGGTCCTGCATCGTGGCGCGCGCTTCACCGGGGGCAAGGCCCGCGGCGATCGCATCGTGCCAGCGGGTGACGCCGGGGCCGCCGATATCGGCGGGGTCGAGATCGCCCAGCGGATCGGGCAGGGGAATGTCGTAACCGGGATCGGCCAATTCGCCGTAATGGGCGGCGATGATGTGGTGCAGCAGGCCTTCCTCGGCCAGCGGCGTGGCGCGGTCCAGCAGTTCCTGCCCCGCCAGCATCACGGTGGCGCCGGAATCGCGGGCGTAATGCTGCAACTCGGCGTGGCGGCTCATCGGGTTGACCGGGATCACCACCGCGTCGGCGCGCAGGATCGCGTAATAGCCGGTGATGAATTGCGGCGCGTTCTGCATGAACAGCAGGACACGGTCGCCCTTGGCCACGCCGCAGCGTTGCTGCAGGTAGCCGGCCAGGCTTTCCACCTGGTCCCAGAAATCGCGGTAGCTGATTTCATGGCCGTGATAGATGATCGCCGTCCGGTCGCCGGCTTGCGCCACGGTGCGCGCAACCGACCGGACCAGGGTTTCGTCCGGCAACGCCAGATGATGTGGCACGCCTGGGGGCCAATGGGCGAAGTGACGGTCGAACATCGGGGCCTCTTGTCTTGCAACCAACCGGGTGGGGAGGGATCAGCGAAATGCAGGGCAATCGCGCCGCGCGGGCGCGGGTTGCCATACTTCCCTGAATGTCCCCTCCCCTTCGTTGGCAGACTGGCACAAAGGTCCGGTCGGATCAATAGAATGCGGAATGGCATTCTGCATGGTGGGAATTGGGCCGGTGGCCGCCGAAAAGGGCGGGTGATAAGGCCGCAGAATTCAATTCTGGCATTCAATTTCCGCGCAATCTCTGAAATAGCAGGACCTGCAGCCCCCATTGCCGATACGGACAGTTCCATGACCCATTCCCAAGTGATTTCCCCCGATCTCATCCCCGAAACGCTTTACCCGACTCTGAACACGCTGTGTTCCGTCGCCATCGACGTAGCCGGCGTGATCGCGCGCGGCAGCCTTGGCGGGGCCTTGGGGGCGCAGGTGGGCGAGAATACCGACGGCGACCAGCAGAAGGCGCTGGACGTGATGGCCGACGAGATGTTCGAAGCCGCCCTGCGTGGCGGCGACGTACGCTGGTACGCGTCCGAGGAACAGGAAGAGGCGTTGCTGACCTCGGAGAGCGGCAAATACGCTTTGGCGATCGATCCGCTGGACGGGTCGTCGAACATCGACGTGAACGTGTCGATCGGCACCATCTTTTCGATCTTCGAGGCGAAAGAGGGCGCCGAGGAAAGTTTCCTGCGCCCGGCGGGTGAACAGGTCGCGGGGGGCTGTATCCTTTACGGCCCGGCGACCTGCCTTGTCGTGACCTTCGGGTCGGGCACGCAGCAATATGTTCTGGACCCAGCGAAGGGTGAATTCGTGCTGGTGGAACAGGCGATGCAGGTGCCCGCGACGTCGAAGGAATTTGCCATCAACGCGTCGAATTACCGCCACTGGACCGCGCCGGTGCGCGCCTATATCGACGATTGCCTTGCCGGCAAGGAAGGCCCGCGCGGCAAGGATTTCAACATGCGCTGGGTGGGGTCTCTGGTGGCGGAAACCCACCGCATCCTGACCCGTGGCGGCATCTTTCTCTATCCGGGGGATTCGCGGCCGGGCTATGAAAACGGACGGCTGCGCATGGTTTACGAATGCGCGCCGATCGCCTTCGTGATCGAACAGGCGGGCGGCAAGGCCACTGATGGCGCCACCCCGATCCTCGAACGCCAGGCCGAGGAATTGCACGGCCGCGTGCCGTTGGTCTTCGGCAGCGCCGAAAAGGTGCAGCGCGTCGCCGACCACCACACTTTGACCGAATGAAGGAAAAACCGATGACATTCGACCGTTCCCTCAAGATCGCGCCGTCGATCCTGTCCGCCGATTTCGCCAATTTCGGCAAGGAAATCGAGGCGATCGAGGCGCAGGGCTGTGACTGGGTCCATGTGGACGTGATGGATGGCCATTTCGTGCCGAACCTCACCTTCGGACCGCCGCTATGCGCCGCGATCCGCAAGCACATCAACACGGTGATGGACGTGCACCTGATGATTTCGCCG
>JAWVXM010000116.1:0-8044 GCA_033723255.1 Thalassovita sp.
ACGTTGCCGCCCTCTTTCAACAGGCGGGCCATGTGGACGCGGTTGCGTTCACCGCCAGAGAGCAGCGAGACCTTTTTCTGCTGGTCGCCGCCCTTGAAGTTGAAGGACGAGCAATAGGCGCGGGAATTGACCTGCGCGTCGCCCAGTTCGATCAGCTCGGCGCCGCCGGAAATCGCTTCCCACACGGTGTCGTTGTCGTTCAGGTCGTCGCGCGACTGATCGACATAGGACAGCTTCACCGTGTCGCCGTATTCCACCGTGCCCTCGTCGGGCTGTTCCTGCCCGGTCAGCATGCGGAACAGCGTGGTCTTACCGGCGCCGTTGGGGCCGATCACGCCGACGATGCCGCCCGGCGGCAGATCAAACGACAGGTCCTCGATCAGGAGCTTGTCGCCCATGTGCTTCTTCAACCCCTTGACCTCGATCACCTTGGAGCCCAGGCGCGGGCCGTTGGGGATGACGATCTGCGCGCGGGTGATCTTTTCGCGCTCGGACTGGTTGGCGAGGTCGTTATAGGCCGCGATCCGGGCCTTCGACTTGGACTGCCGCGCCTTGGCGCCCTGGCGGATCCAGTCGAGTTCGCGTTCCAGCGTCTTCTGCCGCGCCTTGTCTTCCTTGGCTTCATGCGCCAGCCGCTTGGCCTTCTGTTCCAGCCAGGCTGAGTAGTTGCCTTCGTAGGGGATGCCGCGGCCACGGTCCAGCTCGAGGATCCAGCCGGTGATGTCGTCAAGGAAATAACGGTCGTGGGTGACGATCAGGATGGTGCCCTTGTAATCGATCAGGTGCTGCTGCAGCCAGGCGATGGTTTCCGCGTCCAGGTGGTTGGTCGGTTCGTCGAGCAGAAGCATGTCGGGCGATTCCAGCAGCAGCTTGCACAGCGCCACGCGGCGCTTTTCACCGCCCGAAAGCGTGGTCACGTCGGCATCGTCGGGCGGGCAGCGCAGGGCTTCCATCGAGATATCGACCTGACTGTCGAGATCCCACAGGTTCTGGCTGTCGATTTCATCCTGCAGCTTGGCCATTTCATCGGCGGTCTCATCGCTGTAGTTCATCGCCAAATCATTGTAGCGATCCAGAATGGCCTTTTTCTCGGCCACGCCCAGCATCACGTTGCCGCGCACGTCGAGCGACGGATCGAGTTCGGGTTCCTGCGGCAGATAGCCGACCTTGGCGCCCTCGGCGGCCCAGGCTTCGCCCGAGAAATCCTTGTCCATGCCGGCCATGATCCGCATCAGGGTCGACTTACCGGCACCGTTGACGCCGACGACACCGATTTTGACCCCGGGCAGGAAGTTCAGGTTGATGTTATCGAAACACTTCTTGCCGCCCGGATAGGTCTTGGACACGCCGGACATATGGTAGACATACTGGTAAGAGGCCATCGGGTTGTCTCCGCCTGAGGATAATCACGTTGAGGCGTGTGATAGCTGAGCCGTGCGGCGGGGGCAATCGCAGAAGCTGGGTGCGAGAGCAGCGCAGGTTCGCGCCCGACCCCGAGGGCGGGCACGGTGACATTCATCGCGACTTCTCTTCAAAGCACTGACGCTGCAACAGGCAGAAACGTCTGATCAATTCGCGCCCGCCCTGGGGGGGGGGCGGGGTCGGGCGCGAACCGGATCGCACGCGATCCGGGGGATTAATCCAACGCCTTCTCGAAGAAGAAATCCGGATAGGGATCGTCGTTGAACCGCTCGATCTCGGTCCAGCCGGCATTGCGGTAAAGCGCCACCGCCTCGGGCAGGGCCGAATTGGTGTCGAGCCGCAGAAGTTCGATACCGAGGTCGCGGGCGCGGAGTTCCACCGCGTCCATCAGCCGGCGGGCCATTCCCAGCCCGCGCGCATCGGGCGACACCCAAAGCCGCTTGATCTCGGCATAACCCTTGTCGCTCCCCTTCAGCCCGACGCATCCCAGCGGCGTACCGCCCGCATATGCGACAAGGAAGGCACCGCGCGGGGCCATCATGTCGGTGGCATCGGGATCACAGCTGAGATTGACGTCGAACCCGGTTTTCAGCCGCTGCCCCAGTTCGGCGTAATAGGCTTCGAGACAGGTCACGGCGTCGGGGCTGCGCGGATCGAGGTCGCGCAGGATGATCGCCTTGCCATCGATCGCGGATGTGTTCGGTTCTGTCGGCACGCTGCTATCCCTCGCTTGTCGAACCCGGATTCCCTAGGCAGGGACAAACCTGCCGTCAAGCCGCGTCTGGGTGGTTGACAGAGCGCGCCGGGAAAGGCGAAGGAAGCGCAATGCGCACCAAATTGCCATATGCACGCGCCGGACAGGTGATCGGGCTGCTGGGCGGGTCCTTCGACCCGGCCCATGAAGGCCATGCCCATATCACCCGCGAGGCGCTGAAACGGTTCGGTCTGGACCAGGTCTGGTGGCTGGTCAGCCCCGGCAACCCGTTGAAAGAAAAGGGCCCGGCCGACCTGAACCGGCGGATGGAACAGGCGCGGCAGGTGATGGATCACCCGCGCGTGAAGATCAGCGATTTCGAGGCGCAGACCGGCACCCGATACACCGCGCAGACCATCGCCAAGCTGCAACAGCTGCGCCCCGACCTGAATTTCGTCTGGCTGATGGGGGCCGACAACCTTGTGCAATTCGACCAGTGGCAGGACTGGCAGGAGATCATGGCCCGGGTGCCGGTGGGCATTCTGGCCCGGCCGCGCCGGCGCATCCGGGCGCGATCGTCCAAGGCGGCACGGGTGTTCCGCGATTTCCGGCTGGACGCGCATGACAGCCGTCTTCTGGGCCATTGTGCCCCGCCGTGCTGGTGTTTCGTCAACGTGCCGCTGATGGCGCTGTCCTCGACGATGATCCGCGACCGCGGCGGGTGGGGTTAAAGCGCGCGCAACCACCCATAACGCTTGTCCCGGCGCTGCGGCCGGGGTTAGGCTGCCTGTCATGGTTCAGTCGATTTCACGACGCGGTTTTTTCGGTCTTCTCGCCGCTTTTTCGGCAGCTCCGGCGCTGGCCGCGCCGCCATCCGCATCGCTGCGCCCGCTTCCGCGCCCTTCCGGGCTGCGCAAGCAGGCAGTGCCCGGCGCCGAGGCCCTAATCCGGGCATCGGGACTGAGCGGGCAGGTCGGTTTCGCCGTGGCCGAGTCCGGCACGGGCCGGCTGCTGGAAAGCCACGCAGGATCGCTGCGATTGCCCCCGGCAAGCGTCACGAAGGCGATCACCGCGCTTTACGCGCTGGAAACGCTGGGGCCGGAGCACCGATTCCGCACAAGGCTGATCGCCACCGGCCCGGTGGAAAACGGCATCTTGCAGGGCGATCTGATACTGGCGGGCGGCGGCGATCCGACTCTGGACACCGATGCGCTTGCCGACATGGCGCGGCAGTTGAAGGCGGCGGGGCTGCGCGAGGTGCGCGGCGCATTCAAGATCTGGTCCGGGGCGCTGCCCTATATTGCCGAGATCGACAAGGGCCAACCCGATCACGCCGGCTACAACCCGGCGATTTCCGGGCTGGCGCTGAATTTCAACCGGGTGCATTTCGAATGGCGCCCCGCCGGCAAGGGCTGGGGCATCACGATGGATGCGCGCAGCGAAAGATACCGCCCCGAAGTGCAGGTCGCCAAGATGGCGGTGAAGAACCGGCAGGCGCCGACCTACACCTATGAACAGCGCGGCGGCACCGATCACTGGACCGTTGCCAGCGCCGCTTTGGGCAAGGGCGGGGCGCGCTGGCTGCCGGTGCGGCGGCCCGACAAATACGCCGCCGACGTGTTCCGAACCCTGGCCCGCGCGCACGGAATCGTGCTGCCTGCGGAAACCGTGGCGACGGAAGCCCCTAACGGAACCGTCCTGGTCAGCCATGACAGCGACGATTTGCGGGTAATCCTGCGGCTGGCACTGAAATATTCCACCAACCTGAGCGCGGAAATGATCGGGCTGGCGGCCAGCCAGAAGGCGGGCGCGTCGCCGGGGTCACTGGCCGCCTCGGGCGCGGCGATGTCGCAATGGGCGCGGCAACAGCTGGGCATGACGCGCGCGCGCTTCGTCGATCATTCGGGGCTGGGCGGGGCGTCGCGGCTGAACGCGGCGGACATGGTTGCCGCGCTGAACACCGCGCTGGCGCGGCAGCATCTGAAACCGATCCTGAAGGAAATCCCGATGCGCGACGCCAAGGGCCGGCCCGACAAGGCGCATCCGGTGCAGGTGGTGGCCAAGACCGGGACGCTGAACTTCACCAGCGCGCTTGCCGGCTACGCGCAGGCCGTCGAAGGGCCGGAACTGGCCTTTGCCATACTCACCGCCGATCAGACCCGGCGCAGCCAGCTGAGTGAAAGCGAACGCGAACGACCCAAGGGCGGGCGCAGTTGGAACCGCAAATCAAAGCAACTGCAGCAGAAGTTTCTGGAACGCTGGGGCGCGCTTTACGGGGCGTGAGCGCATTGGATTGTGCCGAAGAACCCTTCGCCGCCTCAGCCGGGCAAATGCCGGGCGCGGGCGCCGCGTTCGATCGCGGCGGCGTGCAGCCGGTCGATATTCAGCTCGTAGCGGATTTCTTCGAGCAGGCGCAGTTCCGGTTCCAGGATGATGCCATCGGCGGCAGCCACGTCGCAGGCCATCGCATAGGCGGTTTCGAACAGGTGTTCGGGCAGGTTGTCACGGATCAGGCCGAACAGCGCGTCGAGCCCGTCTTCTTCGGAAAACAGATCGAAGACGATATTGGAGATCGCACCGACCCGGTCGATGTCGTAGGAGGCGAAGATAGGCAGGTGGTTGACCTGATTCTGGATCTTGATCAGCTCGGCGGTGCGCATATTCGCGTCCGAGGCCGAGATGGCGATCATCACGGCAACGAGGCAATCCTGCGGGCTGAGCGGGTGGGCGATCTGTTCGGTCTTCATAATCCGCGCCTTTTCGGGACAACATGTTGCACCGGCAGAATATTGACTGCGCCGCGCCGTAGCAATAGGAAGCGTCGGTCTGCCGCGCATGGGGCGCGGGCGGACTCTGACCTGTTGGAGATACCCGATGTCCGAATTGCGTGACGCCGCCCTGAAATCGAAAGCCTGGCCCTTCGAGGAGGCCCGCAAGCTGGTCAAACGGTACGAAAAACAGGCGCCGGAGAAGGGCTATGTCCTGTTCGAAACCGGCTATGGCCCGTCGGGCCTGCCCCATATCGGCACCTTCGGCGAGGTGGCCCGCACCACGATGATCCGCCGCGCGTTCGAATTGATCAGCGACATCCCGACCCGGCTGATCTGTTTTTCCGACGACATGGACGGGATGCGCAAGGTTCCCGAAAACGTGCCGAACCAGGAAATGCTGCATGCCAACATCCAGAAGCCGCTGACCGCGGTACCCGACCCGTTCGGCGAATACGACAGTTTCGGCAACCACAACAACGCCATGCTGCGCCGGTTCCTCGACACGTTCGGGTTCGAATACGAATTCTATTCGGCCACCGAATTCTACAAGTCGGGCCAGTTCGACGAGGTGCTGAAACGCGCCGTGGACCGCTATGACGACGTGATGAAGGTGATGCTGAAATCGCTGCGCGAGGAACGCGCATCGACCTATTCGATCTTCCTGCCGATCCATCCCGAAACCGGCCGCGTGCTCTACGTGCCGATGAAGGAAGTGAACGCGACCGACTACACCATCACCTTTGATGATGAAGATGGCCGCGAATGGACCCTGCCGGTGACGGGGGGCAACGTGAAGCTGCAATGGAAGCCCGATTTCGGCGCCCGCTGGGCGGCGCTGGACGTGGATTTCGAAATGTACGGCAAGGATCACAGCACCAACACGCCGATCTATGACCGGATCTGCGAAATCCTCGGCGGCAAGAAGCCGGAACATTTCACCTATGAACTGTTCCTCGATGAAAACGGCGAAAAGATTTCCAAATCGAAGGGCAACGGCCTGACCATCGACGAATGGCTGACCTATGCCTCGACCGAGTCGCTGTCCTATTTCATGTACCAGAAGCCCAAAACCGCCAAGCGGCTGTGGTGGGACGTGATTCCCAAGGCGGTGGACGAATATCACCAGCAGCTGCGCGCCTTCGAGGGTCAGGACGCGGCGCAGAAGGTGAACAACCCGGTCTGGCATATCCATAACGGCAACCCGCCGGCATCGACCATGGTGGTGCCGTTCTCGATGCTGCTGAACCTCGCCTCGGTGTCCGGCGCCGAGGACACCGAAACCATGTGGGGCTTCATCCGCCGCTATGCGCCCGAGGCCAGCCCCGAGGAGAATGCCGATCTGGATCAGGCGGCCGGGTTCGCGGTGCGTTACTACAACGACTTCGTCAAACCCACCAAGGTGTTCCGCGCGCCGACCGATCTGGAACGCGAAGCGCTGACCGAGCTGCGCGACAAGCTGGCCGCCTGGGATGGCGGACTGGATGCCGAGGAACTGCAGGGGCTAGTCTTCGCGGTGGGCCGCGAACGGTTCGACCCGATGCGCGACTGGTTCAAGGCGCTGTACGAGGTTCTGCTGGGCGCATCCCAAGGCCCGCGTTTCGGCGGTTTCATCGCCCTTTACGGCGTCGAGGAAACCATCGCGCTGATCGACAAGGCACTGGCCGGCGAACTGGGCTGAAGCCCGTATATTACCGGAAAACAGATCAGGCCGCGCGGTTGCGCGGCCTTTTTCTTTGGATGCGCAAGCCGGGCAAGCGCTGGCCAGCGGGCTTCGCCCTTGCTTCGCCACCCACCGGAACGGTGGTCTCAGAACCCGTTAACCCCTGCCCTGTTATTCCGCTGAGCGTGTCACGGGTCAGCAGAAAGGGCAGCGCATGAACAAGGCGGTTACCGACGGGGTGGTGTTCATGCCCCCCGCTTTCGAATTCGGGCTGGACACCTGGTCATCCGGCGACGGCACGCCGGGATCGGATAGCTATGACGGGGCGGCCAATGCCGTGCTGGTGCCCGCCGATGCCGATTTCGGCGGCTGCGTTGAACTGCAGAAAACGGATGCCACGCAGAAACTGCGCTACATGGGGCAGACGCCGCTGTTTCCCGGCTGCTATCTGAAGATCAGCGCGCGGGTGAAGGCGATCAGCGGCAACCTGCCCTCGGTGCGGATCGCGGGCTGGGCGGGCGATATCGCCGACACCCACGTGACCGGGCTGACCGAGGTCGGGCCCGGCGTGACACTGACCCAATACGGGCAGGTGGTCGAGATCAGCGCCATCGTCGGGTCGGGCAATCGCGGCGGGGTCGACATGGTCTGGGGCACCACACCTGTTTACGGCCATTTCGGGCTGGACCTGACCGGGGCCACCGGCGGGGTGGTGCGGATCGACGACATCGTGATCGAGGATGTCACGCAGGTGTACCACCGCAACCTGATGACCTGGGTCGACGTGCGCGATTACGGCGCGATGGGCGACGGGATCACCGATGACAGCGCCGCCTTTGCAGCCGCCGACGACGCCGCGAACGGGCGCCTGGTACTGGTGTCGGCCGGAACCTATTACCTCGGCTCCAGCGTGACGCTCACGAGCCCGGCGCAATTCGAGGGCACGCTGGTGATGCCCGATGATGCCATCCTGTCGCTGACCAAAAGCTTCGATCTGCCCAGCTATGTCGACGCGTTCGGCGATGAATTGCAGGGGTTCCGCAAGGCGTTCCAATCGCTGCTGAACAATTCCGATCATGAATCGCTGGACCTTGGCGGGCGGCGGATCAGCGTGGACGGGCCGATCGACATGCAGGCGGCGGTGCCGAACCGAACAGAATTCGCGCAGCGCCGCCATATCCGCAACGGCCAGTTCTATTGCGAGGATTCGACCGCCTGGGACAGCGATGTCTTTACCTCGACCGCCAGCTACGCGACAACCGATCCGCTGCGGCTGAGCAATGTCGCCAATGTCGCCAATATTCCCATCGGATCGCTGGTGGAAGGCAACGGGGTGGGCCGCGAAATCTATGTCCGCGACAAGAACGTGGCGACGCAGGAAATCACCCTGTCGGCGCCGCTGTTCGACGCGGTGGGCACGCAGACCTACACCTTCACCCGCTACAAATACATCCTGGATTTCAGCGGCTTCCAGAAGCTGTCGAAGTTTTCCATGTC
>JAWVXM010000117.1:0-8034 GCA_033723255.1 Thalassovita sp.
GCCAGCCGAAGGTGTGCTGGACGAGGCCCGGCTGGTGCTTTTCGGGCGCGACCTGCCACAGCTCCTTCATGCCGATGCCGAATTTTTGCGGCTCGCAGTTGTCGTCGAGCCGGTACTTGCGGATCAGCTGCTTGGACAGCGATCCGCGCACGCCCTCGCCGAGAAAGACGTATTTGCCGTGCAGCTCCATCCCCGGCTCATAGTTGGGGCCTTCGGTGCCGTCGGGATTGCGCCCGAATTCGCCGGCGACGACGCCCTTGATGCTGCCGTCTTCGCCGAAAACCAGTTCTGAACAGGCCATGCCGGGGAAGATTTCCACGCCGAGCCCCTCGGCCTGTTCGGCCATCCAGCGGCACACATTGCCCATGGAAACAATGTAGTTGCCGTGGTTGTTCATCAGCGGCGGCATCGGGAAGTTCGGCACGCGGATTTCGCCGGCTTCGCCCAGCATGTAGAAATTGTCTTCCTTCACCGGCACGGTCAGCGGCGCGCCCTTTTCCTTCCAGTCGGGGATCAGCGCGTCGAGCCCGCAGGGATCGAGAACCGCGCCGGACAGGATATGGGCGCCCACCTCGGAGCCTTTTTCCAGAACGACGACGTTCAGATCGGCATCCAGTTGCTTCAGACGGATCGCCGCGGACAGGCCCGCCGGGCCTGCACCCACGATCACAACGTCATATTCCATCGCTTCCCGTTCGAATTCCGACATGGGGGCCCTCCTCTGGATGCCGCGCGTAATTATATTGCGCACGTGGTTAGCGCGCTGCAGCATCGCGCGTCAATCGCGACGAAACGTTAAAACCGTCCGAATTCAATTATTGTCGCCATCATCGGGGCTATCGCCCATCAGATAGCGCGGCCCGGGTCCCTTTTTGCCGGCACGGTCGTGATCATTGTAAAGCGCGCATTTCGGCAATGACAGGCAGCCGCAACCAATGCAGCCATCCAGATCGTCGCGCAGTTTTTCCAGCGTCGCGATGCGTTCATCCAGCGCCTGCCGGAACTTCTTGGAAATCCCCCGCCAATCGGCCGGGGTGGGCGCGCGGCCATCCGGAAGGCTGTTCAACAGCTCGCGGATCTCGGCGATGGTGAAGCTGAATTTCTGCGCGATCATCACGAATGACAGCCGCCTGATATCGGCCCGTTCGAACCGGCGCTGCCCGCCGGAATTGCGCCACGCACTGACCAGCCCCTGCGATTCATAATAGCGTATTGCCGAAACGGCGAGGCCGGTTCGCTCAGCCAGAACGCCGATGGAAAGACCCGCATATGGCTTCAAGTGGCTGGTTTTGCTCAAATCTAATTCCTTGACCTAAAGTGAGGTTAATATTTTAGCCTGAACCTGTTCTGTAAATCAACCTGCAAGAGGCCCCAAATGACCGCTCAGCTAGAACATGTAAATTTCACCGTTTCCGATCCGGATGCTTCGGCGCGCTGGCTGTGCGATGTCTTCGGCTGGAAAATCCGCTGGCAGGGCGCGGCCAAGGATGACGGCCGCACGCTCCATGTCGGCGGCGATGACAGTTACGTGGCCCTCTACACCCCGCGCACGGCGCCGCAGAAGGCGAAGACATCGCGCTATGAAACGATCGGCGGCATGAATCACGTCGCCGTGGTGGTAGATGACCTCGACGGCACAGAAGCGCGGGTCAGGGATGCCGGGTTCACCCCGGTCAACCACGCGGATTACGAACCGGGACGGCGGTTTTATTTCCTCGATCACGACGGGATAGAATTCGAGGTCGTCAGCTATGCCTGACGAACCGGCACAGAGCGGCTTTTGACGGGTTTTCGCGGCGCAAGCCGGTTCTCCCCCTTGCATTATCCCACCGCTTTGGGTCAGGTAATTCAACACAACTAAAAAGACCAAAGCGGCGGGCCACGCGCGCCCGCCGCTCTGTCATGGAAAGGGGCCCATGGAAAAGATACCGATGACCCGCACGGGTTTTGCCGCACTGGAAACCGAGCTGAAGCACCTGAAATCGGTCGAACGTCCGGCCATCATTCAAGCGATCGCGGAAGCGCGCGAACTGGGCGACCTGTCGGAAAACGCCGAATACCATTCCGCGCGCGAAAAGCAGAGCTTCATCGAGGGCCGGATCAAGGAACTCGAAGGGGTGATTTCGCTCGCCGACGTGATCGATCCCACCACGATGAACGGCGCCATCAAATTCGGCGCCACCGTGACATTGGTGGATGAAGACACCGACGAAGAAAAGGTCTGGCAGATCGTCGGCGAATATGAGGCCAATATCGAAAAGGGCCTTCTCAACATCAAATCGCCGATCGCCCGCGCCCTGATCGGCAAGGAAGAAGGCGACAGCGTCGAAGTCCGTACCCCGGGCGGGGAACGGTCCTATGAAGTTCTCAAGATCGAATATATCTGAACCTTTTTTCCGGGGCGTCCTGGGTATTCAGCATGGCTGACAGGCATAACAGCCGCCCGACCACGCCGTTGGGCCTTTACGACAAACCCAGCAGGGCCAGGATCACGACGATCGAAATCGTCGCGATCGTGCTCAGCCTTGTCTGGCTTGTCGTATCGGGGTGGTTTTTCCTGACGCTCGAAACCCCTGCCGGCACCGACGGTCCCGACAGCCTTCGGTTCCTGATGACGCTGATGGCGATCTTCCTGCCGGTGGCGATGATCTGGGTCGGGGCGACCGCGGCCCGATCGGGCCAGGTGATGCGGGAAGAAAGCGCCCGCCTGCAGGCCGCGATCGATGCGATCCGCCAGGCTTATGTGGCGCAGTCCCAGGGGCGCGATCTGGCCAATGAGCCTTCGGTCACGCGCAAGCTCGACGAAATCGCCGATGCGCAGCGAAAAACCGAAACGGCGCTGGCCACCTTCAGCTCCACGCGGGACCGCAGCACCGGGGGCATCCGGCCGGCAACCCTGCCCCCCGCCGCGGAAAACGCCGAGGACCAGGCGCCGCTGCCACTTGGCACCCCGGCCGAAGAAATAGGCCCGCCGCTGTCGCGCGCTGATTTCCTGCGGGCGATGAACTTCCCCGAAACCGCGGAGGACGAAGAAGGCTTCGTCGCCCTGCGCAAGGCGCTGAAGGACCGGCAGGCGGCGCAGTTGATCCAGGCCAGCCAAGACGTTCTGACCCTGCTGTCGCAGGATGGCATCTATATGGACGACATGCGCCCCGACCTGACCCGGCCGGAAATCTGGCGCCGCTTCGCCGCCGGCGAACGGGGCCGGGTCATCGCCAAGATCGGCGGCATTCACGACCGCAGCTCGCTGGCCCTGACCGCAGGGCGTATGAAGCAGGATCCGATCTTCCGCGACGCCGCGCACCATTTCCTGCGCCGTTTCGACAAGATGTTCCAGGATTTCGAACAGACCGCATCGGATACCGAAATCACCGAACTGTCGGAAACCCGTACCGCCCGCGCCTTCATGCTGCTGGGGCGGGTCGCTGGAATTTTCGACTGATCCCCGATTTCCACCCCCAACCGATTGCATCCGCCCGCATTCGCCGATAGGTCAGGATTGTTTCTGACAACAGGTTTCCAACGATGTCGGCTTCGACCCCACGCGCCCCGTTCTGGCAAGGTTTCCGAGACGGTCTGCCCTTTCTCCTGGTGATCGCCCCCTTCGGCCTGCTTTTCGGCGTCCTGGCAACCGAAGCCGGGCTGAACATCCTTGAAACGCTCAGCTTCTCGGTGGCCGTCATCGCCGGAGCGGCACAGTTCACCGCGCTGCAGCTGCTGAATGAACAGGCCCCGACTCTGATCGTTCTGGCCTCGGCGCTGGCGGTGAACCTGCGCATGGCGATGTATTCGGCTTCGCTGACCCCGCATATCGGCGCCGCACCGCTGTGGCAGCGGGCCGTGATCGCCTATTTCACCGTCGACCAGACCTATGCCTGCGCCAGCATGGCGTTTGAAAAGCATTCCGAGTGGAACACCCCGCAGAAGGTATCCTATTTCCTGGGGGCGGTCATGCCGGTCTGCCCGATGTGGTATGCGGCCAGCGTCACCGGCGCCCTGATCGGCACCACCATTCCCGAGGGGCTGGCGCTTGACTTCGCCATTCCGATCACCTTTCTCGCGATCATCGCCCCCGCGCTCAGGACGGCGGCGCACCGGGTTGCGGCTCTGGTTTCGGTGCTGCTGTCGCTGGCCTTCAGCTTCCTGCCCTATAACCTGGGCGTGCTGGTGGCGGGGCTCGGCGCGATGATCACCGGGGCTCAGGTGGAACTGTGGGTCGAACGCTGGAAAGGGAAAGCGTGATGGAGGGTGTCGACAAGACCGCGCTGTGGACCGTGATCATCCTGCTCGGGCTGGGCAGTTTCGGCCTGCGCTTCATGTTCACTGGCCTTGTCGGCGACCGGCCAATGCCCGACTGGGTGCTGCGCCACCTGCGCTATACCGCCGTGGCGGTGATGCCCGCGCTGATCGCTCCGCTGGTTCTGTGGCCCGCCGGAACCGGCGGTGAATTCGACCCGCCCCGCCTGGGTGCAGCGGTCGCCACGCTGGTGGTCGGTTATGTCACGCGCAACGTTCTGGCCGCCATCGCGAGCGGCGCGGTCAGCCTCTACGGCCTACTGTACCTGCTGGGATAGGGGTCAGGACGCGTCGCGCCCGGTCAGCAGACGAACACGTTCTGGATCATAGGCTTCCAAGGCCTTGAACCGGTCCGCGTCGTCATATTCATAAAGCTGCTTGGTGCTGACGGTCGGCACTTGGCCGAACTGGCTGGACAGCTTCTTGGGAGACCAGGTTTGCCTGACCCTCAGTTCGGGAAGCTGCGCCAGGATTGAGGACGTGCTCTGCGCACACATCGAATCGGGCACTTCGCCGTAATTCAGCGCCAGTCGCAGCGCTTCTTCTGCGGTTTCGGGTGATACCTCCATGCGCTGCACCACCACGTGGAAGGTCTTGCGGGCATGGAAACGGGTATAGATATCTTCCAGCCGGGGCGTCACGTTGAACACCACGTCGTTACGCGCGACGATACCGTGCTTGCGGAACGATCCGGCCGGATCGAAGATAACCCGCTGGCTGCCGTTGATCATCAACGAACTGTGGGCGCCCGCCCCGGTTTCGTTGCTGATCATCGTGTAAAGCGTCAGCGCGGGCGGGCCGTCATGCTGGTAAACGGAGCGGGCAAGCACATCATCGGAAACCGGCGGGTCCTGTTTGACAGTACACCCCGCCGCAAAGCTCAATGCGCAAAGCGCCAGAAACATCCCACGCATGACAGCACCTGCAAGCTTGCCCGGCTCCGTTCGCCGGATCTTAGCTGTTGACCAGCGCCATGAAGATCAGAATCGCGATGATGACAACCACGGCCCATTTGGTGAAGCTAATAAACCCGGCAAAGGTTGCTTCCTGCACCGAGGTGTCCATTTCGCCATGCTTGTGTTCAGCCATTGTTGTATTCCTTCATAGTCGCTGTTTGCGGACTGATTAGCGGATTTTTTTCAACCTGTCACCACGACAAAAAGGCCGCAGGCACTGGTACTTCGCCTTTTTTCGGACCAGTCGCTGGCAGAAGCCGCCAGCAGCGAGCTTAGTGCTTCATCTGCCACAGCCAGGCGCCGCCTTCACGACGCTGCCGCGCGGCCTCTCCGGTCTGGTGCAGGTGGTTCAGATGGGCGACCGCCTCTACCAGCGCCAAGCCGTAGGTACCGCCATCAATCCGGCGCTTGAACAGCGGCGGGAAACACTCCGCGGCGGTCCGGGGTTCCTGCAGATGGTCGCGTAACCGCCGCAGCGCCCCGTGGTGATTGTCGATCAGCTGTCGCATCCGCGTCGGCAATCCGGTAAAGGGCAGCTTGTGCCCGCCCAGCACAAGGTGATCCTCGCGCGCCAAAACCTGCAGCCTTTCGCAGCTTTCCATCCATTCGCCCAACGGGTCGGCTTCGGGTTCCGTCGGGTGCACGCCGATATTGGGGCTGATCGACGGCAGGATCTGATCCCCCGATAGCACCAGGTGGTCATCGCGGCTCCACATGGTCAGGTGTTCGGGCGCATGCCCGTGGCCGATATGTACATCCCAGTCGCGCCCGCCGGCACGGATCACATCACGTTGCTGGATGCGGGCGAACCCAACCGGCAACGGGTGGCAGATATCGGTGAAATTGAAGGGGCGTTCCGCGCGCCGCTGCTCCAGAACATCGGGCGCCATGCCCGCGCCGATCCAGAAATCGATGGCTTCCGGCGTCGGTTCCGGCTGTTCATCGAGAATCAGCATCCGGGTCATCAGGAACGCCGTGCGGGTGGTGGCGATCTCGGCCCCGAAACGGGCCTTGAACCACCCCGCCATGCCCACGTGATCGGGGTGATGGTGGGTCAGGATCACCCGGCCCACCGGTTTGCCGCCCAAGGGTCCCGCCAGCAGCGCCTCCCACATCCGCACCGATTTCTTCGAATAGACGCCGCTGTCGATCAGGGTCCAGCTGTCACCTTCGTCCAGCGCATAGATGTTCACGTGGTCCAGCGCCATCGGCAAGGGCATCCTGATCCACAGGACGCCTTCGGCGACCTCCACGGCGGTGCCGTTTTCCGGCGCCTCCGGCCAGAGATAGCGGATACCGGTTTGATCGAGGCTCATGCCTCCATCTCGTCAAGACTGAAGGCGTAGAGATCGTCGGCACCGGCCATCGCATAGGCCAGCAGCGATTCGTGTTCCGGCAGCAGGCGGCGGATATAGAACCGCGCCAGTTTCGACCGCGCCCCTTCGCCGCCTTCGACCAAGGCCGCCTTCAGGTGGAAATGGCCGCCCAGCACCCGGGCAAAGGCGCGGGTGAAGGGCACCGATCCGGCGAAACGGGTGTTCATGTCGGTCTGGCTGACCAGCCATTCCACCGCTTCGCGCAGGCTTTCGCAGGCCTGCCAGACCGGTTCGGCCAGTTCCGGCATCGCCGCGCGGGCGGTTTCGGCATGGGCCTCGATCTCGTCGATCAGCACGTTTGCGGCCTCGCCCCCGTCCATCATCTTGCGGCCCACCAGATCCATCGCCTGGATCCCGTTGGTGCCTTCATAGATCGCGGTGATGCGGCCATCGCGGCTGAACTGCGCGGCGCCGGTTTCCTCGATGAAGCCCATGCCGCCGTGCACCTGCACGCCCTGTTCCGCGACCTCGATGCAGACATCGGTGGCAAAGGCCTTGGCGATCGGGGTCAGCAGCGCCGCACGCGCCTTCCATTCCGCAGCCCCGGTCGCCGCCGCCATGTCCAGCGCCACCGCGCAGGACATCGCGGTGGCGCGCGCGGCAAAGGTATCGGCCTTCATCGATAGCAGCATACGGCGCACGTCGGCATGGTTGACGATGGGGCCGAACTGCTGGCGTTCCTTGGCATAGGACAGCGCCTTCTGATAGGCGCCTTCGGCCACGCCCACGCCCTGCGCCGCGACGCCAAGCCGGGCGTTGTTCATCATGGTGAACATCGCCGCCATGCCCTTGTGCGGCTCGCCCACCAGCCACCCCTTGGCGCCGTCGAACTGCATCACCGCAGTCGGGCTGCCGTGAATGCCCATCTTGTGTTCGAGGCTGACCACTTTCAGGTCGTTCGCCGGGCCAAGGTTGCCGTCGGCATCGGGGATGAATTTGGGCACCATGAACAGGCTGATGCCCTTGGTCCCCGCAACGCCATCCGGCAGCCGCGCCAGCACCAGGTGGCAGACGTTGCCGCCGAAATCATGATCGCCCCAGGTGATGAAGATCTTCTGACCGGTGATCGCATAGGTGCCGTCGCCATTGGGCACCGCCTTGGATTTCAGCGCCCCCACATCTGACCCGGCCTGCGGTTCGGTCAGGTTCATCGTGCCGGTCCATTCGCCGCTGATCAGCTTGGGCAGGTAAAGCGCCTTGATCTCGTCGCTGGCGTGATGTTCCAGCGCCTCGACCTGGCCCTGGGTCAGCAGCGGGCACAGGCCAAGCGCCATGTTGGACGAGGTCATCATTTCGTTGAACGCCGTGGTCAGCGCGATCGGCAGCCCCATGCCGCCATGTTCCTCGGGCCCCGACACCGCGACCCACCCGCCTTCGGCCAGAGCTTCGAAAGCTTCCTTGAAACC
>JAWVXM010000118.1:0-7953 GCA_033723255.1 Thalassovita sp.
CCGATGATGGACTGGACCGACCGGCATTGCCGTTATCTGCACCGGCTGCTGAGCCGCGAAACGCTGCTTTACACCGAAATGGTGACCTCGCCCGCTCTGGTGCGGGGCGGGGCGTTGCATCTCCTCGATTTCAACCCCGAGGAACATCCCGTCGCGCTGCAGCTGGGCGGATCCGATCCGCAGGAACTGGCCTCGGCGGCAAAGCTGGGGCAGGACGCGGGCTATGACGAGATCAACCTCAATGTCGGCTGTCCGTCGGACCGGGTGCAATCGGGCACCTTCGGGGCGGTTCTGATGAAAACCCCGGATCTGGTCGCCGATTGCGTTCGTGCGATGCAGGATGCGGTGGATGTCGAGGTGACGGTGAAGTGCCGCATCGGGGTGGATGATCAGGATCCCGAACAGGTGCTGCCGGATTTCCTTGAAACGGTCGGCGCGGCGGGCTGCACCCGCTTCACCATCCATGCGCGCAAGGCGTGGCTGCAGGGGCTGAGCCCGAAGGAAAACCGCGATATCCCGCCGCTCGATTACGACCTCGTGTTGCGTATGAAGCAGCGCTTTGCGCATCTGCACCTGTCGGTCAACGGCGGCATCACCTCGCTTGCGCAGGCCAAGGGATTCCTGGATGCCGGGCTGGACGGGGTGATGATCGGGCGCGCCGCCTATCACCAGCCGGCCGATATCCTCTGCGCCGCCGATCGCGACATCTATGGCGCCGGGCCGGTCAGCGACCCGTGGCAAGCGGTGCATGCGATGCTGCCCTATATCGAGGCGCATCTGTCATCGGGCGGCAAGCTGGGGCAGGTGACCCGGCACATGCTGGGCCTGTTCGCAGGGCGCCCCGGGGCGCGGCAATGGCGGCGTATCCTGTCGGAAGGGGCGCACAAGCCCGGCGCGGGTCCCGAGTTGGTGCAAAAAGCGCTGGCGCAGGTGCATTTGACGGCCTGAAACCTGTATTTTGCCGTTGAGGACGGGGGGAATGCGGTGTCTAAGGACCGCAACGCAAGGGAAAGGCAAAAATGATGGCTGACATGTCGCTGCTTCTGACGATGCTGGTTCTTTTGATGGTGATCGGTGCGTTCGCCGGGGTTCTGGCCGGGTTGCTCGGGGTTGGGGGCGGGATCGTCCTGGTGCCGGCGTTCTTCTACGCATTCACCACGCTGGGCTATGACGGGCCGCAGCTGATGCAAATGTGCCTGGCGACGTCGCTGGCCACCATCGTCGTGACCTCGGTCCGTTCGGTTCTCAGCCACAATCGCAAGGGCGCGGTCGACTGGGACATCCTGAAGGGCTGGGCGCCAGGGATCGCCATCGGCGCCGTCATCGGGATGCTGGTGGCCGCGTCGCTGCGTTCGGCCACGTTGCAGGGGATCTTCGGTGTGCTGGCGCTGGTGGTCGGCGCCTATATGGGGCTAGGACGGGCGCATTGGCGGCTGGGCCACGAAATGCCGAAAGGGATCGGCCGTGTGATCACGTCGCCTCTGGTTGGGTTCCTGTCAGTGCTGATGGGGATCGGCGGCGGCAGCTTCGGCGTGCCCCTGATGAGCCTGTTCAACACCCCGATCCACCGCGCGGTAGCTACCGCTGCGGGCTTCGGCGTGATCATTGCCGTCCCGGCGGTGATCGGTTTCCTGTTCGTGCCGATCGATCCGGCCTATCGCCCGCCGCTGACCATTGGGGCCGTCAACCTTGTGGCCTTCGTCGTGATCATCGCGATGACGCTGTTCACCGCGCCGCTGGGCGTGAAGCTGGCCCATTCGATGGATCCCAAGCCGTTGAAACGGGTCTTCGCGGTATTCCTGACGCTGGTGGCGCTGAACATGCTGCGCAAGGCACTGGGGTTGTAGCAGGCCCTTTCTGCGTCTGATCATTCTTTTTGTGCGCCCCGAGTCCCGAAGGCTCGGGGCGCACGCATTTTTTGTTGTCGCCTGCTGCTTCGGCAAGCGGGATGGCGGGGAATACTGTCTCCTCAATCAAGACAATGCGCCAAAAACTGCGCCGACCGTTTCACCGGTGATTCCGGCGCCGGCATTCAATCCCGGGCCTGACGGGGAAATGGGTTCCGGGATTTCCGACCGGAAAAGAAGCCCCGCAATCGCCTTGTTATTCGGGCTGATTGCGTCCTGTTCCCGGGATTGAGGGCACAAACAGGTCGTGTCGGAAACCTATGGTTGTGCTCCTCGTTTCGATCAGGGCGGATCACAAAATGATTTCTTCACTCCATATCGCTGATATCATTATGATATTATTTCATGCTTTTGGATTTGGGGGCATCTTATGATTGCATTGCTGGCTTTGCTTGGCCTGATCGGACTCGCGGGTTTGATCGGGACGGACGATAGTGAGGATGAGGCCGTCGCGCCTGAGGCGGATGACGGGGGAAGTGACACGGGAAGTGAAGACTATTTCACAATCACGGGGAGTTCTGCTGCTGATTATCTCGAAGGGGGCAACGAAAACGACCTGATCTTCGGGGCGGAAGGCGATGATGCACTGTTTGGGCGCGGCGGCGATGATTGGCTCGTCGGCGACGAAGGCGATGATCTTCTGAAAGGCGGGCACGGCAATGACGTTCTGGATGGCGGTGCAGGCGACGACGACCTGCGCGGCGCCGACGGTAGGGACTGGCTGGAAGGCGGAGCCGGCGACGACGTTCTGGATGGCGGCGCGGGTATCGACATACTTCGGGGCGGCGATGGGCATGACCTGCTTGCGGGGCAGGGGGACAATGATTTTCTTCTCGGCCAGCAGGGCAGTGACACGCTGCTCGGCGGGGACGGGAATGACAACCTCAACGGATATTTCGACGGAACCGACGATGCGCTGTATGACGCCGATTCCGATCTCTTTGATCCGGACCTCCTTGAAGGCGGGGCCGGGAACGATTTCATCGTGATCGGCGCTGGTGACGAAGTCTATGGCGGCGAGGGAAGCGACGTGTTCGGTGCCGGGATTTGGCTTGGCGATGGCAACAGCGCACAGATCAACGATTTCGAACCGGGCGAGGACGTGATCCTGATCGCCTATCCGGACGGCGCTGAGCCTCCCAGCATTTCCATTTCGGAACAGGGTACGGCGGCGGTCATTCTGGATGAGAACGGCTCTGTCATGCTATTCCTTCCGGGGCAGGCCGGAAATGTCCAGATGAGCGATGTCGAGCTGTTCCCGTTGACGAATTTCAGCTAGCTTCGGTCCGCCCAAGCCGCCCGGCACGGCCACCGCGCCGCTGTTTCAAAAGCGCGGCGCGGTCCGGCAAGCCCTTCATGACCTCCTGCCGTTCATCGTTGGTCATCTTCGACCAGGCGCTGATTTCATCGATCGACCGCAGGCAACCGGTGCAGAGCCGGGTTGCCGGATGGATGACACAGATGTTCACGCAGGGGCTTTGCACCTCGTCGCGTTTCCACGGCGCGCTCATGCGCCGGCCCGCAGGTGGCGCAGACGATCCAGGAAACCCTGCAGGATGAAGGACGCCGCGACGTTGTCGATCTTCTCGGCCCGCTTGGCGCGCGACGTGTCGGCTTCCAGCAGCGCGCGTTCGGCGGCGACGGTGGATAGACGTTCATCCCAGAACCCGATCGGCAGGTCGGTCAGGCGTGACAGGTTGCGCGCAAAGGCACGGGTTTTCTGACAGCGCGGGCCTTCGGATCCGTCCATGTTGCGCGGCAGGCCCAGGATGATGCCGCCCGCGCCCCGGTCCGCCACGATCTGCAGCAGACGTTCGGCATCGACGCCGAATTTCTTGCGCCGGATGGTCTCAATCGGCGTCGCCACACCCTGCAGCACATCCGATACCGCGACGCCGATCGTCTTGTCGCCCAGGTCGAGCCCGATCAACGCCGCATGCGCGGGCAGGGCGGCGGCCAGGTCTTCGATCTCGTCGCAGATCATTGCACGATCCCGGCGTTGCGTGCGCCGCCCCGCACGGTTTCCAGCGCGTCGGGCCTGTCGGCAAAGACCTGTTGCGCCTCGTTCCAGATCTCTTGCGCCCGGCCGGTTTCGCCCAGCACCCCGTAGGCGCCGATCAGCCGCGCCCATTCTTCCGGCGTGCCGCCTTCGGATGCCAGCCGTTCGGCCAGCCCCGCGACCATGTTGCGGATCATGTCCTGCCGTTCCGACGCGCTCATTTCGCCGGCCGCCTGCATGTCCTCGGCCGAGGGGCCTTTCAGCGGCGCACTTTCGGGGGGCAGGGTGAAATCGATACCCGCCAGCTGTGCCAGATCGCTGATCTGGGCGCGGATCGGTGCGATCCACGGCGCGTCGTTCGGGCCTTCGCGCAGCAACTGGTTCCAGGTCTTGAAGGCGATATCGGGGCGGCCGACCTGCGCGTACATCAGCCCCATGTAATAGCGCGCGATCGGATTCTGCGGATCGCGTTCCAGGGTCTGGCGCAATACCGCTTCGGCCTCGGGCGACACGTAGCCGCCGACCGACAGGACCATCAAGTCGGCCAGATCGGCGTAATCACCGGCTTGCGCCGTGTCCCCCAGGATCGTGATCACCTTTTCCTGCGCCTGGTAGGCCGCCCTGTAATTGCCCAGTATCGCTTCGTTACGGGCCAGCAGCTTCTGCCCCTGCAGGTCATCGGGGCGGTTGCCGACCGCCGCGCGCAGCTTCTCCATCAGCGCCAGGAATTCCGGCGATGGCTCACCCACCGGTGCCAACGGAGCCATGGTGGCTTCAGCCTGCGCCTGCGCCGGGCGCGTCGCATGGGTTTCGCGGGCGATTTCGATCCGCGTTTTCAGCCCCAGGTCGCCATATCCCGGAGCACCGATCTGCCGGTAGATCAACATCGATCCGCCCACCAGCCCCAGCACCGCCACCACGGCCAGGACCCGGCCAAGCCCTTTCGGCTGCCCGCCGGTTTCGCCGCCCTTTTGCAGCTGCGTGTCGGCGGCCAGGATCCGTCGGGAAATCTCTGCGCGGGTGCGCTCGGCGTCTTCCTGCCCGATCACGCCGCGGGCGACATCGCGGTCCACTTCCTTGAGCTGGTCGCGATAAACCCGCAGGTCATAGGCAGCGGGCGGCTCATCGCCGCTGCGCCCGCGCAGCAAAGCCAGCGCCAGAAGTCCGGATACGATCAGGGCGATCGCGGCGATGATGATCCAAAACAGCATGATGCCTCCTGCAATTTCGGCAAACATGTATATGCGCGGGGCGGTCGGAAAAAGGGCAAACTGCCGCTTTGGTGCGGCATGTCGCAACCGGACGCAATTGTGACGCATAGAAACGCGGTCGCAGGCCTGTCCGGGGTCAGTAATATGAACGACGGAGCCAGGATCGGATTCGGGGTAAAAGACGCATATGAAACGCTATTCCGCCTTCGCCATCGCCCGGGAAGCCGCCCGTTACCATTCAGGTTGGGAACGGGCCTGGGCCTCGCCGGAACCGAAAGATCACTATGACGTGATCATCGTCGGCGCCGGGGGGCACGGGCTGGCCACCGCCTATTATCTTGGCAAGAATTTCGGCATCACCAACGTGGCGGTGCTGGAAAAGGGCTGGCTTGGTGGCGGCAACACCGGGCGCAACACCACCATCATCCGCTCGAACTACCTGCAGGATGCTTCGGCCGCGATCTATGAAAAGGCCCGCTCATTGTACGAAACGATGAGCCAGGACCTGAATTACAACGTCATGTTCTCGCCGCGCGGCGTGATCATGCTGGCCCAGACCGAACACGAGGTGCGCGGCTATCAGCGGACCGCACATGCCAACGCGCTGCAGGGCGTGGCGACCGAATTCATCCACCCGCAAAAGGTCAAGGACCTGGTGCCGATCATCAACATTTCCGGCCCCCGCTACCCGGTTCTGGGCGGGCTGTGGCAGCCGCGCGGCGGCACCGCGCGCCACGATGCCGTGGCCTGGGGCTATGCAAGGGCCTGTTCGGCGATGGGCATGCACATCATCCAGAAATGCGAAGTCACCGGCATCCGCCGAGAGGGCGGCAAGGTTGTCGGCGTGGACACCACGAAAGGCGCGATCGGCTGCGACAAGCTGGGTCTGGTGGTGGCGGGCCATTCCGGGGTTCTGGCCGACATGGCCGGGTTCCGCCTGCCGATTGAATCGCTGGCGCTGCAGGCGCTGGTCTCTGAGCCGATCAAGCCCTGCATGGATGTGGTCGTGATGGCCAACACCGTGCATGGCTACATGAGCCAGTCCGACAAGGGCGAAATGGTGATCGGCGGCGGCACCGACGGGTTCAACAACTACACGCAGCGCGGATCGTTCCACCATATCGAGGAAACCGTGCGGGCGCTCATTGAGACCTTCCCGATGATTTCGCGGCTGAAGATGCTGCGGCAATGGGGCGGGATCGTCGACATGACCGGCGACCGCTCGCCCATCCTGTCGAAAACGCCGGTCGAGGGCATCTTCGTCAATTGCGGCTGGGGCACCGGCGGGTTCAAGGCGATCCCCGGCTCCGGCTGGGCTATGGCGGAGTTGATGGCCAAGGGGCATTCGCCTTTGATCGAGGAATTCGGCCTGAACCGTTTCGCCGAGGGCCGCTTCATCGACGAAAGCGTGGCGGCGGGGGTGGCGCATTGATGGTTTATTTTCAATTATTCCGCCCGGAGCGCAGCGCCGGGCAGCGCCCGACCGCCCCCCAGGGCGGGCGCTTTCGCACCCACCCGCGGCCGGTCGCTGCCCTCCGTTCTGTTCGGGAGATGTCCCCATGCTGATCCTTCACTGCCCCTATTGCGGCGTCGATGCCGAGGAAACCGAGCTGCACGCGGGAGGCGAGGCGCATCTGAAACGCTTCGGCCCCGGGTCGTCGGACGAAGAGTTCGAAACCTATCTCTTCGCCCGCGAAAACCCCAAGGGCGTGCATTTCGAACGCTGGCGCCATGCGAATGGCTGCGGCAAGTGGTTCCACGCCGCCCGCTGCACCGCCACGCTGGAGGTTTTCGGCACCTATAGCGCGCAGGTTTCCGAACCGCCGCAGGAAATCCGCGACGCGATCACCGCCAAGCGCCCCGGCTGGTCATGGAGGGGCCTGAAATGATGTTTCTTCTTGGCAAAAATACTCAAATCCCCACCCCCACCACGGTCAGGGAGGTCTGACAGATGAGCACCCGTCTGGCCACGCAGGGCCGTCTCACCAATACCGAAAAACAGTTCCATTTCACCTTCAACGGCAAGCAGATGGTGGGTTACGAGGGCGATACGCTCGCCTCGGCGCTGCTGGCCAACGGGCAGATGCTGATGGGGCGGTCGTTCAAATACCACCGTCCGCGCGGGGTCGTCGCCAGCGGGGCCGAGGAACCCAATGCGCTGGTGGGGCTGGGCGAGGGATCGAAATTCGAACCGAACCAGCGCGCCACCACGACCGAACTGTTCGACGGTCTGAGCGCCATGTCGCAGAACCACTGGCCCAGCCTCGACTTCGACATCGGCGCGATTAACAACCGGCTGGCACGGTTCTTCCCGGCGGGGTTCTATTACAAGACCTTCATGGCCCCGCGCGCGGCGTGGAAATCCGTGTTTGAACCGATCGTGCGGCAATCGGCCGGGCTGGGCCGTGTGCCCAAGGACCGCGATGCCGACCGCTACGAACATTTCTATTCCTTCGCCGATGTGGTTGTCGTCGGCGGCGGCGTCGCCGGGTTGCTGGCCGCGCGGGCGGCGGGGCAGGCGGGGGCGAAGGTTCTGCTGCTGGAACAGACGGCCCATTGGGGCGGTCGCGCGCCGGTCGATGGCGGCAGCATCGACGGCATGGCTGTGGATAAGTTCGCGGAACAAATCCTTGCCGACCTGGACGCGATGCCGAATGTCACCCTGCGGGCGCGCTGCATGGCCTCGGGGGTCTATGATCACGGCTATCTGCTGGGGTATGAACGGCTGACCGATCACGCGCCGGATGCCCCCGGTCCGCGTCACCGTTTGTGGCGGATCCGGGCGAAACAGGTGGTGACGGCGACCGGTGCCATCGAACGGCCGCTCAGCTTTGCC
>JAWVXM010000119.1:0-7885 GCA_033723255.1 Thalassovita sp.
CCCTCGCGCATGGTCAATCGTGGTTTCCGCTGGCTGCGCGATCACCTGTTCCGGCGGCTGATGCGACTGGTCGTCTGGGCGCGCTACCCGGTTCTGGCCGGAACGGTTCTTCTGCTGGCCAGTCAGGTTTCCCTGTTCATGCGCGGCGATGTCACCTGGCGGTTCTTCAATGCGCCGGAACAGAGTTCGGTGACAGGAAATTTCGCCATGCTGCCAGGCGCCACACGTGAAGATTCGCGGGCGATGATGCGCGAAATGCAGCGGGCGGTCGAGGAATTGGGCAAACGCTACGAGGAACAGTACGGTCGCAATCCCATCGAATACGTCCTTGCCCAGATCGGCGGGAATTCCGGCCGCGCGCTGCCCGGGGCGGACAACACGGATGCCGATCTGCTGGGCAGCATCGCGATCGAACTGATCGATGCCGATCTGCGCCCCTATTCCAGTTTCTCGCTGGTGGCTGAGTTGCAGAACAACGTGCGCCGGCATCCGCTTGCGGAAACCATCAGTTTCCGTGGCTGGCGGTCGGGGCCGGGCGGAGATGCGCTGGATGTGCAGTTCTACGGCGCCAGCGCAGAGATCCTGAAACAGGCCAGCGAAAGGTTGCAGGCGGATCTGAGCCGTTACCCGGAAGTTTCCGCGGTCGAGGATAACCTGTCCTATGACAAGGAAGAACTGATCCTCGACCTTACCCCGCAGGGGCAGGCACTTGGCTTCACCATCGACGGGCTGGGCCGGGTGCTGCGCCATCGCCTCAACGGGCTGGAGGCTGCGACCTACCCGGACGGGCCGCGCAGCGCGTCGATCCGGGTGGAATTGCCGGCCGAGGAACTGACCGCCGACTTCCTTGAACGGATGCAGCTGCGCACCTCCGCAGGTGAATATGTGCCGCTTTCCGATATCGTCACGGTCACGTCGCGCAGCGGTTTTTCCACCGTCCGCCGCGAAAACGGGATTCGGCTGATTTCCGTCACCGGCGACATTTCCGAAGACGATCCCGCCCGCGCCGCCGAAATCACCCGGGCGCTGGAAACCGAGATCCTGCCCGATATCGCCAGCACCCTGCAGGTGGATTGGAGCCTGTCGGGCCTGTCGGAACAGGAAAACACCTTCCTTCAGCAGGCCCGCACCGGGCTGATCCTGTGCCTTGCGGCGATCTACATGGTGCTGGCCTGGGTGTTCGCCAGCTGGACCCGCCCGCTGGTGGTGATGGCGATCATTCCCTTCGGCCTGGTGGGCACGATCTGGGGCCATTACGTCTGGGATCTGCCGATGTCGATGTTCACGGTGGTGGGGTTGCTGGGGATGACCGGGATCATCATCAACGATTCCATCGTTCTGGTCACAACCATCGACGAATATGCCGCCGATCGCGGGCTGGTTCCGTCGATCATCGACGGCACGGCGGACCGGCTGCGGCCGGTCATGCTGACCACCCTGACCACGGTTCTGGGGCTGGCGCCGCTGCTCTATGAAAGCTCGTCGCAGGCGCAGTTCCTGCGCCCGACCGTGATCACGCTGGTTTACGGGCTGGGTTTCGGCATGGGGCTTGTGCTTCTGGTGGTGCCGGCGCTGATCGCGGTGCAGAACGACGTCAAACGTCAATTCGTTTCCCTGCGCCACGCGTTGCGCGTGCGCGGGCTGAATCTGCCGCTGATCGGTGCTGCGCTTGCCTTGCTGGGATGGCTTGGGCTGACCCTGGGCTGGCCGGTCTGGACCGGTGCGTTTCACCCGGTCCTGGTCGATGCCCTGCCGGTGCTGGCGGGGCGTGCGCCGGTGGGCACCGGGCTGGGCCTGTTCGTGGCTGGTGCGGCCCTGCTGATCCTTCTGGTCTATGCGGTTTCGGCGATCGTGATAGGCATCAGGTTACGCCGCGCCCGCGGCTGATTTGGCAGATCACGGGCCGGGGCAGCCCTGGATGTCGACCGCGTCGCGGCTGCCCAGAACGGTGATCCGGATCCCCGACCGGTCCAGCGCGAAAGCACCGCCTTCCATATGCATCATCTCGGTGCGGACATGCAGCGTATTGCCTTCCCGGCGGGTGTCGGCCTCGGCGACCCAGACTTCGGGGTCGGCGGTTTCCACCACTGCGAATTCATCGCCGCCGGTTTCGGGCAGCACGAATTCAGCATCCAGAGACAGGCCGTCGGGGGTGACCGAGACACGACATTCGATCCGGCCCAGCCCGGCTTCGGACCCAGACCGCGGCTGGTCGGCAAGTGCCGCGCGGAGCCGTGGATCGGTCGTGCCGCTGCCGGTCGGAAGCGGGGTGTCGAATTCGAATGCCGCGGGCATGCAGATATCCTTGCAGATCCCTATCTGCAGCTGGCCGCTCAGGCTGATCGGTGCGCCCTTTTGTTGCGGCGTCAGGATGACCGGGACGACCACCTCGTCGTGATAACCGACCGAGCGCATGCCGTTGTTCGAAAACACCTGCGGGATGGGCCATTCCGGCGATACGGTCTGCAGGTTGCGCGATCCTTCCAGCGAAATCTCCGGCGGGATACCGGCATCGCCCGGTGCTCGCCAGTAGGTTTTCCAGCCCGGCGCCAGCTTGATATGAAGCCCGACAACCCGGGTGCCGTCGGCGCGTTCCCATCCCGGCAGAACTTCGAGTTGCGCCATTTCGGTCAGAGAATTCCCGGCCATCGCCGGCAGCGACAGGGCGAAGAAAGTGGCAAGGCTGAAAAGGACGCGTCTGATCATGCTTTCCAAATGGGATAAAAAGCCGGCTTTGCCAATTCACTTTCCAGCGAGCCCGGCGTGTATGCGCCGCAATGGCGGATATTCCCATCCGGGTTCTGGACCCGGCCCTGACCAGTCCCTATCTTCATTAAAGCAGCAGTCCGGAACATGATATGGATTTGACGGGACAATTATTGATTGCGATGCCGGGAATGGCCGATCCGCGTTTCGACCATGCGGTGGTTTTTATCTGTGCCCATTCCGACGAAGGGGCGATGGGGTTGATCGTCAACAAGCCCACCGACGAGGTCGGGCTGATGGATATGCTGGAACAGCTTTCGATCGAGGCCGGGCCCGGGGTGCGGGATATCGGCGTGCATTTCGGCGGACCGGTCGAAACCGGCCGGGGTTTCGTGCTGCACAGTCTCGATTATGTTTCCGCGCTCAACACGTTGAAGGTTGATGGCGCTTTCGGCCTGACCGCGACATTGGACGTGCTGGAAGAACTGGCGCAGGGGCGCGGGCCGGAAAAAGTGCTGCTGGCGCTTGGATATGCCGGCTGGGGGCCGGGGCAGCTGGAGGACGAGATCGCGCAGAACGGCTGGCTGACCTGCCCGGCTGACGACATGCTTGTCTTCGGCACCGCGGACGAGGCGAAAAGGGAAGCGGCGCTGCATAGCATCGGGGTGGACGCACTTCTGCTCTCGGCCGATGCCGGTCACGCCTGAACGGCCGGTTTCGAAATTGAGCACGTCTTTAGCGCGCGCCTGATATCTCAGCTCTCCATCTCCGCTAAATCCGCTCGGGCCTGCCTCCGGCGGGAGTATTTGTGGAACGAAGAAAGCCCGTTCTCTGTTCTCGAAATACTCCGGCGGTTTGGGGGCTGGACCCGCCGTTGATTGCGTCATGGAAAGCTGAAATCGGCGGGAGGGTGACCTTCGCCATCGCAAAATCCAAAGACTGCTTTGCGCAGGAAGCGACATTGGCAAAGTTGATTTGCGGCCCGAACCAAACATTGACGACAGGTTCGATCCCCGCAGCCTGGCTTTTCCAGAACGGGCATTCGTACAAGCTCACTGCATTGGTTTGCGTCGATTTTCCCAAACAGCGCCTCAATCTCAAGCTGTGAAGGCCCGAAGGGCGGAAATTGCGGTACATGGGCATAGGCTGACGAAAACGCATCCTACGAAATTTGGATTTTTCCCTTCAAGTGTTACTGTCGGATCATTCAAGATGTGCATTCTATGTCGGGGTGGAGGGCATGACGAATATTACGGAAGGCCTGGGTGCGCTAGCGCTTGCGGCAGATATGGCAACTGGGCGACCCAGGGGATCGGGCCTGACTGCGGCTATCGTTGCTGCGGAATTTGCAAAGAAGCTCGGGCTTGATCAGAAGTCCCAGAAAGACGCATTCTATCTTGCCGCCCTCCGGTTTATCGGTTGTACCATCACCAGCCATGAAACGGGCATGTTATCGCTCGGCGATGATCAGGGTTTCGCCGTTGCGACAATGCTGGGCGATTGGGCGGATCGCGAAGACCTGAAGAAGCATCTCGATCAGTTCATCGCCCATGACGCCCCCGCTGAAGAGCGCGATAAAGCATTCAACCATATCTGCGATATATTGCCTGAAGCCGCTCCTGATTTCACGGCAGCGCACTGCCGCCAATCCTACCTTCTCGCCAAACGTCTGCCTGTGTCGGAAGAGGTTCTGGAGTGCATCCCGTTCTATTACGCCCGCTGGGACGGCAAAGTATTGCCTTTCGGCGGCCCTGATGTCCCTTTCCTGTCCCGTCTGGTGCGGATCACGGAAATGGCCGAGCTCGTCCGCAGGTTGGACAACGCAGAGCGGGCGAAAGAGGTCATCAAAGCCAAACTTGGTCACGAAGTCGATCCGGAACTGGGGCAGAAGTTTCTGGATCACGCGGAAGACATTTTCAAAGCAGCCAGCAAAACGCCCGCGTTCGAGGCATTCATCGCAGCCGAGCCAGGTGAGCCCATTCAAATGACCCCGATGTGCCGCCAGATACTGGCCGAGGTTGCTGCGGATATGACCGATCACAAGACCACCTATTTCCACAGCCACTCCAGACGGGTCGCAGGTCTCTCGGCGCAGGCGGCGCAGATCGTCGGGCTGAATTCAGACGAGATCGAGAACCTCCGTCTGACGGCGATGGTTCACGACATCGGGAAGTGCGCGGTTTCAAATCGTATCTGGTACAAGCCGACTGAACTCAGCGTATCTGAGAGGCTTGAAATGCAGGGGCATACGTTCCAGACTCAGTTCATCCTATCTCATGGTCTTCCTTTCAGTGATTGGGCTGAAATAGGTTCCTCCTCGATGGAACGGGCTGATGGCAGCGGCTACCACCGGCGGATTGCCTTATCATGCATCGCCTCCAACATTCTTGCCGCCGCGAACGAGTACGATGAGCTGACACATTCGATACCCACACGGGAGGCGTTGTCGCCCAAAGCGGCGGCAGACAAGTTGAAGGTCGCGGCATCCGACAAGAAATATATGCCTCAGGCTGTAACGGCAGTTCTGCAGGCTGCGGGTCATACGGTAAAAGAGGTCAGGACGGCCTACCCCTTCAATATGACCCGGCGCGAGGTTCAGGTGCTTGCGAGGCTGGCGAAGTCCGAGACCACCGCCGAGATTGCAGAGGCTTTGGGGATATCGCCCAAAACCGCGGATCACCATATCCAGAATATTTACAGCAAGACTGATATCCACGCCCGTCCGGCTTTGGCGCTATTCGCGCTTGAGCACGGAATTGTGTCGGATTGAGACTTTTCGTGAAAAAATAGGGAATCTTCCCGATACATAGGGTGGCCTGTTTTCGACACTTTGAATTCATCGAAGGACAACACCGTCCGAGAGTTCAAAGGAGAGAGAGAATGGGAACCTATAACTCAATTGCAGTCAACGCATCTGCCGATCAGGTTTGGTCCACACTGCGCAACTTCAATGACATGTCATGGGCAGAAGGCATCGTCGAAAGCCAGGAAAGCCTGAACGGGAAAGGCGGCACCGAAGTCGGCGCGAAAAGATTGCTGAACGGTGCGATCACCGAGACCCTGCAAAGCTTTGACGATGACTCCATGGCTTTCAGCTACTCGATCGACGAAGGTCCCGACGTTTTGGCCAGCGATCAGGTTAGCGGATATATCGGTAGGGCGCGTGTCGCGCCCATCACCTCGAACAACACCTGCTTTGTGGAATGGTCATCGGATTGGGAAAGTGCCAAGGGCGATGTGAAAGCATTTTGTGACCCGCTCTATGCGGGCCTGCTCGGCTTACTTGCCAAGAAGTTCAACTGATCCCCGATATATACGCGAATTACGGAGCAACAACATGTTCAAGAGATTCATCGCTGCCCTGACCCTTGCTGCATCTGCCATGATGGGAGGCGCCGCCCTTGCCAATCCGGTTTACTTTATCGCCACCGTTTCAGTCACCGACTGGGAGAGCTACAACAACGAATACTCGTCGGTAGCCGTACCGGGAATCATAGCCGCGGGAGGAGAAATCCTTGTCGCAACCCCCGAAGTCACGGTGGCTGAGGGCAACTATCCCCACAACTGGACCGTCATTGTCCGGTTCGAATCCCAGGAGGCGGCGCTCGGGTTCTACACCTCTGAAGAATATCAGGCCGTGATCCCAATCCGTCATGCATCCAGCGATACCGAAACCTCTGTGCTGATGCTGGCCCCCGAATTTGGGTCTGCCGAATAAGCCAAATGCCATCCGACAAGCCCTGCCTTCCAAGGCGGGGCTTTTTGCAGTTTCCGAAGATCTGCCTGACGATAAATCAAAACCAGATAGTTGTGCCAAGAGTCGTTTTCGTGAGCTAATTTGAATTTCGATTAAGGGGTCGTCCCCCAATCAAACCCCAATCAGCGCGGCGCAGCGGCGCGGCGCAACCGGTCGTTGATGGCGCGGCCCAGTCCGGTTTCCGGGATCGGGGCGACGGCGATACCTTCCGGTTCCATCGCGTCCAGCGCATGCAGGTGGTGGAACAGGTTGGCCGCCGCTTCCGTCAGGTCGCCCTTTTCCGACAGGTTCAGCGTGCAGTCCATCGCGCCGAAACCAAGCATCGCTTCGCCCGGGTTCGCGTGATCGGCATTCAGTCGCACCTTGGCGCCCGGGGCGTAATGCGATGTCATCTGGCCCGGCGCGACCAGCGGATCGCTGTCGCCGTGAACGGGCAGGGGCTGGCCCAGAACTGCCTCGATCTCTTCTGCCGCGATGCCCCCGGGGCGCAGGAGGGTGGGCGCATCGGTCAGCCCGACGATGGTCGATTCCACGCCCACCGGGCAGGCGCCGCCATCTAGTACCGCCTCGATCTTGCCCGACAGCCCGTCGAGCACATGGCGCGGTTCGGTCGGGCTGATCCGGCCCGAAGGGTTGGCCGAGGGCGCCGCCACCGGTCCGCCGAATTCCTGTAACAGGGCATGTGCCAGGGGGTGGGCCGGAACCCGAACCGCGAGGCTGGGCAGGTCGGCCGTAACCAAGGGTGACAGCCCGCTATCGGGTTTCAGCGGCAGCACCAGCGTCAGCGGGCCGGGCCAGAACGCATCGGCCAGATTCTGCGCGGTATCGGACCATTCGACGTAATCCCGGGCGGCGTCGGCATTGGCCAGATGCACGATCAGCGGGTTGAAGCGCGGGCGCCCCTTCGCTTCGAAAATGCGCGCCACGGCCAGATCGTTGCGGGCGTCCGCGGCGAGGCCATAGACGGTTTCGGTGGGCATCGCGACAAGCCCGCCTGCGGAAAGGATTTCCGCGGCGCGGGACAATCCGGCGGGATCGTTGTCAAGCTCTTCGGTTCGGGCTGTAATCATGGCCAATGACGCGGCGTTCCAATTGTGATGGGCGTGCGGTTCATTACTTTGCACCGCAGGATCAATTGCATACTCGCGACGGCCTCCAAAGCCAAGCCGCATGCCAAGAGGAGGAAAACATGACCTACCGTGCTCAAGTTGAAGATATCCGTTTCGTCTTTGACCACGTCGCAGGCCTGGGGCTGCTGCGGGAGACCGAGAAATATGCCGAGGCCAGTGACGACCTGACCGATGCGGTGCTCGAAGGCATGGGCAAGCTGTGCGAAGAGGTGATCTATCCCACGCAGCGTGATGGCGACCTGACCCCGGCGGTGCTGGAAAACGGCGTCGTGCGGACCTCGCCCGGTTTCAA
>JAWVXM010000120.1:0-7821 GCA_033723255.1 Thalassovita sp.
CCGCCCGCCCCCAAATTTTTCCCCCACCCCATTTTGCGGCGCCAAATCCCGCGGGGGGTGCCGCCCGGGGGGGGCGGGGGGCCCCCCCCCCCTTTTCCGCCCGTGCGTGATTATTCCAGTTCGATCGTGCCCGGCGGCTTCGAGGTACAGTCGTAGAACACCCGGTTCACGCCCTTCACCTCGTTGATGATCCGCGTCGCGGTCTCGCCGAGGAATTCGTGGCTGAACGGATAGTAATCCGCGGTCATGCCGTCCACGCTCGTCACCGCGCGCAGGGCCAGCGCGTAATCATAGGTGCGCCCGTCGCCCATCACGCCCACGGTGCGCATCGGCAGGATCGCGGCGAAGGCCTGCCAGATCTCGTCATAAAGGCCGTGCTTGCGGATCTGGTCGATGTAAACCGCGTCCGCCTCGCGCAGGATGTCGAGCTTTTGCTTGGTGATTTCGCCGGGACAGCGGATCGCAAGGCCCGGCCCGGGGAACGGGTGGCGGCCGATGAAAGAGGCCGGCAGGCCCAGTTCGTGGCCAAGCGCGCGCACCTCGTCCTTGAACAGTTCGCGCAGCGGTTCGACCAGTTTCAGGCCCATCTTTTCCGGCAGGCCGCCCACGTTATGGTGCGATTTGATCGTCACCGAAGGACCACCCGAGAAGGACACGGATTCGATCACATCGGGGTACAGCGTCCCCTGGGCAAGGAATTCGGCATCCTCGATCTGGTCGGCGTATTTCTGGAACACGTCGATGAACAGCTTGCCGATGGTCTTGCGCTTCACCTCGGGGTCGGACACGCCTTCCAGTTCGCCCAGGAACAGGTCCGATTCATCGGCATGGATCAGCGGGATGTTGTAATGGTCGCGGAACATCGACACGACCTCGTCGGCCTCGTTCTTGCGCAGCAGGCCGTGATCGACGAACACACAGGTCAGCTGATCGCCGATCGCTTCGTGGATCAGGACGGCCGCGACCGAACTGTCGACACCGCCGGACAGGCCGCAGATGACCTTTTTGTCGCCCACCTGTTCGCGGATCTGCTTGATCGCTTCCTCGCGATAGGCGCCCATGGTCCAGTCGCCCTTGAACCCGGCTTCGCGCACGAAGTTTTCATAGAGCGTCTTGCCGTTCGGCGTATGGTGCACCTCGGGGTGGAACTGCACCGCGTAGAAGCGGCGGTTCAGGTCCGCGGTGATCGCGAAAGGGGCCCCCGGCGAGGTGCCGAAAACTTCGAAACCCGGTGCGATTTCAGACACATGGTCGCCGTGGCTCATCCAGACCTGTTCGCGGCCCGACCCGTCCATGAACCAGCCGGTCAGGAAATCGGTGCGGGTTTCGCTCGGCGTGACATAGGCGCGACCGAATTCGGCGGTGGCGTGTTCGCCGGCTTCCACCTTGCCGCCCAGATCGTGCATCATCACCTGCTGGCCATAGCAGATCCCGAGGATCGGCACGCCCAGGTCATAGACCGTTTCCGGCGGCCGCGGGGAGCCTTCGCGCATCACGCTGTCGGGCCCGCCCGAGAAGATCACGGCTTTCGGCGAAAATTCGGCGAGAAAAGCATCGGTGACGTTCTGGTAGGGGTGGATTTCGCAATAGACATTCAGTTCGCGCAGGCGGCGCGCAATCAGCTGCGTCACCTGGCTGCCGAAGTCGATGATGAGGAGGCGGTCATGCGATGTCTGTGTCATGTTTGCCTAGTAGGGCCGCGCGCGCGCGACGTCAATGCAGGACAGTGTCCGGAACGGCAGAAGTGGCCACTGTTACATGCCCCCCACCGTACCGAATGTCGTTTTTGCCCCATATGCGCCGCTTGCGGCGGGACGTGCTCCTTGCGTCGCGCTATCAGTGCTCACCGAACTGGAAACCGGAGGGCTGGAAAATGGCAGAGGCAGGTACCCGTCGTCGGAGCCGTGGAGGCGGAGGCGCTGCGCGCCGGGCGGAACGCAGTGCCGTGTCTTTCGAGACCGCCAAGTACATCGAGCGGAACATTCCCAATTTCGAAGTCCTGACCGAGGAAGCGCTCGAGATCATCGAGACCAACGCCGAAACGATCCTGGAAGAAATCGGCGTCAATTTCGTCAACAACCCGGGCGCCTTGCAGCGGTGGCGCGATGCCGGGGCGGATGTCAGGGGCGAACGTGTCCACATCCCGCGCGGATTGGCGCGGGAATTGTGCAAGACCGCGCCGTCCAGTTTCACCCAGCATGCCCGCAATCCCGCGCGCAACGTGGAAATCGGCGGCAGGAACCTGGTGCTGGCCCCGGTTTACGGCCCGCCCTTCGTGCATGATGTGAAGGGCGGCCGCCGCTATGCCACGATGGAGGATTTCCGCAATTTCGTGAAGCTTGGATACATGTCGAAATGGCTGCATCATTCCGGCGGCACCGTCTGCGAACCGACCGACGTGGCGGTGAACAAGCGGCACCTGGACATGCTGCACGCCCATATGACTCTGTCGGACAAGCCCTTCATGGGATCGGTCACCGATCCGTCGCGGGCGCGTGACAGCGTCGAGATGTGCGAAATCCTGTTCGGAAAGGACTTCGTCCAGCAAAACACGGTGATGACATCGCTGATCAACATCAACTCGCCAATGACCTTCGACGACGTCATGATGGGCGCGCTGGAAGTTTACGCCGCGAACAACCAGGCCTGGATCGTGTCGCCCTTCATCGTCGGCGGTGCGATGGCGCCGGTATCGGTGGCCGGCACCCTGACCCAGGTTCTCGCCGAAGGGTTGGCCGGGATCGCCTATAGCCAACTGATACGCAAGGGCGCACCGGTGATCATGGGCGCCTTCGTGACCTCGATCGACATGAATTCCGGCGCACCGACCTTCGGCACGCCAGAAGCCAGCCAGATCACCTATGGTGCGGGACAACTGGCCCGCCGTCTGGGCCTGCCATACCGGTCGTCGGGGTCGTTCTGCGGATCGAAACTGCCCGATGCACAGGCGGCGTACGAGACCGCGAACAGCCTGAACATGGGGCTGTTGTCGGGGGTCAACTTCATGCTGCATGCCTGCGGCTGGCTGGAAGGCGGCTTGGTGGCGTCCTACGAGAAATTCGTCATGGACGCCGATCAGCTTGGCGCGCTGCACAAATTCGCAGCCGGTGTGCCGGTGGATGAGAACGCTCAGGCGATGGAGGCGATCCGCGAAGTTGGGCCGGGCGGCCATTACCTTGGCTGTGCCCATACCCAGGCGAATTTCAAATCGGCCTTCTGGCGTTCGGACCTGTTCGATTACAAGCCGTTCGAAACCTGGGCCGAAGAAGGCAGCCGTGACACCATGGCTCTTGCCGCCGAACGGGTGGAAAAGCTGCTTGCCGATTACCGGCAACCAGCCATCGACCCGGCACTGGCCGAAGCCTTGGCCGGCTGTGTCGCGGACAAGAAGGCGTCGATGCCCGACACGCTGGGCTGAGGCGTCGGCTCAGGCGACCTCGCGTTTCCCCGGCGCAGCGCGCAGCAGTCGTGTTTCGCCCATGATCGCGATCAGGACTTCGACATGGCGGGCACAGGAATAGCCCGCACTGTTCTGCAGGCGTTCTCGGTTCAGGTCGTTTTCGATCTCGATCAGACGGATCAGAGCCTCGCCGCCGCGGGGCAGGATCTCCGACGGCAGAAGCCGGGGCAGGTGCGCGTTGTGATTATAGTCATCAACTCCGCTCCGGGCGGCGCGGATCAACAGGCCCGGGCGCTTTATCTGGCTCAACAGTCCAAAAACATCGGTCATTTCGCGTCACTCCTCAGAAAACGGCCGGTTGCTACCACAGCCGCCGAGGGTGTTGCGCCGGCTGCAAGGCCTACGCACGGCCGGTTTCAAGTCTCTTCACGATTTGGAAACCATGATCTGGCCAGCGAAAAGATTAACCCACAGTTAGCGTTTGCAAGCTTCGGTTGTGGGCGATTCTGGGAAGATACCGCACAGAACCAGAACAAGGTCTTTGACCCGGAGGACACGCGAAATGCCCGATTGCCTGCAACTGAACCCAGGCCCGCAAGACCTGCCTGACTGGGTCCCTACTTCGGCCCGGCTGTACCTGGCCCATACCGAATTGGGGCTGTCCATGCGCCGGCTGGCAAAGCGGGCGGGCTGCCATGCCTCGACCGTGATGCGACAGATCCGCAAGCTCGAAAATCGCCGCGACGATCGGCTCGTGGACGAAGCGCTCAAACGGCTGCGTGGCGAATTTGTCAGGCCGTGGAGTACCGGTTTGCCGAACGCTGAAAGACAGAAGGATCGCCCGATGACGGCCATTAATCCGGCGCCTTGCGCGCTTCCCGACAAACAGGAACTGAACCATGAGGCGCTGCGTATCCTTCGGCGCATGTGCGAAAGTAGCGCGATGCTGGCGGTGGCCGCCGACATGGAAAAGGCTGTTGTGGTGCGTGAAGACCCGCAGGGAAACAGCACCCGCACCGCGGTGGTCGATCGCGGTGTCGCCGAAGCGATGGCCCTGAAGGATTGGATCGACTGCGATGCGCCGGGCCGGGTTTCTCGCTATCACATCACCTCCGAGGGCAGGGCGGCCCTGGCGCGGCTTCTGGCGCATTCCGAATCCCGGGCCCAAGCCGGGTTTGCCGAGATCCAGTCCGCCTTTTCCGCGGCGTCTGACGACCGGGTTCCGGATCGTCTGGACCGCAACGATGAACCGTCGCGGCGGGTGCGCTATACATCCGCTGAGACACCCCTGACCCTGCTGGCGCGGCGCAAGGACCGTAACGGAAATCCGTTCCTGAGCGCCGATCTGGTCGCGGCGGGCGAACGCCTGAGGGAAGATTTCGAACTGTCCCGGATCGGGGCGCTGGCCGTGCAAGGCTGGGATCATGTGCTGTCGACCGCGGAACGGGACCCCGGGCATCCGGACGATGGCTATGGCCCGGGGGCGGCACGCGAGAGGATCGCCAAGGCGCTGCGTGATCTGGGGCCGGGACTGGGCGATGTCGCCCTGCGCTGCTGCTGTTACCTGGAAGGGCTCGAAGCGGCGGAAAAACGCATGGGATGGTCCGCGCGCTCCGGCAAGATCGTCCTGCGGATCGCGTTGCAGCGGCTGAAGCTGCACTATGAGCGGCTGGGCGATGAAGGTGCGTTGATCGGATAGGCCGCCGCCTATCCGCCCACCAGCCAGCCGACGAAAAACGCCACCGCGGCACAGGCGGATCCAACACCCAGCGTTTCGGTCACCGCGCGGCGATATCTTTCCTGCGTCGCCCAACCGCGCAGCACACCCAGCAATGTCAGCGCCAGAAAGGTGGTGCTCAGCGACAGCCGGAAGCTCAGTTCGTCGGCGTCCCGGAACAGGTAGGGCAGGATCGGCAATAATCCGAAAACGACGAATGATCCGAAGGTGACCAGCCCGTTCAGCGCGGCATTTTCGGTTTCCGGCGCGGTACCGGCCTTTTCATGGTTCAACAGCATATCGGCCATCATCGGCGCGTTGTCCGACATCGCCTCGGCCGCCTCCCGGGCCTTGGACGGATGCAACCCCCGCCTGCCGAAGTGATCCGCAAGCTGTTCGGTTTGAGCACTTTGATCCCGGCTGATCATTGCCAATCGTTCTGCGCGACGCCGGCGATACATCTGGTGCTGCGACCGTGCCGACAGGAATTCACCCAATCCCATGCTGACCGCATCGGCAAACAGGTTGGCCAGACCGAACACCACCACCGCCAGCCCGCCGATCTGGGCCACGCCTTCGGCGCGCGCACCGGCAAAGCCGGCAACGATGGCAAAGGTGGTGACGATCCCGTCGTTGCCGCCATAGACGATCTGCTTGAGGTAGTCTCGGACCCTGCCAATGGGGCCGGCGGAACGGTTGTCGGTCATGTATACATCCCGGAAAACTCTGCGTTCAGATAAAGCCATTCGCGCCGGAAGGTACAGATCTGATTGTTTGCCATCAGGTTGCATGGCGATAATTCATGCTTGCACTCGAACAGCATTTCGATAAGTGCAGACTATGAACATAACACTCAAACAGCTTGAATATTTCGTCGCCCTGGCCGAACGGCGCAATTTCGGCCGCGCTGCCGAAACGGTGCATATTTCACAACCCGCCCTGTCGGTGCAGATCCGCGAACTGGAAGCGCAGCTGGGTCAGCAATTGGTCGAACGCAAGGCGCGGGAAGTGGCCCTGACCCCGTTCGGACGGACGATCCTGGACCATGCTGAACGGGTGCTGGGGGAAATGCAGGCACTGAAGGAAAGGGCGCGCTGGAACGAAGGGCTGTCGGGGCAGCTGAGGCTTGGCGTGATTCCCACCATCGCCCCCTATGTTCTGCCGGCGGCACTGGCCGCGTTGCGCGCGCGCGATATCCGGCTTGATGTGCGGGTGCAGGAAGGCAAGACCAACCGGCTGATCGAAAGCCTGCGCGCCGGCGAACTGGACGTGGCGCTGATGGCGCTGCCGTCGCGCGAGACCGGCATGACGGAACTGCCGCTTTTCGAAGACCGGTTCCTTCTGGCGGGAACCGAAACCCGGCTTCAAGCCCTCGCGCCGCTGCGCGAAGCCCCGCGCCCCACGTCATTGGAGGCAAGCCAGCTGATGCTGCTGGAGGACGGGCATTGCCTGACCGATCAGGCGCTTGAAATCTGCGGTCGGGGCCGAGGTCATGCCCAGATCAACATGGGGGCTTCGTCGCTTGCCACGTTGTCCCGGCTGGTCGCGGCCGGGTTCGGATTGACGCTTATGCCCGAACTGGCGATTGCGTCCGAGGTGCCTGCCAGTCCCAGCCTGCAGCTGATGCACTTCGCCGAGCCGCAGCCATCGCGCCAGATCGGGTTGGTGCACCGCAAGATAACGCAAAGCGGGGACTGGCTGCAGGAACTGGCGGAGATCCTGATCGACGCGGGACGCGAACAGATCGACAAGGCGCGGGCGCTCGTCGGCTGACGAGGCCGGGAACCGCGCATGAAAAACCCGCGGGCCTTGCGGCACCGCGGGTTATCTGTTGGTCGTGCAGACCCTGGATTATTCGGCGGCGACGGAGGCGCCTGCATTTTCCAGATATTTCAGCAGGTTTTCCGGCGAGCTTTCACCATAGGGATCTTCGCCGTGGTTGTCGGCACGACCCGGTTCTTCGAACCATGCTTCGACCACGCCGTTGTTCACGATCGCGGCATAGCGCCAGGACCGCATGCCGAATCCGAGGTTGTCCTTGGCCACCAGCATGCCGACCTTGCGGGTGAATTCGCCCGAACCGTCGGGGATCACCTTGACGTTCTTGATGCCCTGGGCTTCGGCCCATTTGTTCATGACGAAACTGTCATTGACCGACATGCAGTAGATTTCGTCGATGCCCTGTTCCTGGAACTTGGCGAAGTTGTCTTCGAACCCGGGCAGCTGATAGGTCGAGCAGGTCGGGGTGAAGGCGCCGGGCAGCGAGAACAGGATCACGCGCTTGCCAGCGAAATAATCGGCAGTGGTCATGTCCTGCCAGCGGAACGGGTTCGGGCCGCCCACGGATTCATCGCGAACACGGGTGCGGAAGGTCACGTCGGGCAGTTTCAGGCCAGCTTGCATTGAATCGTCCTTTGCTAGTTTTATTGCCGCCTTCTATAATCATTCTAAATCTGGCGGCAATCCTGCGCGAGCAACTGCAGCATTGCGGGATGCGCTTCAATTCCCTTTATTTCTGGCGATTTAGGAAAAAATCACGGCCTTCACTTCGCATCTGCGGCATTATGTCCTGACGATGCTGCATAACGGTTATGCGGCGCTGGAGGTTTCCGCCTTTCAGATATATGCTAAGAACAGCGAAAACAGCAGGACAGTCCCCGTGCGCGATCTGAAAATTCCCGAGCAAAGACACCCTGAAAAGGCA
>JAWVXM010000121.1:0-7765 GCA_033723255.1 Thalassovita sp.
CGCTTGCGCAGCACGTTGATCAGCGGCCGCCCGAACAGGAAGCCGAAAATCAGCGCCGTCATGAAGGCCCCGCCCGACCGGAAGGTGATATAGCGGAACAGGTTGAAGATGTCGCCGCCGTCCGAAAGTTCGGTCAACCAGTAAAGCATGCGTCAGGCCCCTTGTTCAGATTGGGGCGCGGCATGGCCCAGTTTTCGGATCACGTCAACAACCTTGGACACTTTCGACCCCTTTGAGCCCTTCACCAGCACCACGTCTCCGGCATCGATCAGCCGATACGCGCGCTCGGCCATCTTGCCGGCGGTATCGGTCCAGTCACCACGCTGCGCCAGCGGCAGGCGCGCCCACAGCCGGTTCATCCGCGGCCCGACACAATGGACAATGTCGATTTCGGCAAGGAACGGCAGATCGGCAAGCTCTTCGTGCAGTTCGATTTCGTCCTCGCCCAGTTCCAGCATGTCGCCAAGAATGGCCACCCGCCGCCCCTTGGCGACCCGGCCGATCCCGTCCTGCGGCTGCGCGGCGGCCAGAACCTCCAGTGCAGCCGCCATCGAGGTCGGGTTGGCGTTGAACGCGTCGTCGATCAGTTCCAGCGCCTGGTCTTCGATTGCCGGGTCAAGCTGGATGCGTTCGCGCATCCCCCGTCCCGCCGGCGGGCGCCATGCCCCCAGATCGGCCGCCGCCATCGTCGCGTCGAGCCGCAGCGCGTCGATTACCGCCAGAACGCCCATCGCGTTCACCGCGAAATGCCGCCCCGCCGCCATTATCTTGAACAGGACCGGACTGCGCCAGCGGCGGCCTGTCGCGATGGTAACGTCATCGAGCAGCTTCACCTCGCTCAGCCGGTGATGATTGCGCGCCGCCTCGCCGAAGGTGATGATCCGCGCGCCCTGCTCACGCACCGCATCTTCAAGGATCGGGGCGGTGTCCAGATCGCCATTGGTGACCGCAACGCCGCCCGGCTCCAGCCCCGCGAAGATCGCCGCCTTTTCGCGCGCGATGCCCTCGATATTGTCGAAAGCCTCCAGATGCGCGGCGGCGACGGTGGTGATCATCGCCACATGCGGCCGCGCCATCCGTGCCAGCGGCGCGATTTCACCGGGATGGTTCATGCCGATCTCGATTACCCCGAATTCGGTGTCGCGCGGCATCCGCGCCAGCGTCAGCGGCACGCCCCAGTGATTGTTGTAACTGGCCTCGGCCGCATGGGTCCTGCCCTGACCCGACAAAACCGCGCGCAGCATTTCCTTGGTCGATGTCTTGCCGACCGACCCGGTCACGGCCACGACCTTCGCCTTCGTGCGCGCCCGTGCAGCGCGGCCCAGGTCTTCCAGCGCGGTCAGCACATCGGGAACGATCAGAAGCGGTGCATCTTTGCTAACCCCTTCCGGCACCCGGCTGACCAGGGCCGCCGCGGCACCCTTTTCCAATGCCTGCGCCACGAAATCATGACCGTCCCGTTCCGCCTTCAAGGCCACGAACAGATCACCGGGCCGCAAGGTCCTTGTGTCGATGGACACCCCCGTTGCCTGCCAATCGCTGCCACACCGCCCGCCGGTGGCCGCAATCGCCTCGCTTGCGCTCCACAGGCTCATGCGACACCCCCATCCAGCGCCGACACCGCGACGCTGGCCTGTTCTGCATCGTCGAAGGGATAGGTCACGTCGCCGACGATCTGGCCGCTTTCATGACCCTTGCCCGCGATCAGCAACGCGTCACCCGGCCCCAATGCATCGACGCCGCGCAGGATCGCCTCGGCACGGTCACCGACCTCCAACGCGTCGGGGCAGCCCATAAGCACGTCCTGGCGGATCGCCACCGGGTCTTCGCTGCGCGGGTTGTCATCGGTCACGATCACCATGTCGGCGTTTTCCGCCGCCGCCTGCCCCATCAGCGGCCGTTTTGTGCGGTCACGGTCGCCACCGGCGCCGATCACCGCCACCAGCCGCCCCATCACATGCGGGCGCAACGCCTTCAGCGCGGTCTGCACCGCGTCGGGCGTATGGGCGTAGTCGACGAAAACGGCGGCACCATTGGACCGCGTCGCGGCCAACTGCATCCGGCCCCGGACGGTGCCCAGATGCGGCAGGGTTTCGAAAACGCGTTCAGGATCCTCGCCCGCGCCGATCACCAACCCCGCGGCCAAAAGCACGTTATCGGCCTGGAACCCGCCGATCAGCGGCAACCGCGCCAGATAGGTCTTGCCGTCAAAGCCGAAGCGGATGTCCTGCGCCGTCGCGTCGAAACGCTGTGCCTGCAGATGCAGATCGGCCAGCGGCAGCCGCCCGACACGGATCACTTTCTGGCCACGCTCCGCCGCCAGTGCGGCGATGTCCTGCCCCCGCGGATCATCGATATTGACCACTGCGACCCCGTCGTCGGGCAGAACCCGGGTGAACAGCCCGGCCTTGGCGTGGAAATACTCTTCGAAATCAGCGTGATAATCGAGGTGATCCTGGGTGAAATTGGTGAACCCGGCGGCCTTGAGATGCACCCCGTCCAGACGCCGCTGCGCCAGACCGTGGCTGGACGCTTCCATCGCCGCGTGGGTCACCCCCTCTGCGGCGCATTCCGCCAGCATCCGGTGCAGGGTGATCGGTTCCGGCGTGGTGTGATGCAGTGCCGCCTGATAAGCACCCTCAACCCCGGTGGTGCCCAGATTGACCGCCTCATGGCCCAGTTCCGACCAGATCTGCCGGGTGAAAGTCGCCACGGAGGTTTTCCCGTTGGTCCCGGTGACCGCCACCATGGTTGCAGGCTGCGCCCCGAACCAGAGCGCCGCGGTAAAGGCCAGCGTCTGGCGCGGGTCTTCGGCCACGATCAGGGCTGCGTCCTGCCCCGCCAGCGAATGGGCGGCGATCCGCGCGCCTTCGGCGTCGGTCAGGATCGCGTCCGCCCCCTGTTCCAGTGCGGTTTCGATGAAGGTCGCGCCATGCACTTGCGTGCCGGGCAAGGCCGCGAACAGGTACCCCTTGCGGACTTCGCGGCTATCCACCGCGAGCCCGGCGATGAACGGGTTCCGCCCGCCCTGGGCGGTCAGCCCCAGTTCGCTCAGAGATTTGCCCTGCTCTGCCATCGAAGCGCCTTTCCCGGCTCAGTTTGATGTCAGCGTTATATCAGCAAGGGTGCCGGGTTCAATCTCGGGTCGCAGACCCAGAAGGGGCGCGATGCGCCGGATCATTTCGGCCGCGACGGGCACGGCGGTCCAGCCGGCGGTGCGGCGCGGTTCGGTGCCAGAGGTTTCAACCGGTTCGTCCAGTGTCACCACCAGCACGTATTGCGGGTCCTGCGCCGGGAACATCGATGCGAAGGTCGCGATCACCCGGTCTTCGTAATAGCCGCCGCCGTTTTCCTTCGGCTTGTCGGCCGTCCCCGTCTTGCCGGCCACGGCATAGCCCGGAACCTCGCCGAAGCTGGCGGTGCCTTCGGTAACCACCTTGCGCAGCATCATGCGGGCGGCGCGCGCGGTTTGTTCCGACAACACGCGTTCCCCCAGCTGCGCCGCATCCTGCTTCAACAGCGTCGGCTTCACCCGGGTGCCACCATTGGCGATCGCGGCATAGGCGGCGGCCAGATGCATCGGCGTGGCCGAAAGCCCGTGACCATAGGAAATCGTCATCGTCGACAGTTCCGACCATTTCGGCGGCAGCAGCGGTCTGCCGCCGCCCGCCTCGGTCAGTTCGACCGGCGTCGCCTCGAACAGTCCGAGGGCGCGCAGGAAATCCTTCTGCGGCTCGACCCCAATCTTCTGCGCGATCCGCGCCGTGCCGATGTTCGACGATTTCACGATGACCTGAGTAAGGCTCAGCTCTTTGCCGTAATTATGGAAATCACGGATCCGGTGCTTGCCCCAACGCAGCGGGCCACGGGTATCGATCATGGTTTCCGGCGTTGCCAGCCCGGTTTCCATTGCCTGCGCCGCAGCAAAGATCTTGAAGGTCGATCCCAGTTCATAAACGCCCTGCACCGCGCGGTTGAACAGCGGGCTGTCGGCGGCATGCCCCTTGGTCGGCGGGCGCGGCCGGTCGTTGGGATCGAAATCGGGCAGCGACACCAGCGACAGGATCTCGCCGCTATGCACATCCATCAGCACTGCCGCCGCGCCCTTGGCGTTCATCAGCTTCATGCCGCCGAACAGCACCCGTTCCGCCGCCGCCTGCACCGACAGGTCAAGCGACAGTTGCAGCGCCTTGCCCTCATTCGACGGGTCGCGCAGCATTTCGTCGAAACGGCGCTCCACCCCGGCCACGCCGATCACCTCGGCCGCGTCCACGCCTTCGCGCCCGAACCCGGCCCCGCCCAGGACATGGGCCGCCAGCCGGCCATTGGGATAGAGGCGCATTTCACGCGGCCCGAACATCAGCCCGGGATCGCCGATATCATGCACCGCCTGCTTCTGCTCCGGGCTCAACTTCTTGCGAATCCAGATGAATTTTCGTTTCCCGGCAAAATCGGCCAGCAATTCATCACGGTCCAGATCCGGGAAGATACGCGCCAGTTCGTCAGCGGCGTGATCGGGGTCGATCATCTGCGGAGGCTGGGCATAAAGCGCATAGGTTTCCAGGTTGGTCGCCAGGATACGCCCCTGCCGGTCGGTGATATCCGCACGCTGCGCCACGATAGAGACCCCGGCGGTACTGGCGCGCGGCTCGGTCGGTTCGGACGCCGACAGCATCGCCATGCGGGCGCCCACCGCCGAGAAGGCGCAGAAGAAGAACAGCCCAAGCACCAACAACCGCCCCTCGGCCCTCTGCCGCGCGCGATCGCGCATTTCCTCATGCCGAAGGCGGATGTTTTCGCGTTCGATGGCGTCGGGGTTTTCGCCCTTGGAACGGGCTTCTAGAATGCGAGCAAGCGGGCGAAGCGGTGTCCGGATCATCGCAGGGCCTCGCTCGAGGAAACCTCGACCGGATCGGTGATGACCAGCTTCATGTTCATCACCGGATAGCTGACCTGGTCCGCCTTGCCGAACTGTTCCGGCGCCAGCGGCAGCAGGCCCAGCCGGTCGAAATTGATCTCGGCCAGTTCGCGCAACCGGTCCGGTCGGTTGAGATAGGCCCATTCGGCGCGCAGCATCGCCAGCCGAGACCGTGACCGCCCGATGGCGCTGTGCAAGTCCTCGGCCCGGTCCAGCGCCGCCTGCGTCTTGTAATTTTCCTGGTAGGCCCAGAATGCCAGGCCAATCACCGACAGGGCCGTCACGATGTAAAAGAAACTACGCATCGTTCATCGTCCCTTCAGCATCGGCATGCCCAGGGCCTTGCGGTCGCAAGGTCCGGCGGGGGCATCGGTGCGTATCCCCACCCGCAGCTTGGCACTGCGCGAACGCGGGTTTTCCGCCAATTCCTGATCGTCCGGACCGATCGCCTTGCGTGACTTCAGGGTGAACTGGGCCGCCACCGCTTCCTGTTCCGGCGCGTAACGACTGACCCGACCACCGCCGCCGGAACGCTGCTGGAAGAACCGCTTCACGATCCGATCCTCGATCGAATGGAAGGTCACGACGGCCAGCTGCCCGCCCGGTTTCAGCGCCCTCTCGGCCGCTTCCAGCCCGCCGATCAATTCGCCATATTCATCGTTCACGGCGATCCGAAGCGCCTGGAAGCTGCGGGTCGCCGGGTGCGATTGCCCGGGCTTCGAACGCGGAAGGCAGCCTTCGATGATCGCGGCAAGGCGCAGGGTCGTGGTGATCGGCTCCAGCGCGCGTTCACGCAGGATCGCCTTGGCGATGCGGCGGCTGGCGCGCTCTTCGCCGTAATGGAAAAGGATATCCGCCAGGTCGCCTTCGCTGGCCTCGTTCACGATATCGGCGGCGGACCGGCCTTCCTGGCTCATCCGCATATCGAGGGGTCCGTCCTTCATGAAGGAAAAGCCGCGTTCCGCCTGATCGAGCTGCATCGAACTGACGCCAAGATCCAGCACCACGCCGTCAAGGTCGCTGGCATATTCGTCGAGCTGGGAAAACACGCCCTGCACCAGTTCCAGACGATCACCGTATTCGCCCGCCCAAGACGCGGCCATCTCAAAGGCCAGCGGATCACGATCCACCCCGATCACCTTGTCGGCACCGGCTTCGAGCAACGCGCGGGAATAGCCGCCGGCCCCGAAGGTGCCGTCAAGCCAGACGCCGGAAACCGGCGACACGGCCGCGATCAGCGGACGCAGAAGAACGGGAATATGCGGAGCGTCGCCGGAGCCTTGGACCGTGTCGGTCATGCTTATGCCCCCTTCGCACCATCCAGTAGGGTCAACGGATCGAAATCCGCGTCCTGCTCGGACAGGAAATCATCGATCTCGGCGGTTTCCTCGGTAGCATAGGTCGCGGCATTCCAGATTTCGAAGAAATCGCCCATCGCCACCATCACCGCCTCGCCTTCCAGCCCGATCTGTTCACGCCGTTCCTTCGGCAGAACGATCCGGCCATCGCGGTCAATTTCGGTTTCCAGCGATTTGCCAAGGATCATCCGGCTGGCAACCTGTCGCTGCTTCGATCCGCGCGGCAGGGCCTTGATGTCGGCTTCGATCTCGGCCATCGCCTCGATCGTGTAGGCGTGCAGGCAGCCCTTCAGATGCGGACCGTAAAGCACAACCATGCGCGGATTGGGATTTTGCGGAAAGTCCGGGTCGCCGTCTTCGAGCACACGGCGAAACGCGGCCGGGATCGACATCCGACCCTTGCCGTCAACCTTCTGGCTGAACTCGCCTCTGAAACTCAGACCCACTGTCTCGGCCCGTCCCTTGCTGCCCACCCAGGTTTGTTGGCGCGTCCCGCCGCCCGGAAACGAAACGGCGGATTGAGCTGCTGCCACTGCCCAATCCGCCGCCCTCGTCCCGTCTTGCGGGGTGTCCAGCTGCGCGCGCCACCTGGGGGGATGTCTGCTCGCCCGCGCGCCGGATCTCGGTATTTCGATGAAAGCGGGTGCCTGTATGAAACCTGACTTGGGAGATTTGCGGGGTCTTGCTGCCCCCTTGTTCCCGTCCTCATCGTGTGGATCCATGAATGCCATGGGAAACCATGGTAATCAACAGGAAATTTCCCCACGACTCGCCGAGTCACGTTGATAACACCAATTCCAGCACTAGGGGAAGCGATGAAATGAGGCCAAGTAACGGCACTATTGGATGAAATATCGCATCCAACCACAACATATAGACACCGCACCTTGCCGCCCATTTATTCCCAGATGATCCCAAAATTTTTTAATACACGCCAAATCCAACCCCTGCCCTCAGTCCGACCGACAGCGGAAAATCATCAGACCCACCGCGAATTCCCAGGTACATCCCCGCCGCATCGAAAGTGATTCGGGGCCGCGCCCAACCTTTTCCCATCATTTCCCAATCCCCTCCTCTGTGCCGAAATGCGCCACCATGCGCGACCCACCAGGACAGCGGATGCATTTTATGCTTCTCTTTCGGCACGAAAGCGGGTAGGTCGCACGGCTTAATCATGCGGCCCGCCCATTTCCGGCCCTTCGGGACTGTTGCCGCCGCAAAGGATATCAACCGACATGACGCTTCCTTCCGTTCTTCCGACGGCCCTGTCCGAGGCCTTGCAGGCGCGCGGCTACGACACGCTGACCCCGGTGCAGCAGGAAATGACCCGCGACGACCTGACCGAGGCCGACCTGCTGGTTTCCGCCCAGACCGGTTCGGGCAAGACCGTGGGCTTCGGCCTGGCGCTGGCCCCGACCCTGCTGCAAGACGGTGACCGCCTGCCCTTCGCCACCGCACCGCTTGCCCTGATCATCGCACCGACCCGCGA
>JAWVXM010000122.1:0-7690 GCA_033723255.1 Thalassovita sp.
TATCCGGGCCTGATCGAAATGCCTGAAAACTGGACTGGGGTAGGAACAGTCAGGTCACGAGGTGGACCTAGGTCCTGTCGAAAAGCCGCCCGCTGTCGTCAACTAGATGACTCAGGTTGACTCGAAAGTAGTGATACAAATCTGCGTAAGTTGAGATGGTCACATGCTTGAGGTTCTCCCGTGTCGTTCTTGTTGATGCTTGGTACTTTGTTGGTAGGTTCTTTCGCGATCGCCGGTGGCGATGGCGGAGAAGACATGGTCGCCAGCCATAATGAAGAAGATCCGGGCGATGACCTGCTGGAAGCCGATGATGATCTGGTGGCCCCGGGCGAATGGCTGAGCGGCGGCGACGATGCCGATGACATGACCGGCACCGACGGTGACGATACGATCTTCGGCGGTGATGGCGCGGACACGATCGAAGGCGGCGCCGGAGATGACCAGCTGTTCAGCGGCAGCGACGATACCTTCCGTGACGACTGGTTCCATGCTCCCGGCGACCTGACCCGCGTCGACGATGCCGGCGACGTGCTGGATGGCGGGGCCGGCGATGACGAGCTATGGCTGGGTCAGGGCACCGTGGCGACCGGCGGCGAAGGCGCGGACCTGTTCCACACCTTTGGCGCCACCTACCCGAATGGGGCTGAGGCCGCCGAGATCACCGATTTCACGGCAGGCGAAGACCAGCTGCAGATCGATTTCCCGGTGCATGAAGGCTACTATGCCGATGACTTCACCACCGAGGACGCGGTGAACGGGCTGCTGAGCAGCTATGACGCGGAAACCGACACCACCCTGATCGAGATCGACGGTGAAGAGGTCGTGACCCTGAACGGTGATCAGACCGGCCTTGGTATCGCGTTTTACGACAACGTCGAAGGCGGTCAGGTCTGGCTGGATATCGAGGGCAACCCGATCAGTGCGGCAGAAGGCGAGAGCGCCGACATCATCCTCTGCGCCCGCGCACTGCAGGACGTGATCGGCGAGATTTCGTAAGTTTCGAATAGAAGGGCGGCCCGGAACCAGACCGAGCCGCGTATTCTTTCCTGGTGTTCAGTCCTGTTTCTGCACGAACACGCGGTTCGGGTGCAGTTCACCTGCCTTGAACACGCCCACCGCCACGGCGTGGCCGTCGAACGATGCCCAGCATTCTTCGCCGTATTCCACATCATGGGCGACCACCATGCCGGGGTTGCCGTTGCGCATGCGCGCGGCGCCCTGTTCGGTCGCTTTGACCTCGGGCAGATCGGACAGGCCGTCCTCCAGCGGGTGCAGGTATTCGTCCAGCTCGGGCGTGCGGGCCAGTTCTTCCAACTGGTCCCAGCTGATACCGTCTTCGGCCTCAAACGGGCCCGACCAGATCCGGCGCAGTTTCAGCACGTGACCGTAACAGCCCAGCTTCTCGCCCAAGTCGCGGGCGATCGAGCGGACGTAGCCGCCCTTGCCACAGGTCATTTCCAGCTCGACGTGATCGGCATCGGGGCGGTCGGTCATGATTAGTTCCTCAACCCAGAGAGGACGCGCGGCGATTTCGAAATCCTCGTCATCGCGCGCCAGCTTGTAGGCACGCTGACCGTCGATCTTCACGGCGGAAAACTTCGGCGGCACCTGCATGATGTCGCCCAGAAAGCCGCCCAAAGCCTCCTTGATTTCATCATCGCTGGGGCGCGCATCGCTTTGCGCGATCACCTCGCCCTCGGCATCGTCGGTGTTGGTCGCCTGTCCCAGCCGCACGGTGAAGCGATAGGCCTTCAGCGCATCGGTGATGTAGGGAACCGTCTTGGTCGCTTCGCCCAACGCGATGGCAAGAACGCCGGTCGCCTCGGGGTCAAGCGTGCCGGCATGGCCCGCCTTGTTGGCGTTGAACGCCCAGCGGACCTTGTTGACGACCGCGGAGGATGTCACCCCGGCGGGTTTGTCCACGACCAGCCAGCCCGAAATGTCCCGCCCTTTACGTCTGCGCGCCATGATGATTCCCGAATTGCTGCGATAAGGCGGGCGACCTAGCGCAGCCCCGCCAGCCTGTCAATTTCACATGCAGCTTATCGCGGTGCGACGATTCCGACCATGGGGCCCAGCGGCAGGCCCGGGTTGTCGTGACCGATGGTCGGGGCATAGAGCCGCGATACCTTGCCATCGAAGTAAAGCGCCTGCGGCAGTTTCAGCGCGTCGCGGAACAGCCGGCCGAATTGGTGGAATGTCACCCGGTCGTTGGAAATCGCGAAGACCACCCGGTCGCCGGTTTCGGTCGTGCCCACGCCATTGCGGATGAATTGGGAATTGCTGTCGGCCAGGAAGCGTGGGTGCAGGTCACCATCGATCACCAGCATCGGCCCGGACTGGGTGGCATAGCGGCAGCCGGGGCGCTGTTCCAGATAGGCCCGGCTTTCGAAAACGCGGGCCGTTTGTTCTCCGATGCAAAACACCCCGTTGGGCAGCAGGTGGAAATTGCCCGGCCCGGCATTGGTGAAGACGCGCCGTTCCTCGTGCCCGTTTTCCAAGTAGTAACCAACCGGGCTGCGATCGGGATGAAACATGCCGGCATTCATCGCGAAGACCAATGATTCGTCATCCGGCAATGCCGCGTCGACCCGGTTGAACTGACCCAGGATGCGACCTTCGGAATCGCGCAGGAACAGCCGCAGGTCTTCCTGCGCGGGGTCCGTTTCGCAGATCGTGTAGGAATGCCCGTCGAAGGTGATGTCGCGACAGGTGAGGGCGGAGGCCGGCAAGGAGGTGAGCAGCGACAGCGCCACCGCGAGTACCGTAAACGCCCTGCGCGGGATCATTCCTTGTCCAGGTCGCGGCGAACGTCTTCGCGTTCCAGCAGGCGCCGGGTTTCATCCATCCGGTCGAACGTTTCGTCCAGCAGGAAGCGCAGTTCCGGCGCATGTTTCAACCCGCATTTGCGGCCGATGACGCGGCGCAGTTCGCCCTGATTGCGGGCCAGTGCCTTGATGGCTTCGTCCCCGCCCTTGCCGCCCAGCGGCAACACGAAACAGGTCGCCACCCGCAGATCGGGGGAGACGCGGACTTCGCCCACGGTGATCGACATGCGGTTCAGGTCCGGATCGTGGATTTCACCGCGCATCAGCAGTTCCGACATCGTCCGGCGGATCAGTTCGCCCACCCGCAGCTGTCGCGTGCTGGGGCCGGACCCGTGAGAATAATTACCTTTGGCCATGTCCCGCACTTAAGCCTTCCGTCCCCCTTTGCCAAGCGGGCAATGCTTCGCTATGCAGGCGCAAACGAAATTTATCGGAGCGCAAACCATGAGCAACTTGCCGGGGATCGTGATTACGGGCGCATCGGGCCGGATGGGCCAGATGCTGATCAGGACCGTGCAGGAAAGCGACAAGGCGCGGCTGGCGGGGGTTGTCGAACGCCCGGGGCACGACTGGATCGGCCGGGACGTGGGCGAATGCATGGGCGGCGCGCCGATCGGTGTCGCGGTCAGCGACGACCCGCTGGAAGTCTTTGCCCATGCCCAGGCGGTGATCGATTTCACCGCCCCCCCCGCGACGGTGGAATTTGCAGCCCTTGCCGCGCAGGCGCGCGCGGTGCATGTGATCGGCACCACCGGGATGAGCGATGAGGATCTGCAGAAGATCAGTGCCGCCGCCCGCCACGCGACGGTGATCCGGGCCGGAAATATGTCGCTGGGGGTCAATCTGCTGGTGCAGCTGACCAAGAAGGTCGCGGCGGCGCTGGACGAGGACTTCGATATCGAGGTGATCGAGGCGCATCACAACAAGAAGGTCGACGCGCCCTCGGGTACCGCCCTGATGCTGGGCGAAGCCGCCGCCGAGGGGCGCGGCGTGTCGCTGGACAACGTGGCCGATCGCGGTCGTGATGGGATCACCGGGGCCCGCGAAAAGGGGCATATCGGCTTCAGTGCGATCCGCGGCGGCGATATCGTTGGCGAACATGACGTGCTGTTCGCCGCCGCCGGTGAACGTATCGTGTTGCGCCACGTTGCCACCGACCGGGCGATCTTTGCCCGTGGTGCTTTGAAGGCGGCGCTGTGGGGGCAGGGCAAGGCGCCGGGCGAATATGACATGATGGACGTGCTGGGGCTCTGACTCCCCCGCGATGGCACGGGGTTTGCACGTCAAAGGCGACGTCACGATCCGATGCCAAGGCCATGATACGTACCCTGATCCTTCTTGCCGCCCTTCTGAGCGCCCAGCCGGCGTTTGCCGACAGCTTTCGCAGGGTGACCAGCGAGGGCAGCTTTCTTCAGCTGGTCGAGGGGCGCGAGCTGAACAAGTTCCTGATGTCGATCCGCTTTGACAGCCTGGGGCAGATCAAGGGCTGGGCCTGGGGTCGGCCGGTGCTGGGCAACTGGCGGTGGGAGGGCACGAAACTGTGCAAGCGGGTTTTCATCGGTACCAGTGATCAGGGCGAAAGCTGTGTGCAGGTGCGGTCCGACGGGTACACCGTGCTGTTCATCCCCAACAAGGGCGAAGGCAAGATCGAAGAATTCCGGCTGAAGTAGGCCGCCTCGGTTCAGAAATCGACTGCGATGCCCTTCTTTTCCCAATCGCCATAGCGCACCGGTTCAGGCCCGTCGCGCCCGCCCAGTTCCTTGGGCAGCTTTTTCGCTTCTGCCTCGGCCTTCTTGCGCCGTTCCTCGGCTTCGGCCAAGGCGCGGATCGCGGCGGGGGGCAGGTCTTTGCGGGTGTCGCTCATCGTCTCTTCCTCTCGGGGCTGGCCCCTGATATACGCCCGCATCGCCCAAGATCAAAGGGATCTCATGCCGCCCAAGCCCAAACAGACCGCCCGCAGCGCCGCCCTGTACCTGCTGAACCAGGTATTGGGCGAAGGCCGACTGATATCGGAACTTCTGGGCCACGGCGTGTTGCAGGGGCTCGATGCGGCGGACCGGGCAAGGGCGCAGCGGCTGGCGCTGGACACGATGCGCGGGCTGGAACGGGCCGACCGGTTGTTGCAGAAGCATTTGCGGAAATACCCGCCGCTTTACGTGCGCAACGTGCTGCGGCTGGCGACGGTTGAACTTTGCCTTGGCGGCGACGCGCATGGCGTGGTGAACGAAGCGGTGAACCTGACCGCCGCCAACAAGCGGACGCAGGCGATGAAGGGCATGGTCAATGCCGTTCTGCGCAAGATCGCGTCGGCGGGGCCGGAAGCCTGGGGTGCCCTGCGCGCGCCGCGTCTGCCGAAATGGCTGCGCGATCCGCTGGTCATGGCCTATGGCGGCGACGTGGTGGGTGGCTTCGAGGCGGCCCATTTCGCCGGTGCGCCGCTGGATCTGACGGCGAAGGGCGATCCGCAAGCGGTGGCGCAGGCCACCGGCGGCGAGGTGCTGCCGACCGGATCGGTACGCTTGCAGCAGGCGGGGCAGGTTTCGGCCCTGCCCGGATATGACGCCGGTGACTGGTGGGTGCAGGATGCCGCTGCCGCGATCCCGGCCAAGGTTCTGAACGCGCAGCCCGGTGAAAAGGTTCTTGATATGTGCGCCGCGCCGGGTGGCAAGACGATGCAGATGGCGGCAGTCGGTGCCGACGTGACGGCGCTCGATCTGTCGGCCGCGCGGATGGAGCGGGTTGCGGAAAACCTTGCCCGCACGGGGCTGAAGGCGCAACTGGTTACCGGCGATGCACTGGACCATCAGGGCCAGTATGACGCGATCCTGCTTGATGCCCCCTGTTCGGCGACCGGCACGATCCGGCGCCATCCCGACCTGCCGCTTGCCAAGGACGGCAGCGAATTCGGCGGGCTGATAGAATTGCAGTCGCAGATGATCGATCACGCTTTGACGCTGTTGAAACCGGGCGGGCGGCTGATCTTCTGTACCTGTTCGCTGCTGCCCGACGAAGGTGAATGCCAGATCGAGGAAGCGCTGGAGCGCCATCCGAATCTGAAGGCCGACCGGGACCGGTTCGACCTGCCCGGGATCGACCCGGACTGGATCACGGAAGAGGGTGGGCTGCGCCTGCGCCCCGATTACTGGGCCGATCGCGGCGGCATGGACGGATTTTACATCGCCTGCCTGACGGCCTGATCCGCCAAAACATTCCGACAGGGTTTTCGCCGCGTGACAGGGGGACTGTCGCGGGCTATCCTCCCGCCAAGTCCGCCGAAAGAGCGCAACAGGCAGGGAATTGATGTCCAGTCGCGAAGGTTTAACGGCGCGCCATACGCGCTGGATGCACCGCTTGCACGCGCGGTTGAGCAGCCTTGCCCGCCCGGCGATCGGTTTCGTCAGCCAGCCCGAACCGCGCACGATCGGATCCTTCGCGCGGGGGCGCCAGATGCTGGCCGGGAATTACCTGTTTGCGGGCCACCTGATCGAAGCCAAGGGCGTGCGGATCTGGGACGTGGGCAGCCCCGACGCGATGTTCGACGCCGAAATCCACGGTTTTGTCTGGCTCGATGACCTCGCGGCGGTGGGCGATGCGAAAACCCGCGAACTGGCCGCTGACTGGCTGTGGTCGTGGATCGACCTGTACGGTACCGGCAAGGGGCCGGGCTGGACGCCCGACCTGACCGGACGCCGCATCATCCGCTGGATACACCACGCTCTTTACGTGTTGCGTGGCCGGGATCAGGCTGATTCCGACGCATTCTACCGGTCGCTGGCGCATCAGACGATTTTCCTTGGCCGCCGCTGGCACAAGACGACGCCGGGCCTGCCACGGTTCGAGGCGCTGACCGGGCTGATCTATGCCGGGCTGGCGCTGGAAGGGATGGAAAAGCACGTTGCCCCGGCGGTGAAGGCGCTGGAACGGGAATGCCGGTCCCAGATCGACGCGCAGGGCGGAATCCCGACCCGCAATCCCGAGGAACTGCTGGAAGTCTTCACCCTGCTGACCTGGGCGGCGGCGGCGCTGATGGAAACCGGCCGCGAGGTCGGGCAGCATCATGCCGCCGCGATCGAACGGATCGCGCCGGCATTGCGCACGCTGCGCCATGCCGATGGCGGGCTGGCGCGGTTCAATGGCGGCGGGCGCGGTATGGAGGGCCGGCTTGATGCGGCGCTGGCAGCATCGGGGGTGAAGGACCGGCACGCCGATGGGCTAGCGATGGGATATGCGCGGCTGGTCGGGGGGCGCACCAGTATCATCATCGATGCCGCCGCGCCTCCGGGGGACAAGGCGTCGGGCAATGCCCATGCTTCGACGCTGGCCTTTGAGCTGACATCGGGGCGGCGGCCAGTGGTGGTCAACTGCGGATCGGGCGCGGTTTTCGGATCCGACTGGCGCCGGGCGGGGCGCGCCACCGCCAGCCATTCCACCCTGTCGATCGACGGGTATTCGAGCGCCCGTTTCGGCACCGGGGCGGCGAAGGCCGACATGTTGCTGGATGTCCCGAAACACGTGCCGGTGCAGATGTCGCAGGCGCTGGACGGGGTGCGGTTCGAAGGCGGGCATGACGGGTATTCGAAGACCCACGGGCTGACCCATGCCCGCACGCTGGAACTGACGCTCGACGGTCGCGGGCTGGTGGGCGAGGACCTGCTGGTCGCCATCGAACCGCCGGAGCGGCAGAAATTCGACAAGGCGATGACCCGGTCGCAATTGCAGGGCGTCCCGTTTCACATCCGGTTCCACCTTCACCCCGAGGTCGACGCCAAGCTCGACATGGGCGGCGCGGCGGTATCGCTGGCGCTGAAAAGCGGCGAACTTTGGGTGTTCCGGCACGACGGGAAGCTGAAATTGGCGCTGGA
>JAWVXM010000123.1:0-7671 GCA_033723255.1 Thalassovita sp.
GGCCAGATCGCGTTGAATTCCCGTTCGTAATCGGGGCCGTAATTGGACGGTGCCCGCATCCCGATCAGCAGCACCTCGACCCCCTTGTCGCGCGCCACCCGCAGGATGCCCCGGATGTTCGAACGCGTAAGCGCCGGATCGGTGCCACGCAGCACGTCGTTGCCACCAAGCGCCAGGATCATCCCCTGCACGTCGCGGGTCAGCGACCAGTCGATCCGCGCCAGCCCACCCGCCGTCGTATCACCCGACACGCCGGCATTGATCACCCGCACCGTCGCGCCCTGCTGCGCCAGCCACGCCCGCAGCTGCGGCACGAAGCCTTCCTGTTCGATCAAGCCGTATCCCTGTGTCAGGCTGTCGCCGAAAGCGATCAGGGTCGTCGGGGCCGCCCATGCCGAATGCGGCAGCAGAAAGATCAGCGCCGCCAGAACCTTGCCCCGGACCAGCCCGGCCCCATATGACATCAGAGATTTGAAAAGATACCCGGTGCGCATGTCGATTCCCGTTCTTTCCCTTACAGATGCAACCCTATCGCTTGAAGGCAATGCCGGCCCGGTGGAAATCCTTCACGGCATCACGCTGGATGTCCAGAGCGGCGAAAGTCTGGGACTTGTCGGGCCGTCCGGGTCGGGAAAATCCTCTCTGCTGTTGCTGATGGGGGGGCTTGAACAGGCCACATCGGGGCAGGTCAAGGCGCTTGGGCAGGACCTGACCGGCATGGACGAGGACCAGCTGGCGCGGTTCCGGCGCGATGCGATGGGCATCGTGTTCCAGTCCTTCCACCTGATCCCGACCATGACGGCGCTGGAAAACGTCGCCACGCCGCTGGAACTGGCAGGACATCGCGACGCGTTCGACCGGGCGCGCGAGGAATTGCACGCGGTCGGGCTGGATTCGCGCGCCGATCACTACCCGTCGCAGATGTCGGGCGGGGAACAGCAAAGGGTGGCCCTGGCGCGCGCATCGGCGCCAAGGCCGAAGATCCTGCTGGCGGATGAACCGACCGGCAACCTGGACGAGGCGACGGGCGCGGCGATCATCGATCTGCTGTTCGGGCTGCGCGACCGGCACGGGGCGACGCTGGTGCTGGTCACCCACGCGCCCGAACTGGCAACGCGTTGCGACCGGGTGGTGCGGCTGCGCGATGGGCGAATCGACGGCGAGGCCCGCGCATGAGCCTCAGCGTCGCCGCACGGCTGGCCCGGCGCGAGTTGCGGGGCGGGCTGCGGGGGTTCCGCATCTTCCTGGCCTGTCTCGTGACGGGCGTGGCCGCGATCGCCGGCATCGGCAGTGTGCGCACGGGGATCGAGGTGGGACTGGCGCGCGAGGGCGCGGCGCTTCTGGGCGGCGATGCCGAGATGGAATTCACCTATCGTTTCGCCACGGACGCGGAACGCAGCTGGATGGAAGACCGGGCTCTGGTGGTGTCCGAGGTGGCCGATTTCCGGTCCATGACGGTGGTGGGCGACACCCGCGCCCTGACCCAGGTCAAGGCGGTGGACGGGGCCTATCCGCTGGTCGGGACCGCCGAGCTGGACCCCGAGATGGCGCTTGCGACGGCGTTCGCGGGCGAACGGGGCCTGCCCGGTGCGGTGCTCGATCCGCTGCTGATATCGCAACTGGGGATCGGGATTGGCGATACCTTCCGCCTTGGCACGCAGGATTTCATCCTGAGCGCGGCGCTGATCCGGGAACCGGACGGGGCGGCGGACGGGTTCGCGCTTGGGCCGCGGACGCTGGTGCGCACGGCGGACCTTGCCAAGTCCGGCCTGTTGTCGCCGGGCACGCTTTATTCCAGCAAGTACCGGCTCGACCTGCCAGACGGGGCGGACCTAGCGGCGATGGGAAACAGCGCCAAGCAGGCTTTCGCAGACAGCGGGTTGCGCTGGCGCGACGCGCGCAACGGGGCACCGGGCATTGCCGCCTTTGTCGACCGGCTGGGCGCTTTCCTGATCCTTGTCGGGCTTTCCGGGCTGGCGGTGGGCGGTGTCGGCGTGTCCTCGGCCGTGCGGGCCTATCTTGCCGGCAAGACGCAGGTGATCGCCACGCTGCGCAGCCTTGGTGCCGACCAGCGGGTGATCTTCCAGACCTACCTGCTGCAGATCGGGGCGCTTTCGGTTCTGGGGATCGGGCTGGGGCTGATGCTGGGCGCCGGGGCGCCGGTGCTGTTGGGGCCGGTGATCAGGGCACAGCTGCCGGTGCCCGCCGATTTCGCGATCTATCCCGCGCCCTTGGCCGAGGCGACGCTTTATGGATTGCTGACCGCGCTGATCTTCACCCTCTGGCCGCTGGCCCGCACCGGCGAAGTGCGCGCCGCGACGCTGTTTCGCGATTCGATGGGCGCGGCGCGGCTGCTGCCGCCGTGGCGTTCCCTGATGGTCACGGCGGTGCTGGCCCTCGCGCTGATCGGCGCGGCGGTGCTGTTTTCGGGGGCGTGGAAGCTGGCGCTGTGGACCGCGGGCGGGATCGTCGCGTCGCTTGCCGCGCTGGCGCTGGCGGCGATGGGGATCCGCCGGCTGGCGCGCGCCCTTTCCCCGATTGCGCAGGGACGCGCGGTGCTGCGATGGGCGCTGACCGCGATCGGCGCTGCCCGGAACGAAGCGATGCCGGTTGTCCTGTCGCTGGGGCTGGGGCTGAGCGTGCTGGCATCCGTGGGCCAGATCGACGGCAACCTGCGCGGCGCCATCGCGCGCGACCTGCCGAAAAAGGCGCCGTCCTTTTTCTTCGTGGATATCCAGAAGGACCAGATCGGCGGATTTCTCGGGCGGCTGGACGCCAACGAAAAGGTCAGCCGGGTAGAACACGCGCCGATGCTGCGCGGGGTAATCACCCGGATCAACGGCCGGCCCGCCAGGGATGTTGCCGGCGATCACTGGGTGGTGCGCGGTGACCGTGGCGTCACCTATGCCGGCACGCAACCGGGCAACACCAAACTGACGGCGGGCGAATGGTGGCCGGATGATTACGACGTGCCGCCGCTGATCAGCTTTGCCGCCACCGAAGCGGCCGAGATGGGATTGCAGCTGGGCGACGAGATCACCATCAACGTCCTCGGCCGCGACGTGACCGGCACCATCGCCAGTTTCCGTGACGTGGATTTTTCAAGCGCCGGGATGGGGTTCATCCTGACGATGAACGAAGCGGCGCTGAAGGGCGCACCCCACAGTTTCATCGCCACCGTCTATGCCACCGAGGACGCCGAGGCGGCGATCCTGAGCGAACTGACCGGTGCCTTTCCCAACATCACCGCGATCCGCGTGCGCGATGCGATCGACCGGGTGTCCGAAATGCTGACGGCGATCGCGGCGGCAACTTCATGGGGCGCGTCGGCGACGCTGCTGACCGGGTTCCTGGTGCTGATCGGGGCAGCGGCGGCGGGCGCACCGGCGCGGCGATATGAGGCGGCGGTGCTGAAGACGCTGGGGGCGACGCGCGGGCAGATCCTGCGCAGCTTCGCGTTGCGCGCCGCCGTTCTGGGGGCCGCGGCGGGCCTTGTGGCGCTGGCCGCGGGGATCGCGGGCGGCTGGGCGGTGATGCGTTTCGTGATGGAAACCGATTTCGCCGTCATATGGCCTTCGGCGATCGGCATCGTGGTCGGCGGTGCGATCGCCACGATGCTGGCCGGGATCGGCTTTGCCTGGAGTGCGCTGAACGCGCGCCCCGCCGGCGTTCTGAGGGGGCGGGAATAGGGGGAAAGCGGGCTTCGTCCGACCGCAGGTGGGCGCGCCGTCATATGAGGTTCGCACTTTATCGTGCCGCCACATCCAAGTTTCAAGCGTCGCTCAAACGGCGACAAAGCGCCCGCCCGGGGGGCGGTCGGGCGCTGCCCGGCGGCGCAAAGCGCCGCTGTTTCGGGCTGGCGCGCTTCCACGCGAAACCTTGCCTTTCGTGCCCCGCCCTGTCACCCATTGTGTATCCCCCACCAATCCGGGACCGATCCGATGAGTGCCCACACAACCCTGCCCCAGTCCACCCCGCCGTTCAGCCCCGAACAGCAGCAGGCCCTGATCGACGTGGTGCGCGCCGCCGCCAAGGCCGAGATCCTGCCCCGGTTCCGCAACCTCAGCGCCGGACAGATCAGCACCAAGAGCGGGCCGCACGACCTGGTGACGGAAGCCGATACCGAGGCCGAGAAGCAGATCGCCCACGGGATTTTCGAACTGTTCCCCAATGCGCATGTCTTTGGCGAGGAAGCGGCGAGCACCCGGCCAGAACTGCGCGCGCAGGCGGCCGAGGCGGAACTGGCCTTCATCATCGATCCGGTCGACGGGACGTGGAATTTCGCCCACGGGCTGCCGGTCTTCGGGGTGATCCTTGCCGCGACCCGGTTCGGGCGGCCAGTTTTCGGCATGCTTTACGACGCGATCATGGATGACTGGATCAGCGCCGATACCGAAACCGGCGCGATGATGTTCGGCGCCGAAGGACCGCACCGGCGGATGCGCACCGCTAAGGGCGGCCCGCTGGGCGAGCTGAGCGGTTACATGCATTTCTACCTGATGGACAAGGCGATGCAGCCCAAGCTGGCCGAAACCCTGCCCGATTTCGGCCGCACAGGCGCTCTGCGCTGTTCGTGCCACGAATACCGGATGCTGGCGCAGGGCAGTGTCGATTTCTGCCTGTCGGGGGTACTGAACCCTTGGGATCACGCCGCCGGCGTGCTGATCTGCGAACGTGCGGGCGGATATGTGCGGATGCTGGACGGGCGGGAATACGACATCGCGATCCGCGACGGTTACCTTCTGGCCGCCGCGAACGAAGACGTCTGGAACACGGTGGCGGAGCGGTTGCGGTTCCTGACGGAGTGACCGGATGACCGGACAGGTTCGATACCGGGTGATCGGCATGGATTGCGGATCCTGCGCCGCGAAGGTGGAAAACGCCGCCCGCACGGCGGGGGCGCGGGACCTGTCGATATCGCTGAGCACGCAGGAATTGCAGCTGGAGGATGTGCCAGAGGCCCTGCTGCCCCGAATCGAGCAAAGCGTGGCCGCGGCGGGATACGGGCTGGAACGGCTGCGGGGCACGGGGCCCGCGCATCTGGCCCCGGACTATCGGCGGGCGCTGTGGATCGTGGTGATCCTGAACCTCGGCTATGGCGTGGCCGAAGCGATCGGCGGTTTCATTGCCGGGTCGCAGGCGCTGAAGGCGGACGCTCTGGATTTCGTGGGCGATGGGCTGATCACACTGCTGGCGGTAATCGCGACCGCCTGGCGCCCCGCATGGCGCGCGCGCACCGCGCTGATACAGGGGGGATTCCTGGCCCTGATGGGATTGGGCGTGATCGGCAACACGGCGGTGAAGGTCTTTACCGGCGCACCGATCGAGGCCGGGATCATGGGCGCGATGGGGATGATCGCACTGGCGGTCAATGTCGCCGCCGCGCTGGTGCTGATGCCGCATCGCAAGGGCGACGCGAACCTGCGCGCGGTCTGGCTGTTTTCGCGCAACGACGCGATCGGCAATGCCGCCATCGTGGTGGCGGCGCTGGCGGTGGCATGGACCGGGCAACGCTGGCCCGACCTGATCACCGCCTTTGCCATTGCCGGGCTGTTCCTGCACTCGGCCGGGATCATCATCCGGCACGCACGGCAGGAGCTGCGCGCAGCCGACTGATCGGAGCGGCCCGGAAAGACAGCCGACGGGACGCAGCAAAAAGCCCCGCCAAGGCGGGGCTTTTCGCTTATTCAGCCGCGTCGTCGAAATGTTCCATCGGCGGACAGGTGCAGACCAGGTGGCGGTCGCCATAGGCATTGTCGACCCGGTTGACCGAAGGCCAGTACTTGTCGACGCGGAAGGCGCCCGGCGGGTAACAGCCCTGTTCGCGGCTATAGGGCCGGTCCCAGTCGCCCACCAGATCCTCGACCGTGTGCGGCGCGTTTTTCAGCGGGTTGTTTTCCCCGTCGATCCGGCCTTCCTCGACGTCGCGGATTTCGTCGCGGATCGCCAGCATCGCGTCGCAGAACCGGTCCAGCTCCGCCTTGGTTTCCGATTCCGTCGGCTCGATCATCAGCGTGCCGGCAACCGGCCAGCTCATGGTGGGGGCGTGGAAACCGCAATCCATCAGGCGCTTGGCGATGTCATCCACTGTGATCCCGGCGCTTTCGGCGAAGGGACGGGTATCGATGATGCATTCATGCGCCACACGGCCCGACGGCCCCTTGTAGAGCACGTCGAACGCGCCTTCGAGCCGCTTGGCGATGTAGTTGCCCGACAGGATCGCGGTGCGGGTGGCCTGTGTCAGGCCCTCGCTGCCCATCATCAGGCAATAGGCCCAGCTGATCGTCAGGATCGAGGCCGACCCGTAAGGCGCCGCCGATACCGGGCCGGTATCGCCGCCGGTTTCCGGGTGGCCCGGCAGGTGCGGCACAAGGTGCGATTTCACCCCGATCGGGCCCATGCCGGGGCCGCCGCCGCCATGCGGGATGGCGAAGGTCTTGTGCAGGTTCAGGTGGCTGACATCGCCGCCCAGATCGCCGGGGCGCGACACGCCCACCATCGCGTTCAGGTTGGCCCCGTCGATATAGACCTGACCGCCATGTTCATGGGTAATGGCGCAGACTTCCTTCACCGTTTCCTCGAACACGCCGTGAGTCGAGGGATAGGTGATCATGCAGCCGGCAAGATTTTCGCTGTGCTGTGCAGCCTTGGCGAGGAAATCGTTCAGGTCGATATCCCCGTTCTCCATCGATTTGACCGGCACCACCTTCCAGCCGACCATGTGGGCGCTGGCCGGGTTGGTGCCGTGTGCGCTCATCGGGATCAGGCAGACATTGCGGTGCCCCTGACCGTTGGCGCGATGATAGTCGGCAATGGTCAGCAGGCCGGCATATTCGCCCTGCGCACCCGAATTGGGCTGCATCGAAAAGGCATCGTAGCCGGTGATATCGCGCAGTTTCGAACTCAGGTCCGAAATCATCTCGTGGTAGCCTTCGGCCTGATCGGCCGGCACGAAGGGGTGGATATCAGTGAATTCCGGCCAGCTGATCGGCGCCATTTCGGCCGCCGCGTTCAGCTTCATGGTGCAGGAGCCCAGCGGGATCATCGCCCGGTCCAGCGCCAGGTCGCGGTCGGCGAGGCGACGCATGTAGCGCATCATCTCGGTTTCCGCCCGGTTCATGTGGAAGATCTTGTGATCGAGAATGGTGGTTTCGCGCAGCGCGTTGTCGGGCAGGCGCCAGTCGCCGGGGCGGTCATCGGCCCGGGTGATGCCGAAGGCGCGCCAGACCGCTTCGATGGTCGCGGGCACCGCCGCTTCGTCCAGCGTGATGCCGACCTTGGTCGCACCCACCGGGCGCAGGTTGATGCCTTCGTCCACGGCGGATTTCAGAACCGCCTGCTGCAGCGGGCCGACCTCGACCGTGATGGTATCGAAGAAGGTTTCGGGTTCCACCTTGAACCCGGCTTCTTCCAGCCCCTTCACCAGGCGCACCGCCTTGCGGTGGATGCGCTGCGCGATGGCCTTGAGCCCGCGCGGCCCGTGGAACACCGCGTACATCGAGGCCATGACAGCCAGCAGCGCCTGCGCGGTACAGACGTTCGACGTCGCCTTTTCGCGGCGGATATGCTGTTCGCGGGTCTGCAGCGCCAGCCGGTAGGCGCGGTTGCCGCGCGAATCCACCGACACGCCGACGATGCGGCCGGGCATGGCGCGCTTGTGGGCGTCCTTGA
>JAWVXM010000124.1:0-7662 GCA_033723255.1 Thalassovita sp.
CCTATGACGATTACGGCCACCGCACCGAACAGCGCGCCAAGCTGGGCGCCGATTCCGAATGGCAGGCCTTCGTTCCCAAGATCCTGCCCTATCTCGATTATCAGGAAAGCGTCTTCCTGCAGCCGGCATCGTTTTCCCCGCTGGGCTGAGACCATCGCTTGCAAACCGACTGCACCCGGTCAGGGCGCACGTCCTGCCACTGAAACCGCGCCGTCCGGAAAGAGCGGCGCGGTTTTCGCATAGCCTGCCCTCCCGGACAAAACGCGGCAATCGCAAGGAAACCGACGGCGCAGGCGGGTTTCGAACCGGTGACGTTGGCAAGCCAATGTCCAGTCTGCCCCGCCAGGTCCAAAGATGGGTATCGCTTTTAACGCACGTCTACTTGAATAGCCGACTGTCCGATCTTCCGGAACCGCTTCACTTTCAATCCCCCCATTGGAAACCCCAGAAGTTCCCTCTATGTTCTCGCCATGCCGGCCGAACTGCACAATTCCTTTCCCCTGCGCCGCGCCCGCGTCCATGAGGTCTGCGGGGCCGCGGACATGAACTTTGCCGCCATCGCCGCACCGATGCATGGCCCGCTTCTCTGGATACGGGAAAACTGGCATTGCGATACGCTCAATCCCTTCGGCCTGATGCCTTTCCTCGATCCCTCCCGCCTCCTTCTGGCCCGGCCCAACAATCAGACGGACGGCCTTGCCGTGGCCGAGGAAGCCCTCAAGGACGGCGCGTTTCCGTTTGTCGTGATCGCAATCACCCGCCCCCTGAACCTGCGTGAGGGGCGGCGGCTGCAACTGGCGGCCAAGGCGGGCGGCACGACGGGGCTTTGCCTCATCCCCGATGGCATGGGGTCGAACGCGGTCGAGACCCGATGGAACGTAACGCCGATTTTCGATCCCGGGAGGGAAGACTCGACTCTGATGCGTTGGGAAATTATCAAGAACAAATCGGGAACACTGGGTGCCTGGAATGTTCAATGGGATCAGCAGACGGATCGTGTGCATGTGGTTTCCCCGGCTGGCGAGCGACCGGGTTCTGCGCACGCGCCCGGTTGATGGCCCCTTTGCGCTCACGCTCAGATCCAACAATACCGAGCGGCTTTATTGCCTGAATACCGCAGCCGAACGGCTTGGCCTCACGCGGGGGATGAGCTTCGCTGATGCCCGGGCCTTTTGCCCCGATCTCGTCAGTCAGCCCGCGCGCCCCGATCTCGATGCCCGTTTTCTCGCGATCCTGCGCCGCTGGGCCACGCGCTATTGCCCTTGGGTCGGCCGCGACGGAGAGGATGGGTTGATACTCGATGTCACCGGCTCCACCCGCCTGTGGGGCGGCGAGGCGCAGATGCTGGAGGATATGCGGGACCGCGCCATGCGGGCCGGTTTCGAGGTAAGGCTTGGGCTGGCAGGCACCCGTCGCGCGGCGTGGGGGTTGGCACATTTCGGCCAAAACGGCCAGCAACCGACCGACCTGCCCGTCGCGGCGCTGCGGCTTGACGACAGGACCATCACCGCCCTGCAACGCCTCGGCCTACGCACCATCGGCGATCTGCGCATGGCCGCTCGCGCGCCCCTGGCACGACGTTTCGGCCCCGAGTTGATGAAGCGCCTGGATCAGGCATTGGGCCATCTTCCCGATCCCGTCATGCCCGAAAGAGACCCGCCCCATTACGGGGTGCGCATGACCCTGCCCGAGCCGATCGGCCTGACCGAGGATGTCATGGGGGTGACCGCCCGCCTGCTCGCCCCCCTGTGCGAAAAGCTCAAGGCGCAGGAGAAAGGCGCGCGCAAACTCACCCTCACGCTCCGCCGCATCGATCAGGGCAGCCAGCAGGTCGAACTGCGCCTGGCCGCCCCGATGCGCGATCCAAACCGTATCCTGCCGCTGTTCGAACGCGGCCTGGGCGAAGTGGATGCGGGCTTCGGCATTGACCAAGTACGGCTCGAGGCCGCCCTGGTCGAACCGCTTCCGTTTCAACAGATCGGCACCCGCCAGACCGCCCCCGACCAGTTCGACGACCTGATCACCCGTATCGGCACGCGGATTGGGCTGGAGAATATCCAGCGTTTCCTCCCCGCCGACAGCCACATTCCCGAACGCGCCTTTGCCATCGCGCCCGCCGCCTTCAGCAGCGCGCAGGGCGGATGGGCAACCCTGCGCCCTCGCCCGCTGCGGCTGTTCCCGCCGGAACCCATCGAAGGCGCGGGCAACCACCCGCCCGAACGCTTCCGCTGGCGACGGATGCGCCTGACGACGGGGCGCGCCACCGGCCCCGAACGCATTGCGCCCGAATGGTGGTTCCCGGATGACAATTGGCGCTCCGGTATCCGGGATTACTGGAAGGTCGATACCCGTGAAGGGCGTCGCCTCTGGCTGTTTTTCACCCCGCAAAATCCCGGCTGGTTCGTACAGGGGGAATTCTCGTGAAGCACCATCACACCCCCGGTACACAACCGCCTCCGGCGGGCTATGCCGAACTGTGCGTGACCTCGAATTTCACCTTTTTGACCGGCGCCTCCCACCCGGAGGAACTCATCCTGCGGGCGGCTGAACTGGGGCTTGAGGCCATTGCCATCACGGATCGCAATTCCCTCGCCGGCGTGGTGCGGGCCTATTCCGCGCTCAAAACCCTGCGTGATGAGGCGGCCGAACAGCTGCGTGTGCGCTCCAGCCATCAGATAGATCCCTCGACACGCCGGGAACGCGCATCCCCCTTGGACCTGCCCTGCCCCGGCACGCCACGTCAGCCCAAACTCATTGTCGGCAGCCGCCTTGCCCTGCGTGATTGCCCCGTGGATTGGCTCGCCCTCCCCACTGACCGCGCGGCCTATCAGCGGCTTGCGCGGCTTTTGACCCTTGGCAAGAGACGGTCGGAAAAGGGCGATTGTCACCTTGATCTCAGCGACCTGGAAGCCGGCTGCAGGGGAATGATCCTTATCGCGCTTCCGCCCCGGCAGTTGCGGCACTCTCACGCCTCGCTGCAGCGCCTTCAGCGCCGCTATCCCGGGCATGTCTTTCTCGGCGCCACCCCGCGTTATGACGGGTCCGATCAGGCGTGGTTCGATGCCTGTGCTGCCACGGCGCAGCGCTGTTCCACCCCGATGGTGGCGGTGGGCGATGTGCTCATGCATCGCGGCGCGCGGCGGCCATTGGCCGATGTGCTCACCTGTCTGCGCGAAGGGATAACCATCGACCGAATCGGAACCCGCGCGCTTCCCAATTCCGAGCGCCGTCTCAAGGGGGCACCGGACATGGCGCGGCTCTACCACCGGCATCCGGCGGCACTCAGGCGTACGCTTGAGATCGCCGCGCGCTGCAGTTTTGATCTCTCAGAACTGAGCTACGAATATCCCGACGAAATGTCGGAGGGCGAAAGCCCCCAGGCCCGGCTTGACCGGCTGGCGCGCGAAGGGGTCAGGCGCCGCTATCCCCACGGCGCGGCGCAGCGCGTGCATGACCTGATGGAAAAAGAACTGAGCCTCGTCGCGGAACTGGGCTATGCGCCCTATTTCCTCACCGTGCATGACATCGTCCAGGAGGCCCGGTCGCGCGGCATTCTCTGCCAGGGGCGCGGTTCGGCGGCCAATTCCATCCTCTGTTACCTTCTGGGCATCACCGATGTCAGCCCCGACATGATCGGCATGGTGTTCGAACGCTTCATCTCGCGCCATCGGGGGGAACCGCCCGATATCGACGTGGATTTCGAACATGAGCGCCGCGAAGAGGTGATCCAGTGGATCTATGAAAAATACGGCCGCCACCGCGCGGGGCTTTGCGCCACGGTGATCCATTTCCGCACCCGCGCCGCGATCCGCGAGGTCGGCAAGGTCATGGGCCTGTCCCAGGACCTGACCGCGCGGTTGTCGGGCGACATCTGGGGGCAGAGCAATTCCGGTGCGGGTACGGAGCGGGTGCGGGAGTTGGGGCTCGACCCAAAGGACCGGCGGCTGGCGCAGACGATCAAGCTGATCGGTGAGATCATCGGCTTTCCGCGCCACCTGAGCCAGCATGTCGGCGGCTTCATCATCACCCGCGGGCGCCTTGATGAACTGTGCCCGATCGAGAACGCCGCGATGGAGAACCGCACGGTGATCGAATGGGACAAGGACGATATCGACGCGCTTGGCATTCTCAAGGTCGATATCCTGTCGCTGGGCATGCTCACCTGTCTGCGCAAAAGCTTCGATCTTCTGGAACGGCACGAAAAGATGCAGCTCACGCTCGACACCGTGCCGCAAGAGGACAAGGCCACTTATGACATGCTGCAACGCGCCGATGCGGTGGGGGTGTTTCAGGTCGAAAGCCGGGCGCAGATGAATTTCCTGCCGCGGATGAAACCCGCGACGTTCTACGACCTGGTGATCGAGGTGGCCATCGTGCGCCCCGGCCCGATTCAGGGCGGCATGGTGAAACCCTATATCCGGCGGCGTCAGGGATTGGAGGCCCCCGAACCCTTCGGCCCCGCCTTGGCCAAGGTCACGGAAAAGACCCTCGGTGTGCCCCTGTTCCAGGAACAGGCCATGCAGATCGCGGTTGTCGGGGCGGGTTATTCTGCCGGAGAAGCCGATAAGCTGCGCCGCTCGCTTGCCTCGTTCCGGCGCATGGGCACCATCGGCGAACATCGCGAACGCTTTCTACGCGGGATGATGGGCAACGGCTATTCCCTCGATGTGGCCGAGGCCTGTTTCTCGCAGATCGAAGGTTTTGCCGATTACGGGTTCCCCGAAAGCCATGCCGCGGCCTTTGCCATGCTGACTTATGTCTCTTCATGGCTCAAATGCCATCATCCGGCGGTGTTTGCCTGCGCGCTTCTCAATTCCCAGCCGATGGGGTTTTACGCCCCCGCGCAGATCGTCCGGGATCTGCGCGATCACGGGATCGAAGTGCGGCCCGTCTGCGTCAACCATTCCGATTGGGACAACCTGCTGGAGCGCCGCGCCGACGGGGCGTTTGCCCTGCGGCTGGGCTTTCGCCAAATCAAGGGCTTCCGCGAAGAGGATGCGCAGTGGATCAAGGCGGCGCGGGGCAATGGGTACCAGGACCCCGAAAGCGTCTGGCTGCGCGCGGGCGTTACGCCCTCGGTGCTTGAGCGGCTGGCCGAGGCCGATGCGTTCATCGGCATCGGCCTCACGCGCCGCGATGCGCTTTGGCAGGTGCGCGCGATCCGCGCGCCGAAACCGCTGCCGCTGTTTTCCGACCCGATGGACGGCGAAGGCATTCGCGAACCGGAGATGACGCTGCCCAATATGCATCTGGGGGAAGAGGTCGTGGAAGATTACGTCGCGCTGCGCCTCACCCTGCGCGCCCACCCGATGGAATTGCTGCGCCCGTCGATCCCCGGATTGACATCACATGCCCAGTTGCCCGCCGCCCCGCTCGGACGCATCAGCGTCTGTGGTCTCGTCATCACGCGTCAGCGTCCCGGCACGGCGTCCGGCGTGATCTTTATAACGCTCGAAGATGAAACCGGCGTCGCCAATATCGTGGTCTGGCCCAAGGTCTATGAACGCTTCCGGCGCAGCGTCATGGGCGGGCGGCTGTTGCGCGTCACCGGCCGGCTGGAGCGTGAAGGCATCGTCGTGCACCTTATCGCCGATCAGATCGAAGACCTGTCGCACAAACTCACCGAGTTGGGCCATCCCCTGGACGATGCCGTGGGCATCACCCAACCCCAGGCCGACGACGCCCCGCGTCCGTCCCGCTACCCACCCCGCGCCCGCCATCCACGCGAGCAGGCCAAACGTCTGTTCCCGAGCCGGGATTTCCATTGAAAGAGGATAAAACCTTCACATCAGCCTTTGGATCGTATCAATCCCGCCCGGACCCGCCGCGTCCGTCCAATTCATCGCGCGGGAACCAACCGGCCTCCCCTCGCGCGGATTGCGGAATCTTCAGCGATCAAGCTGATCGCGAAGCCGGTAATACCGGATCGCGATCGACGCGTAGAGCGGATGCAGGCCGTGGAACGGCAAGGTCCGGATCCTGGTCTCGACCGGTATCGGCAGGGCCGTGCCCTTGGTCAGATGCTCCGCGAACGCCTTGCCCAGGGCAACCGACAGGGCCACGCCCCGGCCGTTGAACCCCGTGGACAGCAACATCCCCGGCGCGGGGGCACACACACGGATACGATGGTCGGGTGTCATGCCGACGCGCCCGCACCAGCGGTGTTCGATGGCAAGGCCGGGACCAAACAGTTTCGCAAGCTCCCGTTCGATCATCCGGAAATGCGCGGGTCGCGTCGGATCGGCAAACCTGCCCCTGCCACCGAGCATCAGCCGGCCTTCCGGGCCGATGCGGAAATAGGTGCCGACGCGACGGATTTCCGAAACGGCTTCCCCGCCCGGCAATATGCTCGCGCGTTGCGCATCGTTCAGCGGCTGCGTTGCGATCTGGAAGCTGTTGGCGGGGACGGTGGCGCGTCGCAGTTCCGCGTTCAATGCGGCCGGGGTATAGACATTTGTCGCCATGATCACCCGCTCGGCACGGACGCTCGGCCCCGAAGCGAGACGCGCCAGCCATCCTTCGCGGTCGCGCGTCAGGGCGGCAACCGGGCTTTGCGCATGAATGCGCGCACCCGCGCGTTGCGCCGCCAGAGAGAGTCCATAGGCCAGTTTCAGCGGATGAATCTTTCCCGCCCGCTGGTCGATCCATCCGCCGCGGAAGGCCCCGGACCCGGTCGCGCGCGCCATCGCCTTGTCATTGAGCCAATCGACCGGTGCCCCGCGCCTGGCCCATTGTTCCATCCTGAATCGCAGGGCGGGCAGGTGGACGTTCTTGTTGCCAGCCTGGATCCACCCCGTTCGCTCGGCATCGCAGTCGATCCCAAGCCGTTCCACCAGTGAAAAAAGCGTGTCCGCGGTGCCGCCCGCGAAGGCGGTAGCTTGCGCCCCCCAGAGCCGGTCCAGCATGTCCGGATCATCCTTGAGCCCCGGAATGACCTGCCCGCCATTCTGCCCCGACGCGCCCTGCCCCGGCATCCCGGCTTCGACAAGCAGCACATCGGCACCGGCTTCCGCCAGATGCAGCGCGGCGGACAAGCCCTGAAAACCGCCGCCGATGACCAGAACATCGGTCTTCGCGCTTTCTTCCAGGGCCGGAAAATCGGGCGCTGACGGGGCAGTCGTTTGCCAGAGCGAGGTAAGAGACATCAGCACCACTCCATCGGTTCAACTGCCCGGCGCGCAGCGTTCCCCGGGGCAGGCAGTTTGCGGGGCATGCGTCGCCCGCTGCCGCTTGAAGATACCGATATTCCGTTCCGCCTGAACCCGATTTTTCGCGAAACAGACAGCTGGCCAAAGGACCGTACCCGGTTCGATTTATCCCGGACCTCATTTCATCCCGAAACCAAAGCATTGCTCCAGCCGGATTCGGGGGCGGTTTCGGCTGGTATACCCTCGCGAAATGACGTTAAGTCCGCGCCGACACCAATTCATGAAAGGACCGATGGATGAATCTCCCCAGAACGCGGGTTCTTGGACTGTTGGCAGCACTTGCCACCGTGACGATCTGGGCGACCTTCATGCTGGTCACGCGCTTCGCTGTACAGGGCAGCTTCACCGTTGAAGAGGTTCTCGTCCTGCGCCTCGTTCCTGGCGCCCTCGTCATGGCCCCGGTCATGTGGCGGTTGGGCGTGTTGCCGCGCGGGCAGTCCTGGCCGCGTGCGGC
>JAWVXM010000125.1:0-7623 GCA_033723255.1 Thalassovita sp.
GGGGATGGCGTGATGGGCTGGATTGTCTTCGGGTTGATCGCCTGGTTCATGGGCTGGCGCGCCAATGTCTGGCTGGCGGGGCTGCCGAAATCGCGCGCCGCGTCGCTGGCGGTGCCGGTGACCTTCGGCGTCACGGTGGTGATCCTGTGGGAATGCGCGGTGCATGGGTTCGAAATCAATCCGGTGCTGCTGCCAGCGCCTTCGGCCATCGCCATGCGGTTCGCGGCATCGACCGGGATCCTGTGGCAGGATTTCGTGCAGACCGTGTTGAAGGGGGCCTTGTCGGGCTACGTGATCGGCTGCGGGGCGGCCTTCCTGACCGCCGTGGTGGTCGACCGCTTCCCCTTCCTGCAGCGCGGGTTGCTGCCGGTGGGAAATTTCGTCGCCGCGCTTCCCATCATCGGCATGGCGCCGATCCTGGTGATGTGGTTCGGCTTCGACTGGCAATCGAAGGCGGCGGTGGTCGTGGTGATGGTCTTCTTTCCGATGCTGGTCAACGCGGTCGAGGGACTGCAGGCCACCGACAAGATGCAGCGCGACCTGATGCAGACCTATGCGGCGAGCTACATGCAGACGCTTGTGAAGCTGCGGCTGCCGGCGGCGATGCCGTTCATTTTCAACGGGCTGAAAATCACCACCACCCTGGCGCTGATCGGCGCCATCGTGGCGGAATTCTTCGGCAGCCCCATCAAGGGGATGGGGTTCCGGATTTCCACCAGCGTCGGGCAACTGGCGCTGGATCTTGTCTGGGCCGAGATCGTGGTCGCCGCGATCGTCGGGTCGGCATTTTATGGCGGGGTCGCGCTGCTGGAAAAGGCAGTGACGTTCTGGCACCCGTCGCAACGAGGCTGAGCGATAAGATTCGGTTCAACAAGGAGAGTATGAAATGAAAATGATGATGAAGACTTTGGGGGCGGCGGCCGTCGGTCTGTGGGCCGGGATGGCCCAGGCCGCCGACGACGTCACCCTGCAGCTGAAATGGGTGACCCAAGCGCAATTCGCCGGCTATTACGTGGCGCTGGACAAGGGGTTCTATGAGGAAGAAGACCTGAGCGTCACCATCAAGCCGGGCGGGCCGGATATCGCACCGGCACAGGTGATCGCAGGCGGTGGTGCCGATGTGGTGCTGGACTGGATGCCCTCGGCGCTGGCGAGCCGCGAAAAGGGTCTGCCGCTGGTGAACATCGCGCAGCCGTTCAAGAGCTCGGGGATGATGCTGACCTGCCGCAAGGATGCCGGCGTCAGCAGCCCCGAGGATTTCAAGGGCAAGACGCTGGGCGTCTGGTTCTTCGGCAACGAATACCCGTTCCTGAGCTGGATGAGCAAGCTGGGCTATTCCACCGATGGCGGCCCGGACGGGGTGACGGTTCTGAAGCAGGGCTTCAATGTCGATCCGATCCTGCAGGGGCAGGCGGCCTGCGTGTCGACCATGACCTATAACGAATACTGGCAGATCATCGATGCGGGCCTGAGCCCGGACGACCTGGTGGTGTTCAAATACGAAGACCAGGGCGTGGCGACCTTGGAAGACGGCATGTACGTGCTGGAAGACAACCTGGAGGACCCGGCCTTCGTCGACAAGATGGTGCGTTTCGTGCGGGCTTCGATGAAGGGGTGGAAATGGGCCGAGGAAAACCCGGAAGACGCGGCGATGATCGTTCTGGACAATGACGCGTCGGGCGCCCAGACCGAGGAACACCAGATCCGCATGATGGGCGAGATCGCCAAGCTGACCGCCGGGTCGAACGGTGCGCTGGACGTGGCCGATTACGAGCGCACGGTGGCATCGCTGCTGTCAGGCGGATCGGACCCGGTGATCAGCAAGAGACCGGAAGGGGCCTGGACCCACATGATCAGCGACAAGGCGCTGAACTGATCCGCGGCACATTGTGGAGAAGGGAAAGGGCTGGCCGGTTGGCCGGCCCTTTTTGTGTCGGCCCGGGGGCTAGCGCGGGTGCGTTTCGAGCACTTTCAGCAGCAGGTGGGTAAGGGTTTCACTTTCCTCGGGGCTCAGCCCATCGGTCAGCAGCCCCTGTATTTTTTCCGCGACCTCCTGGGCCCGGGCGAGGGTTTCACGCCCCGATTCGGTCAGGTGGAGGACGCGGGCGCGTCTGTCTTTCTCGGATACCTTGCGCGAGACATAGCCCTTTTCAACCAGCCGATCGACGACGCCGCCGACCGTGGCGCGATCGCAGGCGGTCCAGGCCGCGACCGAGGCCTGGTCGGCCCCGGGATTGAGCTGCAGCGCTGACAGGGCGGCAAATTGAAATGGTGTGATATCAAGGCCTTCTCGGTTCATTTCTTCGTAGAACACGGCCGTGCCGACCTGATGCGTGCGCCGGAAAAGATGCCCGGCCATCACATGGAATTCCATGCCTTTCCCCCTTCGATGCGCGCTGACGGGTCCGGTTTGCCCGGACCTCTGCACAGTGGTCTATGCCTAAAATCAATCGCGTGCCGCGATAAATCAAATTGACATATCCCATAATGATATGAATACATATTTATTGTTGCGCCGCAATCGGGCTTTGGGAGGGGTGCGCCGATGTTGCTATCAGTTGAGCATGCGCCCCGTTCGGTGGCGTTGAACGGGCACGGCGTCTGATCATGCGTTTTCTCGGCTATTTTCGGTCATCCTCGGCTTATCGCTGTCGCATCGCCTTCAATCTGAAGGGGCTGGCTTATGATTTCGAGAGCGTGCATCTGAAGTCCGGGGCGCAGAAGGCGCCGGGATACGCGGCGATCAATCCGCAGAAGCTGGTGCCGGTGCTGATCACCGATGATGGGCAGGAACTGTACCAGTCGCTGGCGATCATCGAATGGCTGGATGAAACGTACCGCCAGGTGCCATTGCTGCCCGCCGACAAGGATCTGCGGGCGCAGGTGCGGGCCTTTGCCCAGATCATCGCCTGCGAAATCCATCCGTTGCAGAACCTTCGCGTGCTAGACTACCTGCGCGGCGATCTGGGGTTGGACGACACGGCGGTCAGCGGCTGGCTGACGCGCTGGCTCAGCGAGGGATTGCAGGCCTGTGAGGACATCCTGCAGAAGCGTGGAGCCGACGCCCGGTTCTGTTTCGGCGATGCGCCCGGGCTGGCCGATATCTGCCTCGTGCCGCAGGTGTTTTCGGCCGAACGGTTCAGCGTGGATGTCAGCGGGCTGACAAGGGTGAATGAGGTTTGTCGCAATTGCATGGCGCTGGGCGCCTTTGCCGATGCCCATCCGGCGAAGCAGCCGGATTTCGAGGCGTAATCCCGGCCGGGTCGCCGGGGCGAAGGGGCGAGCCGGGGCGCAGGCCCGGGTTTGGTCCAACATATGAGTTTCAGTTTTCCCGGGCGGGATGGTCCGGCCGGGGAAGTATCAACCACGGGAGGTTATGACCATGAAACTACTCAAGACCGCGTTGCGGACGGCCGCGGCTGCCGCGATCGTTGCGGGCACGGCGTCGACCGCGTTTGCTGCCGATGTCACGCTGAAGATGCACCAGTTCCTGCCGGCGCAGGCCAACGTGCCGCGCGATATCCTTGATGTCTGGGCCGACAAGGTCGAGGCGGAATCGGGCGGCCGGATCAAGATCGAACGCTATCCCTCGATGCAGCTGGGCGGCAAGCCGCCGGAACTGATCGGCCAGGTGCAGGACGGCATCGCCGATATCGTCTGGACCGTGGCGGGCTACACCCCGGGCCGTTTCCCGCAGGCCGAAGTGTTCGAGCTGCCCTTCATGATGACCAATGCCGAGGCCACCAGCCGCGCCTATTGGGACTATGCGGCGGAAAACATGATGGACAAGGATTACGCGCCGTTCCATCCGATCGCGCTTTGGGTGCATGGCCCGGGCCTGATCCATTCGAAGGGCCCGATCACCAGCGTCGCCGACCTGAATGGCGTCAAGCTGCGCGCTCCGACCCGGGTGACCAACAAGATGTTCTCGGAACTGGGCGCAACCCCGGTCGGCATGCCGGTGCCGGCGGTGCCCGAAGCACTGTCCAAGGGCGTGATCGACGCCACCGTGATCCCGTGGGAAGTCACCGGCGCGCTGAAGGTGCCGGAACTGGTCGGCAACCACACCACTTTCCCCGGTGCGTCGCTGTACACCACCGCCTTCATCTTCGCGATGAACAACGACAAGTATGAATCGCTGCCCGATGACCTGAAGGCGGTGATCGACGCCAATTCCGGCGCCGACGTGTCGGCCTGGGCCGGCAAGGTGATGCAGGCGGCGGACGATCCCGCACGCAAGGTCGCAGAGGATCGCGGCAACAACATCATCGCGCTGAGCGACGATCAGATCGCCGAGTGGAAGGCCGCCGCGGCCAGCCAGGAAGGCGACTGGGTCGCTGAAATGAACGGCAAGGGCTTCGACGGTCAGGCGCTGCTGGATCAGGCCAAGGTGCTGATCGCGAAATACAGCAACTGACGCGAACCCGCGTCCTGTGAAACCGGCCGTCGCGATACATTCGCGGCGGCTATCATCAATCCCTCTTGGGGGAAGAAGAGGAAAACTATGCAACGGTTCATGAACAACCTCGCGCGTGGCATGGCGATGCTTGGCGGCGTGGTGTTGACGATCCTGATCCTGCTGACATGCCTGTCGGTGCTGGGTCGGGCGATCAACACGATGCTGCACAGTGACTTTGCCGAAGCCATCCTGGGCGGGCTGACGAAAACGCTTCTGGATACCGGGGTTGGACCGATCACCGGCGATTTCGAACTGGTGGAGGCCGGGATCGCCTTTTCGATCTTCGCCTTCATCCCGTTCTGCCAGGTCACCGCGGGCCATGCCTCTGTCGATATCTTCACCTCGGCGCTGCCGCTTAGGGTGAACCGTTTCATCACCATGGTGAGCGAAATCCTGTTCGCGCTGGTGCTGATCCTGATCGCGTGGCGGCTTTACGAAGGCATGCTGTCGAAGATGAAGTATAACGAGACCACCTTCCTGCTGCAGTTCCCGATCTGGTGGGCCTATGGGCTGAGCTTCGTTGCCAGCATCGTTTCGGCCATCGTTTCGGTTTACATGGCCGTCGTGCGGATCGCCGAATTCCTGCGTAACACCACCATCATCCATGCCGGTACAGGGGCAGACCATTGAGCAATCTTGAAATCGGGCTGACGTCCTTCCCGCTTCTTCTGGTTCTGATCTTCCTGCGGATTCCGATCGGGCTTGCCATGTTCCTGGTGGGGCTGGGCGGTCTTTACATGATCACCGGCAATCCCAATATCGCGCTGGCCAAGCTGAAGACCGAAACCTATTCGACCTTTTCGAGCTATTCGCTGTCGATCGTGCCGATGTTCCTGCTGATGGGGCATTTCGCCACCCTTGGCGGCATGAGCCAGGCCCTGTTCAAGGCGGCCGAAAGTTTCCTCGGCCATCGCCGTGGCGGTGTCGCGATGGCGGCCGTCGGCGCCTGCGCCGGCTTCGGGTCGATCTGCGGCTCGTCTCTGGCCACCGCCGCCACGATGAGCCAGGTCGCTTTGCCGGAGCTGCGCCGCTATGGCTATTCGGGCGGGTTTTCCACCGCGACGCTGGCCGCGGGCGGGACGCTGGGCATCCTGATCCCGCCCTCGGTGATCCTGGTGATCTATGCGATCCTGACCGAACAGAACATCGCCAAGCTTTTTCTGGCCGCCTTCGTGCCCGGTATTCTGGCTGCCGTGGGATACATGATCACCATCTCGGTCTATGTCCGGATGCATCCCGATTCCGCCGGCGTGCGTGAACCGGTGCCGATGGCGGCGCGGTTCAAGGCGCTGGCCGATGTCTGGCCGGTGCTGCTGGTGTTCCTGACCGTGGTGGGTGGTATCTACCTGGGCGTGTTCACCCCGACCGAAGGTGCCGCCGTCGGTGCCGCCGGTACCGGGATCATCGCGCTGGTGAATGGCGGGCTGAACCGCGAGACGCTGATCGAAAGCTTCATGGCAACCGCGCGGTCGACCGCGATGATCTTCTTCATCGTGTTGGGCGCGGGGTTTTACAATGGCTTCCTGGCGCTGAGCCAGGTGCCGCAGGAATTGTCCAGTTACGTGATCGGCCTGGGCTATAGCCCGTGGATCATCCTGGCGATCATCCTGGCGCTTTACCTGGTCTTCGGCTGCCTGATGGACAGCCTGTCGATGATCCTGCTGACGATCCCGATCTTCTTCCCGATCATTTCGAGCCTCGATTTCGGGCTGACGCTGGAAGAAACCGCGATCTGGTTCGGCATCATCGTCCTGATCGTGGTCGAGGTCGGGCTGATCACGCCGCCGGTGGGGATGAACCTGTTCGTGATCAATTCGATGGACCGGCTGACCCCGATGGTCGAGACCTACAAGGCGGTGATGTATTTCGTCGCGTCCGACATCATCCGCGTGGCACTGCTGGTGGCCTTCCCGGGGATCACGCTGTTCCTGCTGCGGTTGCTGCACTGACCGGGCGTACAGACTTGAGCGATATGGAAAACCCGGCCGCGTGCCGGGTTTTTCTTTGGGAATGCCGGGTTTCATCTATTGCTGCGCGGGATTGCGGTGCCCGCCATATCCGTAGATGTCGTCGTGCCGGATGATGTCACCATCCGCATCTGGAAAGGTGGGGAAATAGCCCAGCAGCACCGGTACGGGTGCGGAAGGCATGTCGAAGGTCTGGCGGCCCTCCGCCAATGCGTGCACCGTCGCGAGATCCAGATCGAGGGCGAAGCCGACCAGTTCGTCCCATTTCTCCACCCGCACGCAGCCATGCGAAAATGCCCGTTTCTCGCGGGCGAACAGATCGCGGCGGTTGGTGTCATGCAGATATACCAGAAAGCCCGGATCGAGGCGTATCGCGGCGAGGCCGAGCGGGTTGTCCCGCCCGGCGGGCCAGATGCGATCGCGATATTCCCCGCTGGCCACCATCGACGGCGTCGGGCGCCATGTCGGCCGGAAGCGGACGGAGGTGACATAGGTCTGCCGCAGGGGCGTTCGGGTCCAGGGTTTGCCGACGATCGCCCGGCTGCGGATGACCGGTTTGCCGCCGCGGAAGGCGATCACCTCGAAGGCGGGGATGTTCACGAGGATGAACTTGCCGGACTGCGGTACCGTCAGTGGGATGCCGGCGCGGTCGAGCAGGCGTTGAAATCTCGATTTCGCCGAGGCCGCAGTGGCCTGCGACAGGCACAGGGCAAGGATCGCGAGGAGGAGCGCGGCGCGACGCGCACCCCGACCGGTCAGCGCGCAGGCGAGCCTGCGGCGGGCGGCGGGGGGCACCGAAAAATCCCCTGGTTCTGCGCGGCGCTCAGCCATTGTTTTCACCCTTGTCACATCGATGCACGGGAGCAGTGTGCCGATGCACGAAGCGTCCGCGATGATCTCCGTCAAACTGTGCCGGCGTGAGTTTGGGGCGCCGCCCAAAGGGGAAGGGGCGTTGCGCCCCGGGAAAGCCCCCGCCGCAGAATATTTTCAGGCGGCCAATTCCCAAGGAACCCTGCGTCCTCGATGCCTGCTTGGCAGTAGAGTGATATTTGGCTGGACTGTTCAAAAAATAATAGTTATTAGTTATAGCTAATATTTTGGAGTATGAGATGAGCGATTCCGATATCATCAAGGTAGATGTCGACGGCCCTGTCGCAACCGTCACCATGAACCGCCCCGGCAAGCGCAACGCGATGA
>JAWVXM010000126.1:0-7598 GCA_033723255.1 Thalassovita sp.
CGATCTGGAACTGCACACCCATGCCAGCGCCGAGGCGCAGGTGGCGGCGTTGTCCGATGACATCGCCTATAACAACCACGACCTGTTGGACGGATTGCGCGCCGGGCTGTTCACCGACGACGAGATCACGCAATTGCCCATCATCGGTGAATGCTACGCGGATGTGGATCGCAAGTACCCCGGCCTTGATCCCTATCGCCGGCGGCACGAGGCCTTGCGGCGCGTGTTCGGCGTGATGGTGTCCGATGTCATCGACACGTCCCGCGCCATTCTGGCCGCTTCAGGGGCGCAATCGGTCGAGGATATCCGCCACCTGGGCCAACCGGTCATCCGGTTCTCGGAGGGGCTATGGGCGCAGTTGCGCGAGATTCGGGCTTTTCTGTTCACCCGCATGTATCGTGCGCCCAGCGTCATGGAGGTGCGCGCCCGGGTCAGTCGCGTGGTCGAGGAGCTGTTCCCGATCTACTTGAACGATCCCCGGCAGATGCCCCGGCACTGGCATGACGATATCGAGGCCGCAGCGGACGAAACCGAACTGGCCCGGATCGTGTCGGACTATATCTCGGGGATGACCGACCGGTTCGCGCTGCAGGATCACGCACGCCTGACTGGGAAAACACCGCTGGAGCGTTAGGCGCCCGCGTCCTTGGCCATCGCCCGCATTGACCTTGCCGCCTTGCGTGATAAACCGCCGGGCAAGCAAAAGGACATCCGAAATGAACCTGTTCTCTGATATCCGCGACCTTGTTCTGGACGCGTTGAACCAGATGCAAACCGAAGGCGCTCTGCCCGAGGGGCTGAGCTTTGACAACGTGGCGGTCGAGCCGCCGCGCGACGCGGCGCATGGCGACATGGCCACGAACGCGGCGATGGTGCTGGCGAAACCGGCGAAGATGAAGCCCCGCGACATCGCCGAGACGCTGGCCGCGAAGCTGGCCGAGGATGAGCGGATCACCAGCGCCGAGGTCGCCGGCCCCGGCTTTCTGAACCTGCGTCTGGCGCCGTCGGTCTGGCAGGGCGTTCTGGGCGCGGTGCTGGAAAAGGGCACCGACTATGGCCGCTCGACCATGGGGCAGGGGCTGAAGGTGAACGTCGAATACGTCTCGGCCAACCCCACCGGGCCGCTGCATGTGGGTCATACCCGCGGTGCGGTGTTCGGCGACGCGCTGGCCAGCCTGTTGGCCTATTCCGGCCATGACGTGACCCGCGAATATTACATCAACGATGGCGGCGCGCAGGTGAATGTGCTGGCTCGTTCGGCCTATGAGCGGTACCGCGAGGCCAACGGCCTGAGCCCGGAAATCGCCGAGGGCCTGTATCCCGGCGACTATCTGATCCCGATCGGCGAGGCGCTGAAGGAGAAATATGGTGACAGCCTGTTGGACAAGCCCGAAAGCGAGTGGCTGGCCGAGGTGCGTGAATTCGCCACCGATGCGATGATGGATCTGATCCGCGCCGATCTGAAGGCGCTGGGCGTCGAGATGGACGTGTTCTTCTCGGAAAAATCGCTCTATGGCACCGGCAAGATCGAGGCCGCGCTGGAGGCGCTGAACGAAAAGGGCCTGATCTACGAGGGCGTTCTGGAACCGCCCAAGGGCAAGAAGCCCGAGGATTGGGAACCGCGTGAGCAGACCCTGTTCCGCTCGACCGCGCATGGCGATGACGTGGACCGCCCGGTCAAGAAATCCGACGGCAGCTGGACCTATTTCGCCCCCGATATCGCCTATCACTATGACAAGGTGACCCGCGGGTTCGACGCGCTGATCGACGTGTTCGGGGCGGACCATGGCGGCTATGTCAAGCGAATGAAGGCCGCCGTTTCGGCATTGTCGGACGGCAAGGTGCCGCTGGACATCAAGCTGACCCAGCTGGTCAAGCTGTGGAAGAATGGCGAGCCGTTCAAGATGTCGAAACGGGCCGGCACCTTCGTCACCCTGCGCGACGTGGTCGAACAGGTTGGGGCCGACGTGACCCGGTTCCACATGCTGACCCGCAAGAACGACGCGCCGCTGGATTTCGATTTCGACAAGGTGCTGGAGCAGTCCAAGGACAACCCGGTTTTCTATGTGCAATACGCCCATGCCCGGATCTGTTCGGTGCTGCGCAAGGCGGACGAGGCGGGGATCGCCCATGACGATGCCACGCTGGCGGCGGCGGATCTGTCGGGGTTGAGCCACGAGGCCGAGATCGCCGTTGCCAAGAAGCTGGCAGAATGGCCGCGGCTGGTGGAAATCGCCGCGCGCCATAATGAGCCGCACCGCGTCGCGTTCTATCTCTATGAACTGGCCAGCGACTTCCATTCGCTGTGGAACCGCGGCAATGACGACATGTCGCTGCGTTTCCTGCAGGAAGGCGATGCGGGTGCCAGCCAGACGAAAATCGCGCTGGCCCGTGCCGTCGCCGTTGTTATTTCCGCCGGTCTTGGTATTCTGGGCGTAACTCCGGTGGAAGAGATGCGCTAACGCACCGCCGCCGGATCGTTGAGAGCAGACAACGGCGAGGGACGCTTCGCCGGCACGAGAGGCGAGTATGGCGGAGATACAGGCAGACGGGCGCTTCGATGCGCCCGCGACGGGCAAATCCATCACGACCTTTGCGAACTGGGCCGGGGCGGCGGTGTCGCTGGCACTGGTCGCTGGCATTGGCGTCTGGGGCTACAAGCTGGTGATGCGTGACGTGAGCGGCGTGCCCGTGGTGCGCGCCGCCGAAGGCCCGATGCGGGTGATGCCCGATGATCCGGGTGGGGCACCTGCGGAAAACCAGGGATTGGCGGTCAACAAGGTCGCGGCAGAAGGTTTCGCCGAAAAACCGGCTGACCGGCTGATCCTGGCGCCGCGCCCGGTGCTGTTGTCACCCGAAGACAGCCCGACGGCGCAGCTGGAACTGATCAAGCTGACGCCGCAGCAGGATGAACCGGTCGCTGATGCTTCGGTCAACCTGTCGGTCGAGGCGCTGGTGCAGGAACTGACGGCGAAGGCAGAGCCTCTCACTCCAGTCACACCGCCCGCGCAACAGGCCAAGGTTGTTTCTGCCCCGCAGGCGGAAAACGTGGTCGAAGCCGTCCCCGCCAAGGAAAAACCGAAAGCCGGGCTGGCACTGTCGCTGCGCCCGCGCATGCGGCCCGCGGGTGACCGCCGGATCGCATCGACCGATCCGGCCGCGACGGCTGCGGCTCTGAACATCGATATCGATCCTTCGACCATCCCCCCGGGTACCCGTCTGGCACAGCTTGGCGCCTATGACAGCGCCGAGGTGGCGCGCAAGGAATGGGATCGCATGTCGGCCCGTTTCAGCGACTTCCTGGAAGACAAGAAACGTGTGATCCAGAAGGCCGAAAGCGGCGGGCGCACCTTCTACCGGCTGCGGGCATATGGTTTCGCCGATATCAGCGAAGCGCGCCGGTTCTGTTCCGCGCTTGTGGCCGAAAAGGCCGAATGCATTCCGGTCACCACCAAGTGAAACCTTTCGGGGCGGTGATCCTCGATCCGCTTGGCCCGCGGCTGAGCGCGGAGGAAAAGGCGTTTTTCCGCGACGCCGACCCGTTCGGTTTCATCCTGTTCGCCCGCAATATCGAAAGCGCCGATCAGGTTCGGGCGCTGTGTGGTGATTTGCGCAACGCGGTGGGCCGCGCGGTCCCCATCACCATCGATCAGGAAGGCGGCCGGGTGCAACGGTTGCGCCCGCCGCTGGCCACTGAATGGCTGCCGCCGCTCGATCATGCCCGGGCGGCCGGGGATGCTGCGGCGCAGGCGATGTACCTGCGCTATCGCATCATCGCCCATGAACTGCGCGCCCTTGGGATCGACAGCAATTGCGCACCGCTGGTCGACGTGGCGACACCGGATACTCACCCGTTCCTGAAAAACCGCTGCTATGGCTTTGATGCAGATACGGTGGCGCAGCTGGGGCGTGCTGTGGCGGATGGTCTGCTCGATGGGGGCGTGTTACCGGTTCTCAAACATATTCCGGGCCATGGTCGCGCGGTGGCGGACAGCCATATCGGCCTGCCTGTGGTTTCGGCCCCCCGCGATGATCTGGACCGGACCGATTTCGCCCCGTTCAAGGCGCTGAACGGCCTGCCAATGGGGATGACGGCGCATCTGGTTTATGATGACATCGATGAGCGCCCGGCGACCCTGTCGCCGGTGATGATGCGGCTGATACGGGAAGAGATCGGGTTCGACGGGCTGATCATGACCGATGATATCTCGATGAAGGCGCTGCAGGGTGATCCGGCGGATCTGAGCTGTGCCGCGATAGATGCGGGCTGCGACGTGATCCTGTATTGCAACGGGTCGCTTGAGGAAAAGCGCCGCGTGGCGGATGCCGCCGGGCGGCTTTCCGATGCAGGGCAGGCGCGGGCAGGGCGAGCCCTCGCGGCCCGGCGCGACCCGGACGAGGTTGACATTCCCGCCCTCAGGGCCAAGCTTGACGCGCTGTTGAACGGGCGCGGGCATGGCTGAGGACGAATTCGACTTCGAGGAAGACAAGCAGGAAGAACAGAGCGTCGCCGAAAGACTGGCGGCCGAAGCCCTGATTGTCGATGTCGACGGGTTCGAAGGCCCGCTCGACCTGCTTCTGATGCTGTCGCGCACCCAGAAGGTGGACCTGCGCAAGATTTCCATCCTGCAGTTGGCCGAGCAATACCTCGCCTTCGTCGAAAAGGCCAAGGCGCTCAGGATCGAACTGGCCGCCGATTACCTTGTCATGGCGGCCTGGCTGGCCTTCCTGAAATCGCGCCTGCTGCTGCCGCCCGATCCGACCGAAGAAGGGCCCTCGGGCGAAGAGCTGGCGGCGCACCTGGCGTTTCAGCTGGAACGGCTACAGGCGATGCGCGATGCCGCAGCCAAGCTGATGGCGCGCGACCAGAAGGGCAAGGATTTCTTCGTGCGCGGGTTGCCCGAAGGGGTAGAGAGGATCAAGCGGGTGACCTATACGGCGACGCTGCTGGACCTGATGCAGGGCTATGCGCGATTGCGTACCAAGGATGAATTCCGTCCCTTCGTGATGGACCGGGATTCCGTCTATACGATGGAACAGGCGCTGGAACGCATGCGCGGACTGATCGGATTCGCCGGCACATGGACCGATATCAGCAGTTATTTCCCTGCCGGCTGGGAAACCGATCCGGTCAAGCGCCGGTCGGCCACCGCGGCGACCTTCGCCGCGTCGCTGGAACTGGCCAAGGAGGGCAAGGTGGTACTGAGACAGGGCGGCACGTTCGAACCGATCGAACTGCGCAGAAGGGAAGGGCGCGATGACTGAGGACATTGCGGAACAGCACGTGGATGAAGCCGAAGATCAGGAAGAAAGCCTGTTCGAAGCGCCGCCGACGGGCGAACAGGAACGCATGGTCGAAGCGATGCTGTTTGCATCGGCCGAACCGCTGAGCGTGCGGGAACTGGAAGGCCGCATGCCGCATGGCTGTGACGCCGCCGAGGCGCTGGTGCATCTGCGCAAGCGCTATGAGGGGCGTGGCGTGCAGGTGGTGAAGGTTGGCGATGCCTGGGCGATCCGGACCGCGCCGGACCTTGGCTTCCTGATGCAGAAGGAAACCGTCGAGGTGCGCAAGCTCAGCCGCGCCGCCATCGAAACGCTGGCGATCATCGCCTATCACCAGCCCGTCACCCGAGCCGAGATCGAGGAAATTCGCGGCGTTTCTGTCAGCCGGGGCACGGTGGACCAGCTTCTGGAAATGGAATGGATCCGTTTCGGTCGCCGCCGGATGACGCCCGGGCGGCCGGTCACCTTCGTGGTGACGCAGGAATTCCTCGATCATTTCGGCTTGGAAAATGCGCGCGACCTGCCGGGGCTGAAGGAATTGCGCTCGGCCGGGTTGCTGGACAACCGCCCGCCTCCGGGGGCGATGCCGACGCTTGTCGAAGGCGACGAGGAAGGCGACGAGGACGAAGGCCAGAGCGAGATGTTCGAGGATTGATCCGGCAGGGGCAGGCTGCGGCGGCGCAGGGGGAAGGCTTCGCCCCGGGCCTCAAATCGGCACATTTCTGGCCTATGTCCTGAAAAACAAGCGCAGGAGAACAGAATGAATGCCAACCAGCTGATCAACATGATCATCCGGCAGTTCACCCGCAAATTCGTCAACAAGGGCGTGAATGCCGGGATCGACAAACTGGCCGGTGGCGGCAAGCAGGCCAAGCAGGCGAAACAGACCGCGAAACGCGCCCGTCAGGCGGCCCGCATCACCCGCCGCCTGATGAAGTGAGCCGCCGCTCGGGCCAGATTGCTTCGGCACAGGCCGAGGCGGCGCAGAGCGTCGAAACCGCGAGGCAGGCGGGCAGCCCGGAGGTTTCGAACGGCACGCGGAACAGCATCGCGCCCCCCAGCACGCACAGGTAGGTGCTGGCCGAATTCAATCCCATGATCGCCCCGCGTTGCGCCGGATCAAGCGCGGTCAGCCGCGCCACCACGGCGTTCAGCCCGAAATGCTGGAAAATCCCCCAGGAAAAGGCCGCGGCGAGAAGCAGCCCGAAGTGGTGCGCCAGCACGGCCATCAACGCATATGACAGCATCAAACCGGCAAATCCCAGCAGAGTCGCGCGCCGTGGCGGCAAACGATCCACGAAGCGGTCGAGGAACACGGCCAGGCCGAAGCCGCTGCCATAGGCGAAGGTGACAAGCCCGGCGGCCGAAGTGGTCAGGCCAAGCGCGCCCACCACATGCGGCCCCATGAAGCTGTAGGCGCCGAAGAAAGCCAGCATCAGCATCGCGTTTGAAAACAGGCCGCGGCTGATGCCCGGTACCCGTAATCCGCTCAGGGGCGACGTGGGCGCGGTGGCGATGACCTTCACCTGCATGTCGCAACGCCTCAGCAGCAGCCCGATCGCCCCGGTCAGCGCCGCCAGCAGCACATAGACACTGCGCCATCCGGCGATATCGGCCAGCGCCGCGGCCAGAACCACGCCGCCCACAAGGCTGAGCGTCCAGCCGGTCAGAACCGTGCCGATGGTCTGTTTCTCGCGACCCGGCGGTCCGACCTGCGCGGCAAGGGAATAGATCGCGGGCAGCGCCATGCCGGCACCCAGCCCGGCGATCGCATGACCGGCCAGCAGTACCAGTATGCTCGGCGCCAGCCCAGAAATGATCAGCGCGAGGACCAGCAGCAGGCAGGCCTGATGCAGCGCCCGGTCGGCGCCTGTCATATCGGCCCGTGGCGCCAGGACCAGCGCGGAAAACGCCGTGCCCGCGCCATAGGCGCCCATGGCCTGAATGATGTCGCCGGGTTGCCCGCCCAGATCCTGCGCCACCACGGTGGCGATCGGGGGCAGCACCAGCGAATTGGCTCCCACCACGCCGATCGTGGCGGTCAGCAGCGGGATGGGGCGTGCCAGCATCATGCCTTGGCGATCCGTGATCGGGGCGCGGCTCAGGGCGCGCGGAAATGCTTCGACAGTTTCAGCCCCTGGCCCTGATAATTCGAGGCGATGCCGGCGCCGTAGAGCTGATCGGGCACATCAGCCATCTTTTCATAGACCAGCCGGCCCACCACCTGACCCTGGTCCAGCACGAAGGGCGCTGCGTGGCAGCGGACTTCCGGCACGCCGCGCGAGCCGGCGCCACCCGCCGCGGCCGGGCCGACG
>JAWVXM010000127.1:0-7495 GCA_033723255.1 Thalassovita sp.
GGATGGCAGCGGCGGTGATGGCCGGTGATCACCGGCACGCCCTGCCGCCGCGAGGCTGTGATCAGCGCGTCGGCCTCGGCCAGTGTACCTGCCAGCGGCTTTTCGACCAGGACCGCCCAACGGCGGTCGATCGCCGCCAGACCACTGTTGGCATGATCCGGGGTGGGCGTGGCGACGATTGCCGCACGCGTGCGTCCGGGCACATCGGCGACCGAGGCCACCGCCGGAAGGCCCTGCGCGATCAGCTCCCGCCGCCGCGCATCATCCGATTCCACCACCGCAGTCAGGTCGATCCGGTCGGAATCATGCGCGATCCGGGCATGTCGCATCCCGATCAACCCGCATCCGATGACGGCAAGTGGCAGCCGCGTCATCACATCACCGCGCCGATCTGCCACGGCACGAATTCGTAATCGCCCAGACCCTGAGCCTCGGATTTCGACTGTTTGCCCGACGCCACGTCGAGGATGAGTTGGAAGATCTCGCGGCCGACTTCCTCGACGCTCGCTCCTTCAGTGATGATCCGGCCGGCGTTGACATCCATGTCCTCGGTCATCCGGTTGTACATCTCGGAATTGGTCGCCACCTTGATCGACGGCGACGGCTTGGCGCCGAAGGCCGAACCGCGCCCGGTGGTGAACACCACGATGTTGCATCCCGATGCGATCTGGCCGGTCACCGAAGCCGGGTCGTAACCGGGGCTGTCCATGAAGGTAAAGCCCTTCGCGGTCACCGGCTCGGCGTATTTGTAGACCCCGGTCAGCGGTGTGGTGCCGCCCTTGGCCGCCGCGCCCAGGGATTTTTCCAGGATGGTGGTCAGCCCACCCTTCTTGTTGCCCGGGCTGGGGTTGTTGTCCATGCTGCCGCCGTTGCGGGCGGTATAGTCTTCCCACCAATGGATCAGCCCGATCAGCTTCTCGCCTACTTCGCGGTGGACCGCGCGGGCGGTCAGCAGGTGTTCGGCGCCATAGATTTCCGGTGTTTCGGCCAGAACGCCGGTCCCGCCCTGCGCCACCAGCATGTCGCAGGCATAACCAAGCGCCGGGTTCGCGGTGATCCCCGACCACGCATCCGACCCGCCGCATTGCAGAGCCACGGTCAGTTCCGAAGCCGGGCATGGTTCACGCTGGAATTCGTTGACCAGCGGCAGCATCGCCTCGACCTTCTTGATGCCCAGTTCCACGGTCTTGCGCAGCCCGCCCACGTCCTGGATGTTCATGGTCTGGAACAGCGGGCCGGGGGTGACGCCCATCGCCTCGACCAGCCAGTCGATCTGGTTGGTTTCGCAGCCAAGCCCGGCCATCAGCACGCCGGCCACGTTGGGATTGCGGGCATAACCCCACATCACCCGTTGCAGCGCCTCGAACCCTTCGCCATTGGTCGCCATCGCGCAACCGGTGCCGTGGTGGAACGCCGCGACGCCATCGACATTGGGGTAATCGGCCAGTTTCTCATCGGTGAAATGATCGGCGATCATCCGCGCGGCGGTGGCCGAACAGTTCACGCTTGCCAGAACCGCGATGTAGTTGCGGGTGCCAACCTTGCCGTTGGCGCGGCGGTAGCCCTGGAACATCGCCGGTTCCTGCGGCTCCACCGGGCGCAGATTGGTGCCGAATTCGTATTCGGCATCGACGTTGCGGAATTCGACGTTGTGCGTGTGCACGTGGTCACCCGTGGCGATATCAGTGGCGGCATAACCGATGATCTGGGCGTATTTGCGGATTGCCTCACCCTTGGGGATCGGTTCGGACGCCATCTTGTGACCGCGCGGGATGATGGCGGTTGCGCCTTCTTCTCCTACGGTCAGTTGCGAAATCGCCGTGACGACATTGTCGGCGGGGGAAAGACGAACGGTTTTCATGGTACACTCTATTTAGCAGTGGTTTCAGGCGCAGGCGGGGCTATCGGCCTTCCAGCGATGAATGGGAATATGGGGTTGCCCGGACAGCCGGGCCCGGGCCGCAACCCACCGGTCACGCCAGTCACGCCAATCGGTCAGCACGGTTTCAGGATGTTCGTGCGACCGCGCAACGAAGGCGGGAAAGTGGGATCGGCCGGTCGGCTGACCGGTCGCATTATAGCGTATATCGAAGGACCAACGGAAGCGGTCGGACCGGTTGGTCAGCGACGCGTGCGGCGTCAGCGGGTGGAAAATCACCGCGCCCCCTGCCTTGACCGGCAGCGGCAGCGCTTGACTTTCATCGATGAAACCATCGGCGATCCCGGTCTGCGTCTTCGGGCAATGCGGATACATCTGCGGTTTGCCCGGAATGACCTGCAGGCAACCGTTCTGCGGCGTCGCATCCTCGATCGCCAGCCAGACCGTGATCATCTGGGTCGCATCCGCCTCTTCATGGGTCACGCCGCGATCCTGATGCCAGTCGGTGGCGGTGATATGGGCGCGGATCTCGTCTTCGCGCAGATCAGGTGCCGGCGGTTTCAACCGCACATGCTGGATCGGATTCGAGGTGATCTCGGGCCCGATCAGGTCCTCCACCAGGTCCAGAAGCCGGGGCGACATGACCATGTCGTACACCGCCGGGCCGAAATGGAACGGGGTGTCAGGCATGATTTCGTCGCCCGGAAGCGAGATGTCCATCGGCTGGAACCAGTCGCAGCCGGCCTTGTAGCTGGTCAGGAGCTTGCCCCAGAAATCCATTCCGTCGCCATCGGGCACCCGGCCCTCCTGCTGCCATCCGGTATAAAGCCCGTCCATCAATTCCGCGTATTCGGCGCGGATCGATGCCAGCAGCTCCGGCGACAGCACATCATCGACCACAAGGTAGCCCTGCGTTGCGAAATGCTCTTTCTGCTCGGCACTCAGGAACAGGGTCATCGCCGCAGCCTCTCCAGCCGCTCCCAGTCGAAAGCAATGCCGTGCCCCGGACGTTCGGGCGCGATGGCGTGGCCATCCTCGATGCGGATCGCGTCTTCCACATAGGCTTCGAGCCCGAATCCGTGCGCTTCGAGATAGCTCCGGTTCGGGCAGGCGGCCAGCAGGTGCACGGTGACGTCATGTGCGCCGTGGCTGGTGACCGGCAGGTGGAAGGCTTCGGCCAGGTGGGCGATTTTCATGAACGGCGTGATGCCGCCGCAATTGGTGACGTCGGGTTCGGGGAAGGTAACCCCGCCCGAGGCGATCAGCGATTTGAAGTCCCACAGCGTGCGCAGGTTCTCGCCCGCCGCCAACGGCAACCCGCCCTCGCGCACCACCCGCGCGTGACCTTCCAGATCATCCGGCGGGATCGGTTCCTCGAACCAGGTCAGATCGAACGGCGCGAAGGCCCGCGCGGCCCGGATCGCCTGATCGACGGTGAATTTCATGTTGGCATCGACCATCAGCGGCATGTCCATGCCGAAGCGGTCGCGCATCGCGGCGATCTTTTCGACATCCTCGGACAGCCGGTCGCGGCCGACCTTCATCTTGATCGCGCGGTGTCCCTTGGCGAAATTCGCCTCGGTCTGTTCGATCAATTCCTCGGGACCGAGATCAAGGTCGATCCCCCCCGCATAGCAGGGAACGCGGGCGTCAAAACCGCCCAGCAACCGCCAAAGCGGCAGGCCGGCCTTCTTCGCCTTTAGGTCCCAAAGCGCCATGTCGAGCGCGGACAGGGCAAACACGGTTGGCCCGCCCCGTCCTCCGTAGTGGAAAGACCACCACAGTTTTTTCCAGATCTGTTCAATCAGATCGGCGTCTTCGCCGATCACCCGTTCGGGCATTTCACGGCCAAGGATATCGGCAATGGCACCACCATTGACGCCGCAGGTGAAGGTATACCCGACCCCTTCGGCGCCGTGCGAGTCCGTGACCCTTGCGGTCACGACCTCGAACCCCGTCATTGCCCCGTGCATGCTGTCGGTCAGAGCCGTTTCCAGCGGGATCACGTAGTGATCAGCACGGAGTTTTTCCACCTTGGCCATGATCGCTACCCGTCAGAGGAAGATCGAGATCATATTCGGCCAGACCAGCAGCACCGACAGCGCCAGAAGCTGGATGCCGATGAACGGCAGGAAGCCCTTGAAGATGTCCGTAAGCGTGATGTGCGGCGGCGCAACCGATTTCAGGTAAAACGCGGCCGGGCCGAAGGGCGGCGACAGGAAGCTGACCTGCATGTTCATGCAGAACACCACCCCGAACCAGACGGCCACGTGGCGCGGGTTCAGTTCACCGATGAAGCCCAGTTCCTCGACCGGCAGTTTCAGCACGATCGGCAGGAACACCGGCATCACCAGAAGAACGATGCCGACCCAGTCCATGAACGCGCCAAGGAACAGGAAGATCACCATCATCACCAGGATGATGCCCATAGTCGGCAAGTCCGCCCCAACGATCGTGTTGGCGATATAGGTCGGACCACCCGCGATCGTGTAGGCACCGGCCAGCGCGGTTGCGCCGATGGTCACCCAGATTATCTTTCCGGTCGATTTCAGCGTTCGCTTCAGGCTGTCCATGACCAGTTCACTCATGCTGCCGACGCGCAAAGTGGCACCGAACAGGACGATGAAGCCCAGGAACACGCTGGATTCGGCAAATCCGAAACCGGTGATCTTGTCAACGCCGAAGGCCAGGCCAAGGACGACGGCAAGGACAATCGCGATCGGTACGCCCCGCGCCTTGAGCAACTCCAGCCATTCCGGGAATGGACGGTGCAGAAGCGCCGCGATGAAGAATACAGCGATGACGCCCATGCCGGCCGCTTCGGTGATCCCGGTGATACCACCGTAAATCGACCCGAGCACAACGCCGATCACCACGATCGGAGCAACGAGGCCCTTGCCCATATCCCACGCGGTTGCGGTGGCCTGCTTCCCGGCGACCAGGAATAGAACCGCCATCGCGACAGCGAATACGATACCGAATTTCAGGATGTAGTCGGGAGACCCGAGCGAAATCGGCTCAACACCTTCAACCGCGACGTTCTGACCGGTTACGGTGAAGAACAGTACCCGCAACAGCAAAATGCCCGAGAACCCGGCGACGATAATCGCAAGGAACGTCCCGAACAGGCCTGCCTTCTTCAGCCCTTCAGGTTCACCTTCCTTCTTCTCCGGAAGCGGTGCTTTCGAAGGATCAAGATTGGTGACGACGATGATGTAGATGATGAAGAAGCTGGCCAGCATCAGCCCCGGCAGGAAGCTTGCCGTGAACAGCGCCTTGATCGAGGTTTCGGTGATCAGGCCGTACATGATCAAAACGATCGACGGCGGGATCATCGTCCCGAGCGACCCAGAGGCACAGATCGTACCGATGGCGAGGTTCTGGTTATACCCAAGGCGCAGCATCTGAGGCAGCGCGATCAGGCCCAGCAGCACAACTTCGCCGCCAATGATGCCCGACATGGCCGCCATGATGACCGCCATGATCGACGTCACGATGGCAATCCCGCCACGCGTACGGTTCAGCCAGACGTTCAACGAGTTGTACATCTCGCCCGCGATTCCCGAGCGTTCCAGCAGGTTCGCCATGAATATGAATAGCGGGATCGATATGAGGACATAATCCGTCAACAGGCCGTAAATGCGCTGTGACAGAATGTTCAGCGGTCCTTGGCCGAAATTCCCGAACAGGAAATCCGGACCAAATTTCATGAACAGGACGCCGACGCCCAGGAAGGCAGAGGCGAAGCCCAGAGGCATCCCGATCGCCAGCAACACCAGCATCGCGACCAGAAGAACCAGGGAGATTGTTCCGATATCAAACATTAGACTTTCGCCTCATCGTCTTTATTGAGGTGCAGCTGCTCTTCCAACTCATGCTTCAGCTCAGCGATTTCGTCCTCATCCACCGGGGAATGGTGCTGCGGAGCCTTGCTCCAGTCAGCGATCAGGTTCGACAGAGCCTGAATCGCCACCAGCGTGATCACGATAAGAACCATCGATTTCAGTGTTGCCGGAATCGGCGGATCGAAGGCCGTGCCAAAGGTTTCCCACCGCAGCAGCTTGGCCTTCGCCTCGTTATAGGCGCCCCAGATCATCGCGACGGTGAAAGCCCAGATCAACACGACGCTTACCGTGTCAGCCAGCTTCTGCAAAGGCCGCGGGAAGAGATCGTAGAGCAGAAAAATTCGGATATGGCTGCGTTGCTGCATGGCATAGAGCCCGGCCAGCAAAAAGATGAAGCCGGCCATCCACAGCGACAGTTCGTTCGCCCAAAGGGTCGGCTTTTCGAAAATGTAGCGCAGGACCACCTCAAACAGCATCACGAAGACGAGGATCGAAATCAGAAGCGCTGTCACGCGCCCGAAAAACACGCTGACCCGGTCGAAAAACCCGTCGATGTCATCTTCGATGGCGGATGTCGTCGCGGTCCTGACCCCCATGACCAAAGCGACGGCAAGCACCAGTACCACGAGGTAATCGCCAATATTCGCGCTGCGATAATCGTGCACAATCGCGCCATTCGCATCCGCACCACCAAACGCGATGATGAGATGTGGCAGATACCAGGCGAGATACCCCATCATTGTCAGGAACAGCAGGGGCCAGCCCAACTCCCCGACAATACCTTTTATCTTGTCCTGCATTTGTTCAACGCCTCCCTTGAACGAAAGCAGGCCCCGGAATTCAGGGCCTGCTTTGCGTTTTGCCTAGATTAGTTGGCCATCAGGCCCAGCTGGCCAAGGAAGGCCTTGTGGCTGTCAACCAGCGCACGTGCTTCCGGGGTCTTTTCGGCCCAGCCTTCCCATGCGCCCTGAGCCGCAGCACGGAATGCGGCACGGTCTGCGGGTGCCCAGTCGTGGATGGTCACGCCCGCAGCTTCCAAAGCGGCCTTGGCCTTCAGGTTTTCAACGTCCATCGCCATGGTCAGCTGGAACGACAGCTTCTGCATGGCAACATCGAAGATGCGGCGGTTTGCTTCGCTCAGGCCTTCATAGGCGTCGATGCGGCAGGCCAGGTGGTCCGACGGCATCGAGTGGAAGCCGGGATAGGTGGCGTGCTTGACGATGTCATACAGACCCAGACCGACGTTGTTGGCCAGCGACGAAGCGTCGGCACCGTCGATGATGCCGGTTTCCAGCGCGGTGAAGATTTCGTTGAAATCCATCACGATCGGGCTTGCGCCCATCGCCGCGAAGATTTCGGTTTCCAGGCCCGGCGGCGAACGGAATTTCCAATCCTTCAGGTCTGCCGGCCCGGCGATCGGACGCGACGAGGACATCGATTCCTGGCCGTTGATCCACCAGCCGATCAGTTTCATGTTGTACTGGCCGTAAAGCGCGTCGGCCGCGTCGAAGCCGCCGCCGTGATACAGCCAGGAATACTGCTGCCACGGGGTGTCATAGCCGCCCATGATGTCGCCGACGAACTGGAACGCCGGGTTCTTGCCGGTCTGGTAGGCGCCGCCGGTCATGTCGCAGTCCAGGATGCCCGAGGACGCGGCGTCGAAGGTTTCCACCGACTTCACGACCGAGGACGAGTAGAACATCTCGATGTCGATGTCGCCGTTGGACATGGCCTCAACGTTCTCGGCCCATTCGGTCAGCAGCTTGCCGGA
>JAWVXM010000128.1:0-7459 GCA_033723255.1 Thalassovita sp.
CAGGAAATACACCGCCGCTTCTTCGGTCGAGGCGGTGTTGGCATCTTTCCAGGCCAGAATTTCGTTCATCTGCGCGTTGGTGAGGGAAAGGTTCTTCATGAACGCCGCCTCTGCCGGGTGGCTTTCCATGAAGGCGCTGGTCACGATGGTCTTGACCGGGCTGACCGGGTATTCCGACTTGCCCTGGCCACGACTGGGACATTCCGGATCGGCATCGCAGGCATGCACCTCAGCCTCATAGGCACCAAGGTCAATCTTCACCATCGGGTACTTGCCCAGGATCGCGGTCGGTCCCCAGTAGTAGCCGAACCACGGCTCCTTGTTGGCATAGGCCGCCGCGATCGATGAGGCCAGGGTTTCACCCGACCCGTGCTGGAACACCTCGATACCGGCATCTACAACGCCGAAGGCCCTCGTCTTGGAATCGTTGGCGCGCTGGCAGCCCCAGCCTTCGGGGCACTGGTGGAACCGGTTGCCGACCAGGTCAGGATTGGCAAGGATGCCCTCCAGCGTACCCGCCTCGGGATGTTCGGCCACGATGTAATCGGGGACCCACCAGCCTTCGACGCCGCCGTCGGAGAGGACATCGGTCAGCGTGACGATCTTGCCGTCGGCTTCCATCTTGTCATAGGCCGGAGCACCGTTGATCCACAGCTCGGTCACGATATCGGGCTCGCCGGTTTCCGCCACCGAGGCCAAGGCCGGAACGGTCGAGGACGGCACCATTTCGATGCTGCAGCCATAGCCCTGTTCCAGGATGAACTTCGCCACGCCGGTGACGACTTGGCTCGACGCCCAGTTCATCTCGGTCATGGTGACTTCACCGCATTCGGCGGATGCCGCGCCGGCGGCCATGGCGATGGCTGCTGCCGCAGCTCCGCGCTTGAAAAGTTTTGTCGACATCAAGTTACCTCCTAGTCTTATGAAAATCATGAATTATTTCTAAGCCCTGCTTCCTGCGGACGCTTCCGAGGGCTGACATGATGCCGTCGTCCCGTCATGTTCCGCCGCCTCCTTCTGTCCGTCGCGTTCGCGCGGCGGATGCCCTCCGAATGGAATGACAAGACGCCCAGCCCGAGCAACCTGCCCGAACGACCGACGGGATTGCGGACCCACTACGTCGCCCAAAAGATCAAAAACGACATGAGTTGTCAAAAAACGACTTTGACAAATTGCATATACCCCCCAGCAAATCAGCATCGCGCATTAGGAGGTGTTCACACAGCTTTTCCCTGCCCCTTCTGCGGACCGCGCGACGAAGGCGAATTCCATTTCGCCGGTGAGATGGGCAAGAAGCGCTCCGACACGACAGGCAATGTCAGCGCCGAGGACCGAGGACGGATTTCGCCCGCATGTCCCCCGTACGCATGCGCAGACCGCCTGGCGCGGCCTGATCCTCCATGCCAACGGGCAAGGGTCCGGTCAGGGCCATTCGTAAAGCGCGGTCGTTGACCTATCCTCGCGCTCCGGCCGGACCCAGAGCTGCTCGGCCCGGAAACGGCTGGGCGCCACCCCCGTCATGCGCTGGAAAAAGCGCGAGAAATGCCCCGGCGACGGGAAACCGAGCAGCCCCGCGATCTGCTCGACCGAATTGGTCGAGTGTTCAAGCAGCAGCCGGGCCTCGATTTCACTGCGCTGGTCGATCACCTGCTTGGGCGAACGTCCGCTTGCATGGCGGCAAATATCCCCCAGCCTGTCGCGCGACACCCCAAGTTCCTGCGCGTAATCCATCACCCCCCAACGGCTTCGGAAATGGCTTTCGACCAAGGCGTGGAAACGAGTGTAGATCTCGATACGGGGCGACTTGGGTTCTTCGACCCGGCTGGCATGGTCCAGCGCGCGCCACAGCCGGACCAGCACGATACGCAGATAGGCTTCGATCAGCGTGCGCGCGCCGCCCGCCTGCTGGGCATGCTCCTGCGCGATTGAGTGGAAACAGCTGATCAGGGCGGCGGAAATCTCCTGCCGCTGGCTCAGATCGAGACTGATCTGCCGCGCGCTGAACGCCTTGAGGTCATTCGCCTCGGCCTTGTAGCCGATCGCCCCGAATAGCAAGGGCGCGGCGATGTTGACGAAAACGCCCGAAGCACCGGGGGAAAGGCTCAGCCGGCATCCTTCGTGCCAGGGCAGCCAGGCCACTGCCGGGGCCCGCAGTTCCCATTCATGTTCGGGGGTGCGGATCTGAATTTCACCCTCTTCCAGCAGAACAGTGACCCATGATTGGCCCGATAGGCTGTCGGTGCGCCCCAAAACCTGGCGGCTCAGCGCCGTTCCGAAGCTCTTGGCACGGATAAGCTCGCTGCGCGAACCGGTAGAACTTTGCTGTGTCTGCTTCACGCCTTTTCCCGCAATTCGGCAATTACTTCCCTCATATCGGAATTTACTTATGTAGGCAGCTGCTAATTGATGATCACGTGACATTTTTTGTCACGGGGGAGGATACACTGCTGCATCAGTCGCAACTCTTTATCGGGGGCGAATACGTCAGCCCGGACGATGGTCCCGCCTATGAGCGGCGCGACCCGGTTTCGGACCGCGTCGTGACCCGTGCGGCAGCCGGGCGTGCGGCAGACGCGCGGCGCTGTGCCACCGCGGCGGCGGCAGCTTTTGGCGCCTGGGCCGAATGCCCGGCGGAGACCCGCGCCGGCATCCTGTCGGATGCCGCCCAGATCATGCTCGAGCGTGCGCCCGACGTGATCCGCATCGCCGCAGACGAGATCGGCTCTTCCGAGGAATGGACCCGCTTCAACGTCGAAGTCGCCGCAGCCACCCTGCGCGAAGCGGCCAGACTGCCCGCTCTGCTGGAACAAACGCAACCCTGCGTCGCGGAAGCAGGCAAGGCGGCGGGGATGACTTACCATCTGCACCGCCGCCCGGCCGGTGTGGTCCTGGGGCTTGCACCCTGGAACGCGGCCGTGACGCTTGCCACCCGTGCCGTGGCGGCCCCGCTGGCCTGCGGCAACAGCGTGATCCTGAAAGCGTCCGAACTGTGCCCCAAGACCCATGAATGGGTCGCACGCGCGCTATGCGACGCGGGGCTTCCGCCGGGCGTGTTGAATTTCATCACCAACTCGCCCGATCACGCAGCCGAGGTGGTGGATGCGCTGATTGCCCATCCTGCCGTGCGGCGGATCAACTTCACCGGGTCCACGCGGGTCGGCCGCGAAATCGCGGTGCAGGCCGCGCAATATCTCAAACCCTGCCTGCTGGAACTCAGCGGCAAGGGTACCATGGTGGTGCTGGAAGATGCTGATCTCGACCTCGCCGCCCGTGAAGCGGCACATGCCAGTTTCTTCAACCAAGGCCAGATCTGCATGTCAACCGAGCGCATCCTGGTGGCGCATTCCGTGGCCGATCGCTTTCTCGAACGGTTCTGCGTCGAAGCCGACAAGCTGCGCGGCGACAGTACCGGCGCCTCGCCCCTGGGCACGCTGATCAGCGCCGCGTCGGTGCTGCGCCTGACCGGCATCGTGGAGGATGCGCTGTCCAAGGGGGCCCGGCTTGCCTGCGGCGGGGAGGCGGTCAACAACATCATGCAGCCCACGGTGCTGGACCGGGTGATCCCGGGCATGCGCCTGTGGCACGAAGAGGCCTTTGGTCCACTTGTGGGCATCACCCGTCTCGAGGACGAGGAAGAGGCGCTCTCGCTGGCCAATGACACCGAGTTCGGACTCGTGGCCTCGGTGTTTTCCAAGGATACGGCGCGCGCCGATAATTTCCTGCGCGCCGTCGAGGTCGGCATCGGCCATGTCAACCGGTCGACCGTCTTCGATGATCCTTCGATGCCGTTCGGCGGCATGAAGGCCTCGGGATACGGCCGTTTCGGTGGGCTCGAGGCATGTAACCAGTTCACCGAGTGGCAATGGATCACCACCCCCGTCACGGGCGACAACGCCCGTTTGGGGGGCGGTGCGTAGATTAATAATAAGTGAACCAAAAGGGAGGACTAACCATGAAACGCAGAACTATCCTTAAATCCACGGCTGCCGCCGCGCTGGCGCTGGCGGTCGGATCGGGCGCCGCGCTGGCCGCCGAGCCCCTGAAGATCGGCGCGGTCGCCCCCAAGACCGGCGGCCTGGCCGGCGGCGCGGTTGTCAGCTTCTGGCCCAACGTGCAGCTTTGGGCGCATGACGTGAATGCCCGCGGCGGCATCGATGTGGGCGGCACCAAGCGCATGGTCGAGATCATCGAATATGACGACCAGACCAATCCGGCCGAAACCATCAAGGCGGTGCAGCGCCTGGCCACGCAGGACGGTGCGGATTTCATCCTCGCCCCCTACTCCACCGGGCTCAACATCGCCGCGGCCCCGATCTTCGCGCGCTACGGCTACCCGATGCTGACCCATACCGCGATCTCCGACCAGATCGAGGAACTGTCGACCAAGTTCCCCAACATGTATTTCACCCTTGGCGGCGCCACGGGGCTTGCCGGTGGCGTGGTCGAGGTGCTCTCCGAACTGCGTGAGCGTGGTGAGATCGGCAGCCGCGTGGCGATGGTCAACGTGGCCGACGCTTTCGGCATCGAACTGGCCGAAGTCGCCCGTCCCCAATTCGCCGACGCCGGTTTCGATATCGTCTATGACACCTCGTATCCGCTGGGAACGCAGGATCTGTCGCCGGTTGTGAAGGGCGCGAAGGATGCAAATCCCGATGCCTTCGTGGCCTGGTCCTACCCGCCGGACACGTTCGGGCTGACCGCGCAGGCCAAGATCGAAGGGCTTAACGTGAAGGCCTTCTACACCGCCGTGGCGACCGCCTTCCCCGCCTATCAGGGTGCCAATGGTGCGGCCGCCAACAACGTGCTGGGCGCAGGCGGCGTCCATGCCGATGGTGCCGCGTTCCAGGAATATGCCAAGCGCCACATGGAAGTGACCGGCCAGGCCCCCGACTTCTGGGCTTCGGGCATGACCTATGCTTCGTTCCAGATCCTCGAGCAGGCAATCGAAGCCACCGCTTCGACCGATCGCGCCGTGGTGGCCGATCATATCGCCAACCACGATTTCGAAACCGTGATGGGCACGATCAGCTGGGACGAGAACAACAACAACGCCTCCTACTGGACCGTCGGCCAGTGGCAGGACGGCGTGTTCAAGGGCGTCGCCTCGACCGGTCGTGAAGGCGCCGTGCACGTCCGCGTCAAGACCGGCTGGGAATAATCCCCCCGACTGACCACACAAAAGCCGGGACGGTTCAGCTTGATGCAGGACCGGCCCGGCTTCCGACCAATAACCCGAAACTCCCCGAGCGGAACGAAAAGAAATGGATATTCTGATCACCGGCCTGTTGCTGGGCGGGACCTATGCGCTGATCGCGATGGGGCTCAACCTGCAATACGGCATGTCGCGGATCATGAACCTCGCCAACGGCGAGATGCTGGTCGCGGGCGGTTTCGCCGCCTTCTGGTTCTGGGGCGCCGGGCAAGTCAGCCCGCTCCTGACTATCTTCCTTGTGGCCCCCGTGAGTTTCGCTCTGAACTGGCTGATCTACGCGATCATCCTTGCCCCGCTTGTACGGCGCGCCAAATCTCGCGGGCAGCTCGAGGTCGATGCGATCCTGACCACGTTCGGCCTGTCCTTCGTCGCCGTGGGGCTGATGCTGGCGGCCTTCGGAGGCGATTATTTCAGCTATTCCCACCTCGCCCGTCCTGTGACGTTCCTGGGCGAAAATTACGGCCTCAACCGCGTCGCCGCCTTCCTGGCCGCCGCGGTCATCTGCGGGCTTCTCTACCTCTGGCTTGAACGCAGCCGTGCCGGCATGTCGATCCGCGCCATCGCGGTTTCGCCCGAAAGTGCGCGGCTCGTAGGGATCAACGTCGCGCGGCTTGCGGCGCTGGCCTTTGCCCTTGGCGGTGCGGTCACCGCCACCGGGGGCGCGCTGATCTCGATGTTCCTGACGCTGGATGCCTCGACCGGGGTGACCTTCACGCTCAAGGCGCTGGTCATCGTGATCATGGGCGGCGTCGGGGACGTGCGCGGCACCATCGTCGCGGCCTTGCTGCTGGGCGTGCTGGAAACCTTTGTCGCCCGCGTGATCGACCCGGGCCTGACCCTGGCAGCCGCCTACATCCTGTTCCTGGTGATCCTGCTGTTCCGCCCGCAGGGCCTGTTCGGACGGAGGGCGACATGAGCACCAGAGACTGGCGTGATCTGGGGCTTGGCGCCCTGCTGCTGGCACTTGCCGCCTGCCTGCCTTGGGTGGCGGGGGATTTCACGGTGACCCTTGCGGTCAATATCGCGATGTTCACGGCCCTTTCGACAAGCTGGGCGCTGTTTTCGGGTCCGACCCATTACATCTCTCTCGCGACGGCGGCCTTCTTCGGCCTTGGCACCTACACCACGGCCATCGGGCTGGACTACCTGCCGTTCTGGGCGCTACTGCCCATCGCAGGGCTTCTGGGGGCAATCGTCGCCGCGCTTGTCGGGCTGGCCACGCTGCGCCTGTCCGGGGTCTATTTCGTGATCTTCACGCTTGGCCTGGCCGAGCTCATCCGCCAGATCATCACCTATGTCCAGAACGAGACCGGCCAGAAGGGGATCCTGATTTCCATCTGGTTCATGGAACACACCTTCTACTGGATTCTGCTGGGTCTCTCGGCGCTTGTCTTTGCGGCCGGCTGGCTGATCGGTCGCTCGCGCCTTGGTTTCGCCCTGCGCATCATCGGCGATGACGAAGAGGTCGCGCGCCATGCCGGCATCAACACAGCCCGCGCCAAGGTACTGCTGTTCATGATCCCGGGGGCCGTGGCGGCGATCACCGGCGCCGTCCTCGCCCCGCGCTACGGCTATATCGAACCGCTGATCGCCTTCACGCCGATGTTGTCTTTCCAGGTGGTGATCATGGCGCTGCTTGGCGGCACCGGCAAGCTTTGGGGACCGGTCGTCGGGGTCATCCCCTTCGCCTTCCTGTGGGAAGCGATTTCGGCCTCGTTCCCGAACCAGACCACGCTGCTGCTGGGGCTTTGCTTCCTTGCCATCGTCTATTTGCTGCCGCGCGGCTTCGTCGGGCTGATGCAACAGATCAATGCGCGGCTCGGCCGCGGAGGGGGGCTGTGATGCGGATTGGCGGAAACGTCCTGTCCCTGCGCGGGGCGACCAAACGCTTTGGCGGCCTGGTGGCGGTCAATGATCTCGATTTCGATGTCGCCGAGCACGAAGTCGTCGGCCTGATCGGGCCCAACGGATCGGGCAAATCGACCACGCTGAACCTGATTTCGGGGGCGCTCGCCCCCAGCTCCGGCGCAATCAGCCTGCGCGGCCAGCCGATCCACGGGTTGCCGGCCCAGAACATCGCCCGGCTTGGCGTGGCCCGAACCTTCCAGTTGGTGCGACTGCTGCCTTCGATGAACGTGGCGGAAAACGTCAAGGCGGGCGCCGTCTTCGGACACCGCCGCCGCTGGGGCGCCGAGGCGGATGCCCATGTGATGGCCATGCTTGACCTGGTGGGGCTTGAGCGCCGCG
>JAWVXM010000129.1:0-7428 GCA_033723255.1 Thalassovita sp.
CCAATTCTCCAAGCCTACTCCACGATCTCCGCCGTTTCCAAAACGGCATGCATCAGAACATCCGCCCCCGCCGCCGCCCATTCCTGGGAAATCTCTTCCGCCTCGTTATGGCTCAACCCGTCAACGCAGGGGCACATGATCATCGCGGTCGGCGCCACGTCGTTGATCCAGCAGGCGTCATGCCCGGCGCCGGACACGATATCCATGTGGCTGTACCCCAGCCGCTCGGCCGCGCTGCGGACCGCTGCAACACACCCCTCGTCGAAAGCCGGCGGGTTGAACTGGCCGACGATATCCCAATCGAGCGACACGCCGATTTCCCCGCACAATCCCGGCGCCTTTTGCGCAAACTCGTCCATCATCGCCTCGAGAACATGCAGAAGATGCGACCGGAAATCGATGGTGAACACCACCTTGCCCGGGATGATGTTGCGTGAATTGGGATAGACATCGATATGCCCGATCGCCCCCACCGCGTTGGGCTGATGCTTCATCGCGATCTCGTGCACCAGCTCGGTGATCCGCGCCAACCCGCGGCCCGCGTTCCTGCGCATCGGCATCGGCGTCGATCCGGTATGGCTTTCCTTGCCGGTCACCGTGCATTCGACCCAGCGAAGCCCCTGACCGTGGGTGACAACGCCGATATCCTTGCCCTCGGCCTCAAGAATCGGGCCCTGTTCGATATGCAGCTCGAACATCGCGTGCATCTTGCGCGCGCCGACCTCTTCCTCGCCGGCCCAGCCGATCCGCTTCAGCTCGTCGCCGAATGTCTTGCCCTCGGCATCGACCCGATCATAGGCCCAGTCCAGATCGTGCTTGCCCGCGAACACGCCCGAGGCCAGCATCGCCGGCGCGAACCGGGTGCCTTCCTCGTTGGTCCAGTTGGTCAGCACGATCGGATGCTTGGTCTTCACGCCAAGATCGTTCATGGTGCGGATCGCTTCCAGCCCGCCCAGAACCCCTAGGACGCCATCGTATTTTCCGCCCGTCGGCTGGGTGTCCAGGTGCGAGCCCATGTAAACGGGCAGGGCGTCCGGATCGGTGCCGGGGCGGGTGGCGAACATGCTGCCCATCTTGTCCACGCCCATGGTGCAGCCGGCCTCTTCGCACCATTTCCGGAACAGGGCACGGCCCTCGGCATCCGCATCGGTCAGGGTCTGACGGTTGTTGCCGCCCGCGACGCCCGGCCCGATCTTGGCCATTTCCATCAGGCTTTCCCACAGGCGGTCGCCATTGATCTTCAGATTATCGCCATGCACGGCCATCAGACATCTCCCTTGCTGAGCAGGCCTCTGACGGGCCCTTGCTCTCTTGCTTCATGCAATTTCTTACCATATGGTCAAATTCACGACACCACAGCCCGACCGACCGGTCAAGAAATTTCCCCAGGCAGTTTCCGCCATGCCAGTCCAGCCGCGCACCAGCAGCAAAAAAGATCGCCGCCGGGAAAGCCAAAAGCCTATTTTGGCGGCAGCGGAAAAAGTCTTTTCCGAAGCGGGTTTCGGCCGCGCCAGGATCCGCTTGGTCGCCTATCTGACCGGGCTGCCCAAGACCAATCTGCATCATTACTTCGCCATCAAGGAAGCGCTTTATCGCCATGTGGTGGAAAATATCGTCCGGATCTGGCTTCAGGCCACCGGTATTTTTCACCGAAACCGGTGCGCCGGCCAAGGCAGTCGGCATCGAAACCTCAGCCCGTGCTGGACCAAAAGGATTTGTCAGGCTAGGGTCACGCTTCAGCCCGGGCGGAGGGTAGAATGGACGACGTGACCAAAACCGAAAAGAAACCAAGCCGCATTCAGCTGCGCAATCGCAAGCGTATCCTGGATGCCGCGCTGGACGTGTTTTCGCAACACGGCTACCGCGGCTCGACGCTGGATCAGATCGCCGAAGCCTCGGGCCTGTCGAAACCAAATATCCTGTATTATTTCGACGGCAAGGAAGCGATCCACGTGACGCTTCTGAACAAGCTGATGGAAAACTGGCTCGACCCGCTGGCGCACATGAAGCCCGACGGCGATCCGCTTGAGGAAATCCTCGCCTATGTCCATCGCAAGGTGCAGATGAGCCGGGAATACCCGCGCGAAAGCCGGCTTTTCGCCAATGAAATCCTGCAGGGCGCACCGCGGATGAAACCGCACCTGGAAGACGGGTTGAAAGATCTTTTCGAAGAAAAGACCGCCCTGATCGCGCGCTGGATGGAGGAAGGAAAGCTTGCCAAGTCGGACCCGCGCCACCTGATCTTCTCAATCTGGGCGACCACACAGCATTACGCCGATTTCGAAGTCCAGATCTCGATCCTGACAGAAGGCGAAGCCGACCCGATCGAAGGGGCAGAAACCTTCCTCGACACCATGTACCGCAAACTTCTGGCGCCATAAGATCCCCCGGTTTCTTCTTGGCCCAAATACTCCCGCCGAAGGCAAACCCCGAAAGACAATGCCGCAGGCATTTTCCTGAGACATGAAGCGCGCCCTGCAAGGGCGCACCATGTCATTCCGCCGCGCAGGAATTGCCCGGGTTGTTGGGGTGCTCAAGCCAGTTGCCATAGTCTACCGGCACCACCTCGCCGGTGCGCGGGTCCACCTGGCCGGGCGCGACACGTTCCATGCTGATGCAGCCTTCAACCGGGCAGACATTGACGCACAGGTTGCAGGCCACGCAGTCTTCGTCCTTGACCGAAAACACCCGGTCCTCCGACATGGCGATCGCTTGGTGGCTGGTGTCTTCGCAGGCGGCGAAACACCGGCCGCATTTGATGCAGGCGTCTTCGTCGATCTTGGCCTTGGTGACATAGTTCAGGTTGAGATACTGCCAGTCGGTCACGTTCGGCACCGCGCGGCCGACAAGCTCCGAGGTCGATGCGAACCCCTTGCGATCCATGTAATCGGAAAGCCCCGAGATCATTTCCTGTACCACCTTGAAGCCATAGGTCATGGCTGCGGTGCAGACCTGCACGTTGCCGGCGCCAAGCGCCATGAATTCCGCCGCATCGCGCCATGTGGTCACCCCGCCGATGCCGGAAATCGGCAGGTTGGCGGTTTCGGGGTTGCGGGCGATCTCGGCCACCATATTCAGCGCGATCGGCTTCACCGCCGGGCCGCAATAACCGCCATGGGTGCCTTTGCCGTCGATCGTCGGCTGTGGCGCGAAATCGTCCAAGTCTACGCTGGTAATCGAATTGATCGTGTTGATCAGGCTGACCGCGTCGGCGCCGCCTTTCAGCGCGGCTTCGGCCGGCTTGCGGATATCGCTGATATTGGGCGTCAGCTTCACGATGCAGGGCATGCGCGAATGTTTCTTCACCCAGCGAGTCACCATTTCGATATAGTCCGGCACCTGCCCCACGGCCGATCCCATGCCGCGTTCGGCCATGCCGTGCGGGCAGCCGAAATTCAGCTCGACCCCGTCGGCGCCGGTATCCTCGATCCGCTTCAGGATGTCGGCCCAGCTGTCTTCGTCGCAGGGCACCATCAGCGAAATGATCAGCGCGCGGTCGGGGTAATCACGCTTCACCGACTTGATTTCCCGCAGGTTGACCTCCAGCGGGCGGTCGGTGATCAGTTCGATATTGTTCAGCCCCAGCAGGCGGCGGTCGGCACCCCATACGGCACCGTATCGCGGCCCGTTCACATTCACCACCGGGGGACCTTCGGACCCCAGCGTTTTCCACACCACGCCGCCCCATCCGGTCTGATAGGCGCGGCGGACATTGTATTCCTTGTCGGTGGGCGGCGCTGATGCCAGCCAGAACGGGTTGGGGGATTTGATCCCGATGAAGTCGCTTGCGAGATTGGCCATCTGCGTATCTCCCCTTGCTTACGCCGACAGCACGGCGTGAATGTCCTCGGCGGCATCACGGCCTTGGGCCACCGCCGTCACGGTCAGGTCATCGCCCCCCGTGGCGCAATCGCCCCCTGCCCAGACGCCTGTCATGCTGGTGCGGCCCGCACCGGTGACGGCGATCTTGCCACCCTCCAGATCCGGCAACTCGCTGCCGCCCAATGTCTGGCCGATCGCCTTGAACACCTGGTCGGCGGCAAGGCGGAAGGTTTGGCCGGTCGCGTTCAGATCGTCGTCGGTATATTCGAACTCGACCGCGCGCACCGCGCCGTTGCCGATCACCGCCCTGGGCGCGGCATTGGTGATGATCCGCACGCCCTTCGACGCCGCGAGATCCTGTTCGAAGACGCTGGCATTCATCCGGTCACGGCCACGGCGATAGGCCAGCGTGACGTTCAGCGCCCCCAGAAGTTTCGCCTGCACCGCGGCGTCCACCGCGGTCATACCGCCGCCGATCACCACCACGTCGCGGCCGATCTCGACCGAGGCCAGATCCATGGCCTGGCGCAGGCCGGAAATGAAATCCACCGCGTCCAGAACGCCATCCTTGTCTTCGCCCTCGACCCGCATCGCGTTCACGCCGGCAAGCCCGATCCCGAGGAACACCGCGTCGTGATCCGCCCGCAGCCGATCCAGCGACACCCCGCCGCCCAGCGTTTTCCCATTCTCGATGCTGATGCCACCGATCCGCAACAGCCAGTCGACCTCTTTCGCGGCGAAACCATCAACCGATTTGTACGACGCGATACCGTATTCGTTCAGCCCGCCCGGCTTGGACCGCGCGTCATAGACGGTCACATCGTGGCCTTTCATCGCCAGACGGTGCGCACAGGACAGGCCCGCAGGCCCGGCACCGACGATGGCAATTTTCCTGCCCGTCGGCGCATCACGTTCGAACGGATGCGTCCCCGATGCCATCAGCGTATCGGTCGCATAGCGCTGCAGATTGCCGATCTCGACCGGCTTGCCCTCGGCAGTTTCGCGCACGCAGGCCTGTTCGCACAGCGTTTCGGTCGGGCAGACCCGGGCACACATGCCGCCAAGGATGTTCTGCGACAGGATCGTTTTTGCCGCGGCTTTCGGCGTGCCGGTGGCGATCTGGCGGATGAACAGCGGAATGTCGATGCTGGTCGGACAGGCCGTCATGCAGGGCGCGTCGTGACAGAAATAGCACCGGTCCGCCGCCACCAGCGCCTCGTGATCGTCCAACGGCGGGTGCAGGTCGGAAAAATTCTCCGCCAACTGTTCCGCCGGCAACCGCCCCGCAACGGTTCCCGGCGTCAATGCATTTGAAGTCATCGATACCTCCACTGCGCTTAACGCTTCGTCTCAGTATGTCTTGCGATTATTTTTTATCAACTGGTAAAATTTATAAATTTCCGTTTGGCCCAAGCCATTCTCGCAGGCTGCCCGAAAAACAGGCAAACCTGCTTGCATCTTCCGATGCGGAACAGCCAGAATGCGGGGCGCTCAGGAAGAGGAGGAACCATGGGCCTGCGTTTCTTTTCATCCAAGGGCAGGCCCGTTCACATGGGGTCCTATCCGCTTGAACGGCTGAGGCGGCAAAGCGAGTTGCCGGATCTCGGGCAGGTACCCGCATGGGGGCCGGTATCGTTCCGCCACCCCGATGCGCCGGAAAGCATCGTCAACGCGATGGGCGAATACCAGGCGATGCTGGACGCGATCCGCGACGGCATGGTCAACAAGACCCGTGCGACCATTCCCGCCGATCCGCTGGAACGGTCCAACCACCTGAAAGCTTTCGGTTATTTTTCCGATGCCAGTATGATCGGCATCTGCCGCCTGTCCGCCGGCATGCGGTTGGCCGACCCCGTGCGCAACCCCGATATCGACCGGCTGGCCGAGGAATTGCGCACCCGGCAGACCAAGACCTTGGCCTCGGGAATCGACGTGATCATGGCCGAGTTGAAAGAGGCGATGGAAGCCCCGCCATCGGGCATCGACGGCCATACATATGCGCTGGTCTTTCTCTACGAATACCCGCGCGATCCCGATCCCTACGAACCCGGCACCGAATGGATTGCCGACGCGCAGGCGCAACGCGCCTGCCTGCGCGCCAACGAAACCGCCGCCGTTCTGGCCAATTACATCCGTCTGCTGGGATGGCAGGCCAAGGCGCATTCCGGCGCCTCGTCGGATGTCGACCTGAACCGGCTGGCGGTCGCAGCGGGGCTGGCCACGGTCGAGGGCGATACACTTTGCGCCCCCTGGATCGGCGACCGATTCGGACTGGCCGCCGTCACCTGCGACCTGCCGCTGATCGCCGACAAGCCGCTGGCGCCTATGGCCGAACAGCCGTGGTTCAAGACCAAGGGCCCGGCCTGGTGGCTGGGCAAGGGTTTCACCAAGTCGGCCCTGAACCGCGATCCTTTCGCCAAGCGCCGCTTTGCCGAAGGCCCGCACCCGTTCGAGCGCCTGAAACGGGTCGAAACGCCGACTACCCATATTGACGAAGCCAACGTGGCCCGCGTGCCCAAGCGCACCGACATGTTCGCCCGCGCCCAGTTCGGCGACATGGGCAAGAAACTGCAGGACGGCGCCAAGGGCGGGTATTACGCGCGCAAATCCGCGCCCAGCTTCGCGCAGCGTCGGGCGCTTGGCGCCTTCGTGGTGATCCAGAATGGTGATCCGGATCCACGTGGCCTGCGTCCGTCGAATGCGCAGGAAAACGCGGCCAACATCAAGGCGGCGAGCTATTTCCTCGGTGTTGACGCGGTGGGGCTCAGCCGCTGCCCGGACTGGGCTTGGTATTCCCACGACGCCGCCGGCGATCCCATCGACCCGCCGCATGACCAGGCGATCAGCATGATCATCGACCAAGGCTATGAAACGATGGAAGGGGCCAGCGGCGACGACTGGATCAGCGTCGCCCAATCGATGCGCGCCTACCTGCGGTTTTCCCTGCTGGGCGGGGTGATTGCCAAGCATATCCGCAATCTTGGATACAGCGCCAAGGCGCATACAGTGATGGATGGCGAGGTGTTGCAGCCGCCGCTTCTTCTGCTGTCCGGCCTGGGCGAGGTCAGCCGCATCGGCGAGGTGATCCTGAACCCCTATCTGGGGCCGCGGCTGAAATCCGGTGTGGTGACCACCGACATGCCGATGGCGCATGACAAGCCGATCGATTTCGGGCTGCAGGCGTTTTGCGAAAGCTGCAACAAATGCGCCCGCGAATGCCCCTCAGGCGCGATCACCGCCGGACCGAAGCTGATGTTCAACGGTTACGAGATCTGGAAATCCGACAGCCAGAAATGCGCCACCTACCGGATCACCACCGAAGGCGGCGCGATGTGTGGGCGCTGCATGAAGACCTGCCCGTGGAACCTTGAAGGACTGTTCGCCGAAGCGCCGTTCCGCTGGGCCGCGTCGAACATCCCCGCGCTGGCACGGCCGCTGGCGAAGCTGGACGATGCGGTGGGCAATGGCGGGCTGAACGACACCAAGAAATGGTGGTGGGATCTGGAACTGCAGCCCGACGGGGCCTATCGGCCCACCGCGCACCCGCTGAACCGACGCGATCTGCAAAAGGATCTGGACCTGAAATACGAGAACCAGACGCTGGCC
>JAWVXM010000130.1:0-7388 GCA_033723255.1 Thalassovita sp.
GGGCATTTCGACGATTGCCAGGCCCGCGTGAAGGACATGTTCAACCACTTCGATTTCCGCGACGGGGTCCGCTTGGCCGGGGTCAATTCGATCAACTTCGCCCGGGTGTTGGCGCAGGTGGTGTATTACTTCACCTCCGCGGTCAGCCTCGGCGCGCCGCACCGCAAGGTCAGCTTCACCGTGCCCACCGGCAATTTCGGCGACATCTTCGCGGGCTTCATCGCCAAGAAGATGGGGCTGCCGATCGACCGGCTGGTGGTCGCCACCAACCAGAACGATATCCTGCACCGCTGCCTGAGCGGCGGCGAATACAAGCCCGAGGGCGTGGTCCCCTCGATCAGCCCGTCGATGGATATCCAGGTCAGTTCCAACTTCGAACGCGCGCTGTTCTATGCCTATGATCAGGACGGCGCGGCGGTTTCGCAGCTGATGGACGAATTGCAGAAAGGCGGATTCACCGTCAGCCAGGGCGCGCTGCAGGCGCTGCGCGAGGTGTTCGACAGCGGCCATTGCTCCGAAGACGAAACCCGCGCCACGATCCGCGACATGTTCGCCGTCACCGGCGAACTGCTCTGCCCGCATACGGCCGTGGGCGTGAAGGTTGCAAATGAAACCCGCAACGCCGATGTCCCGATGATCACCCTGTCCACGGCACACCCCGCCAAGTTCCCCGCGGCGGTCGAGGAAGCCAGCGGCCAGTACCCGGCCCTGCCCGCCCGCATGGCCGACCTGTATGACCGTCCGGAACGGGTGACCCGGATCGACAACGATCTGGCGGCCATCGAGGCGCTGATCAAGGACCGTATCGCAAAGTGACCGTCGAACTTCACACCCTTTCCAACGGTTTCCGGATCGTCACCGAACATATGCCCGGGCTGGAATCGGCCTCGATCGGCATCTGGGTTCTGGCCGGTGGGCGGCATGAACGGATCGAACAGAACGGCATCGCGCATTTCCTTGAACACATGGCATTCAAGGGCACCAAGACCCGCAGTGCGCTGCAGATCGCCGAGGCGATCGAGGACGTGGGCGGTTACCTCAACGCCTATACCTCGCGCGAGGTGACGGCCTATTACGCCCGTGTGCTGCAGGCCGACGTACCGCTGGCGCTGGACGTGCTGGCCGATATCGTGCTGAACCCGATCTTCGACGAACGCGAAATCGAAGTCGAACGCGGCGTGATCCTGCAGGAAATCGGCCAGGCGCTGGATACGCCCGACGACGTGATCTTCGACTGGCTGCAAGAAAAGGCCTATCCCGATCAGCCCCTGGGCCGGACCATCCTTGGTCCGGCGGAAAAGGTCCGCGGCTTCACCCGTGATGACCTGGCGCGGTTCGTGGCCGAACAATACGGCCCCGGCCAGATGATCCTGTCGGCCGCCGGGGCGGTGGACCATGACCAGTTGGTGCGCGAGGCCGAGCGCCTGTTCGGTCACCTGTCGCCGGTGATTTCGGCCAGCGTCGATGTGGCCCGGTTCCATGGTGGCGAATTCCGCAAGGTGAAGCCTCTGGAACAGGCGCATTTCGCAATCGCCTTCGAAGGCCCCGATTACGGCAGCGACGCGATCCATACCGCCCAGATCTATGCCAACGTGATGGGTGGCGGCATGTCCAGCCGCCTGTTCCAGGAAATCCGCGAAAAGCGCGGTTTGTGCTACACGATCTTCGCACAGGCCGGAGCCTATGTGGATACCGGCATGATGACCGTTTACGCCGGTACCGCGGCGGAACAGCTGGAAGAGCTTTCGACCGTCACGCTGGACGAGATGAAGCGTGCCGCCGAGGACATGACGGACGAAGAAGTCGACCGCGCCCGGGTGCAGATGAAGGCCGGCATGCTGATGGGCCTGGAAAGCCCGTCGAACCGGGCCGAAAGGCTGGCGCGGATGGTACAGATCTGGGGCCGCGTGCCTGACCTGCCCGAAGTCGTTGCCAAGATCGACGCCGTCAGCCTGAGCGATGTCACCGCTTTCGCCGAAACAATGGCCGTGAGCGCCCCCGCCGCGCTTGCCCTTTATGGCCCGGTGGACCGGGCTCCGAGCCTAGAGGCGCTGCAGGAAAGGCGTGCCGCCTAATGCTGAGGCCGAAGCGACAGGTCCGGATTGAAACCGACCGCCTGACGTTGCGGCCCCCCGTGCATTCCGATTTCAGGTCCTGGGCCGAACTGCGCCGCGAAAGCCGCAGCTTCCTGAAGCCTTGGGAACCGTCCTGGTCGCCCGATCATCTGAGCCGGAAATCCTTCGCCAACCGGGTCTACTGGTCGAACCGCGCCATCAAGAACGACACCGCATTGCCGCTGTTCATGTTCCGGCGCGACAGCGAAGATCTGGTCGGCGCGATCACGCTCGATCATATCCGCCGCGGCCCCGCGCAGTCGGGAACGCTGGGATACTGGATGGGGGAAAAATTCTCCCGGCGGGGTTTCATGCGCGAAGCGATCGAGGGGCTTGTCTATCATGCATTTCATCGCATGGATCTGAGCCGGATCGAAGCGGCCTGCCTGCCGGAAAACAGACCGTCACGCAACCTGCTGGAAAAATGCGGCTTCAAATATGAAGGCGTGGCGCAAAGCTACCTTGAAATCGACGGGCGCTGGCGCACCCATGTTCTTTACGCCTGTATCCGGCTGGACCGGCGCGGGCGCACCGAACCGATCTGACCGCGGCCATAGTGGCAGGACTGGACGGCGCGGATGATCCTGCTAATCCTTTGGCCATGGATCTGAAACCCGTCACCCCCGCCTTTCTCGACTCGCTGCGCACGCATCTGCCGGAACGCAGCTTTCGCCCCGTTGAACCGCGCTACCTGGAAGAACCGCGTGGCCACTGGCAGGGGCACGCAGGGGCCGTGCTGGCGCCGGAAACCACCGAGCAGGTGGCGACGATTCTGCGCATGGCCGATGCGGCCCGCATAGGCGTGGTCCCCTATGGCGGCGGCACCGGGCTGGTCGGCGGACAGATCGCCACCGAGGGGCCATCGCCGCTGCTCCTGTCGCTGGAACGAATGACGGCGATCCGTGCGGTGTATCCCGAAGAAAACGTCCTGGTGGCCGAGGCCGGTGCGATCCTGCAGGATGTCCATGCGGCAGCCGAAGCCGTGGACCGTCTTTTCCCGATGACGATCGCATCGAAGGGATCGGCGCGGATCGGCGGCTGCCTTGCGACAAATGCCGGCGGGGTGAACGTACTGCGTTACGGCAATACCCGGGAACTGGCGATCGGGCTGGAAGTGGTTCTGGCCGACGGCCGGATCTGGAACGGGCTGACACGGCTGCGCAAGGACAATACCGGTTACGACCTGCGCGACCTGATGATCGGATCCGAAGGCACGCTTGGCGTGATCACCGCCGCGGCCCTGAAACTGGCCCCGCGCCCGGCGGCTGAAGGCACCGCTTTGATGGTGGTCGACAGCCCCGCCGCGGCCCTTTCGCTGCTGTCGCTGGCGCGCGACCATGTCGGCGAAGGCGTTTCTGCCTTCGAACTTATCCATCGCGCGGGTCTGGATTTCATGGCCGAGAAACTGCCGCAAATCCGCCGCCCCTTCGCGGAAAACCCCGACTGGATGGTGCTGATCGACGTGGGGCTTGCCCGGGGACTTGATCCGGCCGGAGCCCTTGAAGACATCTTCGCGGCGGGGCTCGAAGCCGGGCTGGTAACCGATGGGCTGATCGCGCAGTCGGAACAGCAGCGCCACGAATTCTGGGAAATCCGCGAACAGATTCCCGAGGCGAACCGCCTGATCGGAGCGATCAGTTCGCATGACATATCGCTGCCGCTCAGCTCGATTCCCGACTTCCTTGAAAAGGCCACTGCGGCCCTGCGCGGGATGGGCGATTTCCGGATCAACTGCTTCGGCCACCTGGGTGATGGAAACCTGCATTACAACGTGTTCCCGGCGGATGGGCGGCACAAATCGGACTATCCGGGCCAGCGCGAAACGGTCCAGCGCGTGGTGCATGACCTTGTGCAGGAATTCGGCGGCTCGTTCAGCGCCGAGCACGGGGTTGGGCGCCTGAAAGTGGCGGATCTAGAGCGCTACGGGGATCCGGTGAAGCTGCAGATGATGCGCAGCATCAAAACCGCGCTCGACCCCAACGGCATCATGAACCCCGGGGCGGTGCTTTCGGCATAGCGCGGTCCTGACCACAAGCCCCAAGCCCCGGCTGGACTGGCCGCTGTCATGCCTGAAGGGGCCGGATCACAGTCTGAGGCACAAAAGAAAAACCCGCGCCAAGGCGCGGGTTTCTTTGATTTCTTATCCGTATCCGGCTTAGCCGCCCCAGATGTAGACCGCTGCGAACAGGAACAGCCAGACCACGTCGACGAAGTGCCAGTACCAGGCAGCTGCTTCGAAACCGATATGGGATTCCGGGGTGAAGTGCCCCTTCAGCGCCCGCAGCATGCAGATGAACAGGAAAATGGTACCAACGATCACGTGGAAACCGTGGAAACCGGTCGCCATGAAGAAGTTCGCACCATAGATGTTACCCGAGAAACCGAAGGACGCGTGGCTGTATTCATAAGCTTGGAAGACCGTGAACAGCAGGCCCAGCAGAACCGCGATCAGCAGGCCGCTGACCAATTCCTTGCGCTTGTTGCCATGCACAAGCGCGTGGTGCGCCCAGGTCGCCGCCGCCCCCGAGCACAGCAGGATCAGCGTGTTGATCAGCGGCAGGTGCCACGGGTCGAAGGTCTCGATACCCGCCGGCGGCCAGACGCCATCGACCGCGGGGCTGATCCCGTCGGGATGCATCGGGTACATCGCGTGCTTGAAGAAGCTCCAGAACCAGGCCGAGAAGAACATCACTTCCGACATGATGAACAGGATGAAGCCATAGCGCAGGCCGATGCGTACAACCGGGGTATGGTCGCCCGCCTGGTTTTCCTTGATGGTCTCAGCCCACCAGCCGTACATCACGTAAAGAACGCCTGCGAAGCCCGCCAGGAGAACCCAAGGCGTATCGTTGTGGAAGTAAAGGACCGCCCCGAAGAGCATGATGAACCCGAAGACTGCACCCAGAAGGGGATACAAAGAGGGGGCCAGAATGTGGTAGTCGTGATTTTTTTCGTGCGCCATCGCGTTTCCCTCGTTGGAAGGCTTTTAGTTTAGGTTGCTGTTGCTGCCCGTTTCAAGCGAAGCCTGAACCTCGGGCAGGTCGATTTCGTAAAAAGTGTAGGACAAGGTGATCTCGTGCAGATACTTGCCCTCGCGGTCTTCGACGATCTCGGGATCGACGTAGAACGTAACCGGCATCGTCACCCGTTCGCCAGGCTGCAGCACCTGTTCGGTGAAGCAGAAGCAATCGATCTTGGTGAAGAATCCACCGGCGGCATAGGGTGCCACGTTGTAGGAAGCCTGACCGGCAACCGCACGGTCGGTGGGGTTGTAGGCCTCATAGAACGCCAGTCCGGTTTCGCCGATACGCAGTTCCATCTCGCGCTGGACAGGCTTGAACTCCCAAGCGAAGTCCCGTTCCTTCGAGGCATCGAAGCGGATCTTGATCGTCTTGTCGAGGATCTCGTCGGCACCGGCGTCGGACACCAGAGTGGTGCCGCCGAAGCCGGTGACCCGGCAGAACAGATCGTAAAGCGGGACCGACGCCCAGGCCAGCGCGCCCATCACCAGAACGATGCTGACAAGCTGGGCCACGGTCTTGGTCTTGCGGTCCATCGCCATGATCAGTTGCCCCCCTGCTGCTGGGCAGGCTCGTCCCCGATGCGGGACACCTTGACCACGGTCATGCCGAATACGATCGCGATGAAGGCGGCCAATACCAAGCCAACACCCAGGTTGCGGCTGGAACGGCGCTTGTGCAGTTCGTGCTCGACTTTTTCGAATCCCATCTTACCAGCCCCCCAGCCCATAGGGTTTCAGGGCAGCCTCGGCGAGGATCGCACCGAAATGCAGGAACAGGTACATCAGCGACAAGCCGAAGAAGCTTTTCTCGACGCGATACTTGTCAACGGTCGCGATGTCCTCGTCCCGGCGCCAGATCTTGACCGCTCCCAGCAGGAACAGCGCGTTCAGGACCACCGCGACGGTCATGTAGATCGGCCCGCCAATCGACGTCATCCCGGTGCCGATCGCCAGTGGCGCCAGCAGTATCGTATAGACCAGGATGTGCCGGCGGGTCACCTTGCGGCCATGCGTTACGGTCAGCATCGGCACGCCGGCTTCTTCGTAGTCCGCCTTCATGAACAGGGCCAGCGCCCAGAAATGCGGCGGCGTCCACATGAAGATCAGCAGGAACATCAGCACCGACTCGAGGCTGACGCCACCGGTTGCCACGGCCCAGCCGATCATCGGCGGAAACGCCCCCGCGGCACCGCCGATCACGATGTTCTGCGGGGTCCAGCGCTTGAGCCACATGGTATAGATGACCGCGTAGAAAAAGATGGTGAAGGCCAGAAGCCCCGCCGCCATCCAGTTCGCCGCCAGCCCCAGCATGATCACCGCGAAAACGGAAAGCGTCAGCCCGATGGCCATCGCCTCTCGCGGCGCGACCTTGCCCGACGGGATCGGACGCGACGCGGTGCGTTTCATCACCTCGTCGATATCGGCGTCCCACCACATGTTCAGCGCCCCAGAAGCACCGCCGCCAACGGCGATGAACAGGACCGAACAGAAAGCGATGAACGGATGCACGGCCACCGGTGCGGCGAGCAGGCCAACCAGCGCGGTGAATACAACAAGCGACATCACACGCGGCTTCAGCAGCGCGAAATAATCGCCGAAACCTGCTTCACCAGTCGGAGCCTGTGTATTGAGACTTGCGTCGCTCATCTTCTGCCTTCCAGAGCCGCGCAGGGGCGCGGCCGTCTTGGTGGGAAAGGGGCGCCCCTGTGGCGGAGCACCAGCCCTATGATTTACTCAGCCGAAGCGACCTGAATGGCCGGCAGGGTGCTGAGATCGCCGGCATACTCCTCGATCGCACCTTCCAGCCATTCAGCATAGGCTTCTTCCGACACGACCTTGACGGTGATCGGCATATAGGCGTGGTCCTTGCCGCACAGTTCCGAACACTGGCCGAAGTAGATGCCTTCTTTTTCTGCCTTGAACCACAGCTGGGCGATCCGGCCCGGAACCGCGTCCTGCTTCACGCCAAAGGCCGGGATGGTCCAGGCATGGATCACGTCGGCGCCGGTGACGTCCATCACGACGACCTTGTTGACCGGAACCACGACCTGGGTGTCGGTGGCCAGCAGATATTCGTCTTCGGCGTAGCCGTAATCGGCCAGTTCGTCGCGGCCCAGCAGGAAGCTGTCAAAGGCGAATTCGTGGTCGGTGTATTCGTAACCCCAGTACCACTGGTATCCGGTGACCTTGATGTGGATGTCACCCTCGGGGATTTCCTGCTGCTTGAACAGAACCGGAAGCGAGAAGGCACC
>JAWVXM010000131.1:0-7379 GCA_033723255.1 Thalassovita sp.
GCATGCCGCTGGTCGAGGGGCTGACCTTTGCCCATAACACACTGCGCGGCGTGGGGCTGCGCGACCGGCTGAAACTCGGCGCCTCGGGCAAGATGGTCACCGCCTTCGATATCGCCCGGATCCTCGCGCTTGGCGCCGACTGGGCCAATTCGGCGCGCGGTTTCATGTTCTCGGTCGGCTGCATCCAGGCGCAGGCCTGCCATACCAACCAATGCCCGGTGGGGGTGGCGACCCAGGACAAGCTGCGGCAACGGGCGCTGAACGTGACCAACAAGTCCGAACGGGTGTTCCGCTTCCACAAGAACACGCTGAAGGCGCTGGCGGAAATGACCGGGGCGGCGGGGCTGGACCATCCGGGCGATTTCCTGCCGCATCACCTGTTGATGCGCGAAAAGGACCGCGACATGGTCACCGGCGAAGAGGTCTATCCCTACCTGCCCGAAGGGTTCCTGCTGCGGAACGAGGATGTCGGCTTCGGCTACATGAAACGCTGGGAACGCGCCCGCGCCGAAAGCTTCGCCCCGGTCGATTACATGCCGTGAGTGGGTTCATTTGCCCGGGGGAAGCGCTGCGGAGCAGCCACCCGGGCAGCGGCTGGCCGCCCCCCGGCCAGCCGCTTTGGCGACGCCGGCGCGGGGATTGAGGTCATCCGGACCTGGCTGGAATGAAGTGACGACCACCGGCGGTGGAGCGGCTGCCCGCAGCCATCCGCCGCCCTCGCGTTGGCATCTTCTACATAGCGCGAGGGGGGAGGGCGCTGGCCGCGGGCTTTGCTGTCGCGACGGGGGATCGAGTGATTTCTTCGCTGATGCTGTGATCTTTTGCCGTGGATACGCGCACTACCGCCGCCGCCACCAAGAAGCCGCTGAAGATACCGGGACAAGCACAATCCAATTGCCCTTCCGGAATTTTGATCTATGAAACCTGTCATTGTATGGTTCAGATCTGAGATATCTACGAGGTAGAGCTATGTCAGCAGCCCAAGGCGGATGCCTATGTGGAGAAAATCGCTATGAGGTCTCTGCGCAACCCGCCAGAATAACGATGTGCCACTGCAGGTTCTGCCAGAGAGCCACCGGCGGAGCCTATATGGTTCAACCCGCTTTTGGCGCCTCCGACTTCAAGGTGACCAAAGGCCGCCCAAAGACCTACACCCATGTATCCGAGGGCAGTGGCAAAGAGATCTATATCAATTTCTGCAATACCTGCGGCACCAAGCTGTTTCAGACATTTGAACGCTTCGAAGGGGCGGTTGGTGTGTACAGGGGAACACTTGATGATCCGAACTGGATCGAAGTGACGGGTGACAATTCCAAGCACATCTTCCTGGGCGTCGGTCAGCGCGAAACGCTGATCCCGGCACATACCCCCGTTTTCAAGGAACACGCCATCCAAAATGACGGAACACCCATTGCGCCGATCATGTTCGATGCGCCGCGGAAAATTGGCGACCTGTAACAGGAAGCCCAAGCCCGCTTCGGACTCAATTCAGGCGGGCAACCAACAGTCTAAAAGACCGCTGGGTCGTCGTGACGGGTTTCGTCGCCGATCGAATGGCTGTTTTGCGGACTTTGCCGACATTGGGGGGCGAAACTTCGAAGCGGAAATTTAGCCTTGGGAACTCACTTCAAAGTAAGAGCGTTTGAACCCTTTTCGGGATGCCACGAACGCCCGCCCCGCTCCTCGGAACTGGCGGAATCCTGCCTTGTTATTGAATAACACTCGACGATATGGCCAGTTGGCCGCAAGAGTAACACAAACGACAGTCATAAAGCGCAGGGCCATACGACTGTGACCTGCGGTAAGAAGGAGCGAGACAATGAAACTTTTGGCAACAGCAGCGGCGACTATTCTTGTTGCATCTCAGGCATTTGCCGGTTCGTACGAGGTAAGATGCGAAACGACAAGCGTGCCGTATCAGGAAACCGTCAAAGGTGGAAATCCCGAACAGGTCATCGGCGGGGCGATCATTGGCGGCGTCATTGGGAAAGTCGTGACAAAGGATAATGCCGGCGCTGCCGCCGGCGCTATCATTGGCGGGGCCGTCGCCAATGAAAAGGGCACAAAGACCATCACCAAATACAAAGAAGTTGAAACCTGCACAAACGTGTTTATTCCTGAGCGGGTCACGGATGAGGAAACGCTTCAACAGGTCTTGCTGGATCTGAACGACGGCAAGTCCGTCAGCAAAGAAATGATCATGGACGTGCAGTACACGATTGGCGTTGCCTATGACGGAAAATGGGGGCCGAAGTCTCGACTGGCCGCAGAGAAATACCTGGCAAACCTCGAGCCCGACGCGCCGTTGTATTCGCTTGTGGTCAACGATGTGGTCATCGTCAGCTCAGCCGACGCCAGTGCGATCGATCAGATCAAGCAGGCCCTGCTTGAAGCGGGTGTCAGCTCGCAAATCTTTGTTGATTTGCAGTGATGCGCTGAAAACTCAGATACTCAATCTATCGCCGGCGGCGATAGCCGGAAAATAGCCCACAACGCGGTTGGAAACGTGTTCAACGACGCAATCGGCATGGTTGTGGGCGATTTTCGGGTGCACGCGCTATCCACATTGCAGTGGCGCCGAAATCCCCGTTTGCGAAATCACCCAAAAGCGGATCATTGGGGCAGGTCCCGGACATGCCCTGGGCCGCGGTCATTGAGCCGACGAAGGTCACTCCGGGCTCGATCCAGACCTCGTGCCTGAAACCTCAGGCCGCGGCCGTCCCGAATTCTACCCAAGCAGTGCCCCCCTAATCCTCGCTCCTGATCTCGATTTCCTGCACCAGCTTGCCGGTCTCGCGGCTGAACACGAGGATCCGGTCGTCGCCGGTCACCACCGCGTACCACAGCTTGGTCTGGGTGAAGGCCTGCGCCTCTGTTCCGTCGGGCAGGGTGATCGCAGCGGGAAAATCGGTGCTTTTGTCCCGGAAGCGGATGACAATCAGCGTGATGATCACTAGAAGGCCCACAATCATCGTTCCGGCCAGCACCGTCACCAGCAGGCGCAGGAATTTCAGATTTGCCGGCAATTCCGGTTCAGGGGTTTCATCCATGTCCGCCACGCGCCTTTCCGTCACCATTCAGGCCGATCCGCCCGCCCGCCTTGATAAGGCGCTTTCGCGCGATGTGCCAGCCGAAGCGTCGCTGTCGCGCACAAGGCTGGCGCGGCTGATTTCAGACGGGCAGGTGACCCGCGGCGACAAGCCCCTGACCGACCCCAAGGCCAAGGTGGCCGAGGGCGACGTGATCGACATCACCGTGCCGCAGGCCGAGGACAGCCATATCGGCCCCGAAGACATCCCGCTCGACGTGGTCTATGAGGACGACGACCTGATCGTCATCAACAAACCCGTGGGCATGGTGGTGCATCCCGCGCCGGGCACGCCGGGCGGCACGCTGGTCAACGCTTTGCTGCACCATTGCGGCGACACGCTTTCGGGCGTGGGCGGCGAAAAGCGCCCCGGCATCGTGCACCGGATCGACAAGGATACCAGCGGGCTTCTGGTGGTGGCGAAATCCGACCGGGCCCATCACGGGCTGGCGGAACAGTTCGAAAAGCACACGGTCACCCGCTATTACCGGGCGGTCTGCTACGGCGTTCCCGATGCCCACGATCCGCGCCTGCGCGGCGTGCGGGGCGTCAGTTTTGAGCCCGGCAATATCATGAAGATCACCACCCGTCTGGCCCGGCACAAGACCGACCGGCAGCGTCAGGCGGTGCTGTTCGAAGGCGGGCGTCACGCGGTGACCCGGGTACGGATCGTCGAAACCTTCGGCAACCCGGCTGTCGCGGCGCTGGTGGAATGCTGGCTTGAAACCGGCCGCACCCACCAGATCCGCGTGCACATGGCCCATGCCGGCCATTCGCTGATCGGCGATCAGACCTATGGCGGGCGGCGCAAACTGTCGGAAAAGGCCATCGGTACTGCCGGTGTCAATGCCGCCCGGGCCTTTCCGCGGCAGGCGCTGCATGCGGCGGTTCTGGGATTCAAACATCCCGTGACCGGCGAAGAAATGCGCTTCGAGGCCCCCATGCCGGAGGACATGGAGGCCCTGATCGCGGCGCTCGGGGCTCAGGCCGGCTGAACCGCCCGCCGCCCGGCGAACAGCAGCCAGAGGCAGAGACCGGCCTCGGCGAACAGCGGCACGATATAGGCCATCTGCATCGCCGCATTGATCTCGGGGGCGACGAACCGGCTCAGGCTGCCCGCGATATAGACCAGGCCGGACACGCCAAGCGGCGCGGTGATCCAGGTCGGAAACAGCCCGCTGCGGCACAGCAGGTTGGCGGTGATCAGGGTGTTGACGCCGAAAAACAGCAGGCCAAGATCATAGGCAGCGGCATGGCGGCGCAGCACGCTCAGCAGGTCGTCTTCCCAGATCAGCATCTGTTCCGCCTGGAACAGGTAAAGGATGCCGCCCGAAACGATCGCCATCTGCATCAGTCGGAACACCATCGCCATCAGGGCAAGCGTTTCATCAACCGGCCGCAGCAAGCGATAGAGCAGCACCGCCAGAACCACGTCGCACAGCGCCATGACCATGTCGGCGCCGATGGACAGGCGGAACAGGTCGCGATGGGCCGAAATCGCCTGCGCGGTCGTCTGGGCGTCGGTCCAGTCGATCAGTGGCCCCCGCAGTCCCATTTCGGCGGTGATGCCGAACACGATGATGACGAGATAGGCCAGCCCGGCAGGCCGGGCATAGGTGCGAAATGTGTCTTGCAAAGAAGAAGTCATGGGAACCATTCCTCGAATAGGTGAATTAAGGTGCCCGGGGTATAGGGTGCATATAAAATGCATGAAATTGTGGAAATTGTACCTTTGTTTATGCAATAATGCATGCGTTGGGAATGGGCCTCGCGTGGACTGTCACAAACTGCACATGCTTGTGAGCCCCCTGACATAAAGGCAATTTTTTCGACGGATTTGCAGCAATATGACGTATCTATGTTATGTTCGGCCCCTTGAAAGCGGGCTTGGGACTGCCTATGTGAATGTTAAGCTTGTAAACATTAAAAAATGGAGCAGGGAACAATGAGCAACTACGCAAATCTTCCGGCCCCGTCCCCTGAGGGTGGCCTGAACCGGTACCTGCAGGAAATCCGCAAGTTTCCGATGCTGGAACCGGAAGAAGAATACATGCTGGCGAAACGCTGGGTCGAGGAACAGGATACCGAAGCCGCCCACAAGATGGTGACGTCGCACCTGCGGCTCGCCGCCAAGATCGCGATGGGCTACCGTGGATACGGCCTGCCGCAGGCGGAAGTGATTTCCGAAGCCAATGTCGGCCTGATGCAGGCGGTCAAGCGCTTCGACCCCGAAAAGGGCTTCCGCCTTGCCACCTATGCGATGTGGTGGATCCGCGCCTCGATCCAGGAATATATCCTGCGGTCGTGGTCGCTGGTGAAACTGGGCACCACCAGCGCGCAGAAGAAGCTGTTCTTCAACCTGCGCAAGGCCAAGGCGCGTATCGGCGCACTGGAAGAAGGTGACCTGCGTCCCGAAAACGTCGCCCAGATCGCCCATGATCTCGGCGTGACCGAGGCCGAGGTGGTCAGCATGAACCGCCGCCTGTCGGGCGGGGATGCATCGCTCAACGCCACCATCGGGTCCGAGGACGGCACGATGGAATGGCAGGACTGGCTGGAAGACGAAGGCGCCGACCAGGCCACCGATTACGCCGAACGCGACGAGCTGGAAGCGCGCCGCGAACTGCTGGCCGAGGCGATGGATGTGCTGAACGACCGTGAACGCGACATCCTGGTGCAGCGCCGGCTGTCGGAGGAAACCATCACGCTGGAGGATCTCAGCGGCCAGTACGATGTCAGCCGCGAACGCATCCGCCAGATCGAGGTGCGCGCGTTTGAGAAGCTGCAGAAGCGGATGCGCGAACTGGCCGAAGAAAAAGGCATGATGGCGACCGCCTGATCCGCCGGGCGATTTGTCTGTGATCAAATTGCTGCCGCCCGGGTCGTGCTAGGCTCGGGCGCAGTTGTTTCTATTACTTTCGAAAGGCGATTTTGACATGACCGACGATTCCAACACCCCCGCATCCAACGTCCCCGAAACCGAAGAACCGGTGACGCCGGAACAGGGCGGCGGCCCCGCTGCCGGCGACGATGGGAAAAAGGGCGCGGTCTGGCTGCGGCTGCTTTTCATGATCATCTTCGCGGTGCTGTTCGGTATCGCCGAAACCATCCTCGCGGTGGGCGCGGTGCTGCAATTCGGCTTTCTGCTGTTCACCGGCAAGCGGAATGAAGCGATCGCCGATTTCGGCGACAAGCTGGCCGACTGGATGCGCGGCGTGGCCCGTTTTCTGACTGCCGTCACCGAGGACAAGCCCTTCCCCTTCTCGGGCAACTGATCCGGCGGGGCGGGGCGCGAAAACCGGCGCGGCGGTGGCGCCTATTTCAACCGTGCCTGCAATACCCGCAGCATGTTTTCCCCCATGACCTTGCGGATCTGCGCCTCGCTCAGCCCCGCCGCCAGCAGGGCATGCGTCAGCGCGGCCAGTTCCGAGCTGTCGAAGCCGGTTTCCACCGCCCCGTTGAAATTCGACCCCAGCGACAGGTGATCTTCGCCCACCGCCGCGATACCCGCGACGATCATCTGCGCGATGCCCTCCGGATCGATCCGGCCGCAGGTCACGTCGGCCCCGTAGCTGATGCCGATCACCCCGCCGGTCGCGGCGATGTCGCGCATCAACGCGTCGGGGACGTTGCGCCTGACCGGGCAATAGGAATGGATGCCGCTATGGCTCAGTACGATCGGGATATCGGTCATCGCCAGCACGTCGCGCGCCACCTGCGGGCTGGAATGGGCCAGATCGATGATCATGCCGCGCTGCACCGCCTCTTCCACCACCTGACGGCCGAAATCGGTCAGCCCCTGACCTGTCTCGCCATGCAGCGACCCGCCCAGTGCGTTGTCGAAGAAATGCTGCAGCCCGATCAACCGGTATCCTGCCGCTTCCAGCCGGTCGAGATTGCCGATGTCGCCCTCCAGCGCATGCCCGCCTTCGATGCCCAGTATCCCGGCGGTGATCCTCTCGCCTCGCGCCCGCGCGTCCAGAACCGCCTCCAGCTCGGCCCGGTTCCTGACGATCTTCAACTGCTCGGGGGCCGTTGCTTCGAAGCGGTGCAGTTTCTCGGACTGGTACAGCGCCCGTTGCAGCAGGCTGCCCCAGGTCCGCACCGGCCAGAGCTGCCCGAAGGCCAGCAGGGTGATATTGTCGAAGGCATCCGCCGAATTGCTGTGGTCATTCAGCCCCGGCCGGGGCGTGGGTGACGCCGGGGACGCCCGGATCCCGCCCTTGGCTTCCGGCCTTGGGCGGAGGGCCGCCGTGCCCAAACCCCCCCCGGTCCGCCGGTGCCCGGTCCA
>JAWVXM010000132.1:0-7378 GCA_033723255.1 Thalassovita sp.
CCCCCCCCCCCCCCACCCAACTATATCTTTTTGGGGTTTGTTTTTGCAATTTTAAAAAAACCCCCCCCCGCTTCCCCTTCCACTGAGCGGGAAGTCGCTCTAATATCCGCGGGGATTGCAATGACACTCCCGCCAACTGGGAGAGGATGATAAAGCGAAGCCATGAAGCCGAACTTTGCTTTGACGCTTTCGTTTGAAGGGATTGGCCTGTTGCATCGTGTGCCGACGGGCTGGCACCGCGTTGGCTCGGTCCCGTTCGACAGCGACGACCTGACCGCAGCCCTTTCGGAGTTGCGCGAAACCGCGTTCCGGCTGGAACCGGATGGACTGACGACCAAGCTGGTGCTGCCCGGCGATCAGGTCAAATACCTGAGCGTTCCGACAGCTGGCACTGACCCGGATGGATACGAAGGTCTGGCGCAGAGGGCACTTGACGGGGCAACCCCCTATGACTTGTCCGAACTGGCCGTCGACTGGGTGGAACAGGATGGCCAGCTGCATATCGCGGCCGTCGCCCGCGAAACCCTGTCCGAGGCGGAAGCCTTTGCCCACGAACATCAGTTCAACCCGGTCAGCTTCGTCGCGCAACCAGCGGAAGGCGAATTCGTGGGCGAACCGTTCTTCGGCGGCACCCACGCGGCAACAGAACTGTTCGGCGGACCGGTCGACCCGGACAGGGAAGCGATCCGTGTCATCGGCGAAGCCCGCCTGCCCGAACCGGAGCCCGAGCCGGAACAACCCGCCGCCCCGGAAACAGTGCCGCAGCCGGAAGAGCCGCCACAACCGGCCCCGCTGATCGAAGCAATCGGTGTCCCGCACTTCGAGATCCTCGGAACCCCCGAGGCGGCCCCGGACCCGGCCACGGACACGCCGGCCGAACCCGAGGATTACGAAGAAGCCACCCGGCTTGCCGAACTGGAACTTGGCCCGGCGAAGCCGTTGAGCGCGGAAGAAGAAGAGATACTGAAGGCAGCGCAGCCGGAAACGCCCGCGCCGAAAGCCGAACCGCCCGCACCGCAGCCACCCGTGGCCGCCGCCTCCGATATGGGCGATGCCCCGGTGCCATCCTTTTCCACCGTCCGCGCGAAACGGGCTGCCGAAGCCAGCAGCGCGCCGCCGCTTGCCGGGGCGAAACGGGGCTCGATCCCGCCGTCTCCAGGCAACGAGGCCCCGGCGCCGAAGAAAGAACCGACCCCGGTCGCGGAAACGAAGGACGGCGATCCCGAAACGGCGATGCTCGGCGTGGCCGACAGCCTGCGCCCGACCGACCCGCAGGTGCCCGAACGCGGCAGCCACATGTCGCTTTTCAAACGTTCCAAGGCGGCAAAGCAGGAACCGGCGGAACCGCAACAGACAAGCCCGGAAGCCCTGCCTGGCACCCCGCCCGTACCGGAACCCGAAACCGAAGCGCAGCGCCTGACGGTTTTCGGCGCGCGCGGCAAGGACGACCGGATCGGCGGCAAACCACGCTATCTCGGGCTTGTCCTGACGGCGCTTCTGTTGATCTTTCTGGTCATCGCGGCCGCCTGGGCATCGCTCAGCGGCGACGGGCTGGCCTCGCTGTTCGGGCGCGACACGCCGCGAACCACCGCCGAGGCCCTGACACCTGAAGAAGCAACCGAAGAGGAACTGGCCGAGCTGGGCACGCCTGCGACCGCCACGACGGATCCCCCGGGGCAGGAGGCCATCGCCCTGCCGGCGCCGCAACCGGACGCGGCGCTCGATCCCGAACTGGAACCGGAGCCGGACCTTTCCACCGATGTTGTGGAATCGGCCGAAGTGCCCCCGGACCTGCCCCAGCCGCCGACACTTCAGCAGACCGAGGAACGCTATGCCACCAGCGGCATCTGGCAGATGGCGCCGGAGCAGCCCGCGGTGCCGGGCACGTCCGCTCTGGATGATCTCTATGTCGCCTCGATCGATCACCCGGTCCTGGCCTTCGACGCCGTCGCCCTGCCCGATCCACAGCGAATTCTGAACGATCGCACGCCGCCCGAACAATCCGATCCGGTCGACGCAGGGACAAATTTCGATTTCGATCAGCGTGGACTGGTCAAGGCCACGCCCGAAGGGGCGCTTTCGCCCGAGGGCATCCTGATCTATTCCGGCCCGCCGCCGGCCACGCCGCCGAAATGGCCCGAACGGCAGGAAGACCAGGGCGCGATCGACACGCCCCAGACCACCCGGCTGGCCGGGCTGCGCCCCAAGCCGCGCCCCGAAGACCTGATCGAACAGACCGAGCGCAGCAACCTTGGCGGGCGCACACGCGTGGAACTGGCGGCGTTACGGCCGCGGGAGCGTCCGGAGAGCGCGCAGGAACTGGCGGGGAATGAGAAACCGACCGAATTGGCGGTGCTGGCCTCGCTCAAGCCCAAGGACCGGCCGTCGAATTTTTCCGCGATCGTGAACGAAGCCCAGACGTCCGAAACCCAGCTTGCCACCGGGTCGATCTTCAAGCCGCAACAGGTGCAGCCCACAATGCCGAGCAAGGCCTCGGTGGCCCGGCAGGCGACGGTGAAGAACCAGATAAACCTGCGCAAAATCAACCTGATAGGCGTTTACGGTCAAACCAGCGACCGGCGCGCGCTGGTGCGGCTTTCCAATGGCCGCTACAAGAAGGTCAAGGTCGGCGACCGGATCGACGGCGGCAAGATCGCCGCCATCGGCGAAACCGAACTGCGCTATGTGAAGTCGGGGCGCAGCATCACCCTGACCATGCCCAAGGGCTGATCTCCCACCAAAATTCTCACCCCTCCATGCCGCATGTTTTTGTGGGTATTTGTACGTTTTGCAGGGCGAAACGGTACAGATGCCAATGAGCGCAGGCCCCCTGCCCGCCCCCCGGCAGCACGCCGTGACAGGCGCGGCGCGGGGGAAATTTCAGGTTTCGGGAAGGCGGGCTTTGTTTGGACCGTTGAAGGCCGCGCTGACCTCGGCCGCGAAATCCGCATCATCGCCGCCGTAGCGCGCCGAATGGTGGAACGCGATGACTCGGCGCGTCCCGGCTTGCCGGGCGATTTCCCCGGCGGCGCGCGCGGTCAGGTGGCGGGTGGCGGTGGCGATGTCGCGGTCGGCATCAAGGAAATAGGCCTCGATGAAGAGCTGATCGGCCTCCCGCGCCAGCGCCACGATCTTATCGCGGTTCGCGGCTGTGTCGGCGGCATCGGCGACATAGGCGAAATGCTGACCCCGCCCGGCCTCGAAGGCGCCTTTTCTCAGGGTGCCCAGGGTCACCCGCCCCGCGCCGGGCACATCGACCTCGTAATCGTCCGGCATCCCGTCGCGCAGCGCCGCCTTGGCGGTGTCGATCCAGCGGCCGACCGGCAGGCCGAGATCGTCGAGCAGATTGCGCTTCACGTTGAACCTTTGGCGCTGGCAGAAGGCGAAGGCGAGAGAGGGGATGCCGTGATCGAGCGCCGCCGCGCGGATGTCGAATTCGGGGTCGCTCAGCACAATGCCCGAGGGCAGGTCCGGCAGCGCCAAATCGCGGCGGCGGAATTTTTCGCGGGCGCGGAATTCTGCGGCCTCGGTGATCGTTTCGCCGTCGAAGACCTGCACGGTGAGGCGGAAATCTACCGAGGTCTCATTCAGCAGGTTCCAGCTGTAAGAGCCGAGCCGGTTCTGCATCTTCTCGACGAAGCCTTCGGGGCCGAGCAGGGTCAGCGGCCCCGGGCGGTGCAGGCGCAGCCGCAGCAGCCGGTCGAGCCCCGCGACATGATCCATATGGGCGTGGCTGATGAATGCATGCGATACGCGCAGCAATTCGCGCGCCGACAAGGGCGCGGTATCGCCGAGATCGAACAGGATCGCCCGGCGGCCGAAATGGAAATCCAGGTAGAGCCCCGGATCGCCCAAGGGATCGTTGATCAGCCGTGGTTGCACAAGAACGCTCATCGTCCCGGGCCTTTTTGCCGGATAGAAAGCAAAGGATAGGATGCGGCGGGCGGAATGGAAAGGCGGCGGATTTACTTGCCGGGCGCGGCTGCTACTCTGGTTTTGATCTTCATGGCTGATGGGAGGCGTCATGGCACAGGGATTGTCGCGCGAACAGATCGCCGACCGGCTGGAGGAAGCGGCTGGTCTGCTGGAGGCGCAGGGCGCCAACCGGTTCCGGGTGCGCGCCTATCGCACGGCGGCGGACACGGTGCGCCATCTCGGGGAAGAACCGGGCGAGATCCTGAAACGGGACGGGTTCGAGGGGCTGGAGAAGCTGCCGGGGATCGGCGACAGGCTGGCCCGCGCCATCGACGAGATGTCCTATACCGGCCGCTGGGCGCAACTGGAACGGATGCGCGGCGAGGCGGAACCGGAGGAATTGTTCCAGGCGATCCCCGGCATCGGGCCGCAGACCGCGCGCGACATTCATGCCGCCCTGCATGTCGACACTCTGGAGGCGCTGGAAATCGCGGCCCATGACGGACGGCTGGAAGAGGTTTCGGGGATTGGGCCACGCAAGGCGGCGGCGATCCGGGCGTCCTTGTCTGCGATGCTGGCGCGGCGATCGCGGCGGGGCGAGGAGGATCACGCCGAACCGCCCGTTTCGCTGCTGCTGGAGGTAGACCGGCGTTACCGGCATGAGGCCGAGGCGGGGAAATTGCGGATGATCGCGCCGCGCCGGTTCAATCCGAGCGGTGAGGCCTGGCTGCCGATCCTGCACGAGGATCGCGACGGCTGGGATTTCACCGCGCTTTTTTCCAACACCGCACTGGCACATGACCTGGGGCGCACCCATGACTGGGTGGTGATCTATTTCGCCCAGATTGGCGGGCGCGAACACACGCGGACGGTGGTGACCGAAACCCACGGCCCGCTGGAAGGACACCGCGTGGTGCGCGGGCGCGAAGCGGAGTGCCGGGCGCATTATTTCGACTAGGCAGGCAGCAGGCCCGCGCGCGCAGGTCCTGACGTTAGACCAGACCAAGCGCCTGATCAGATGCCGATCCCGCATAGGTATCGCGCGGCGGCCAGGGGCGATCCTGCCACGGGGGATCGAAGACGAAGCTGGATACGGACCGGCCTTCGACGAGCGCCCCGTTACCCGCGCCGAGCGCATAATCATAGTACAGTTTGACGATTTCTTCGCGGCACACCTGACCGGTCCAGGGATGGCTCATGCAGGTTTCTCGCCAGTGCCGTACGCGGTCATAGGCCGGGTCATCGGGAAGGTCGAAACCTTCGTAATAGTCGAGGAACCAGAACCGCTTGAAAATCGGGGTAAAGACCGCCTCGGCCAGCCCGAAACCATCAAACAGATAGGTCCCGTCCGGATTGTGCTGGGTCAGGAAATCGTCGATGTCCCGGTAAAGGCGCAGAAGCTTCTCGCGAAATGTTTGGCGTTGATCGGGATCCTGGTTCATCACGTAAAGGTAGCCCGTCATCGTGAACGGTCCTTCCTTTGCGATCAGCATGGATTCGACCGCATGTTCCGCCGGATCGGCGCGCCTGAGCGGCGAACCCGGCAGCACTTCGTCCAGATAACGCAGGATGACGAGGCTTTCCTTCAGGACCGTGCCATCCGGTGTCTGCAGCACCGGCAGCGCCGTGGTTCCCCGCGTCAGGGCAAGAAGTTCCGGATCGCGGGGCTTGGTGATGTCCACCACCCGGAATTCCACCGCATCCTTCCGGCCCCTCTGGGCCAGAAGGATTTCCAGCCGCTGCGAAAACGGGCAGACCGGAATATGATAAACGATATGCTTTTCGGCCACCGGGTCAGTCCAGCGGCGGGCCGGTGAAGGTCATGTTGTGACGCCCGGCCGAGACATTGATCGGTTCCATGTCCTGCGGGATGGCGAACTGCCCAGCGGCCATGTCGGCGAAGAACCCTTCGAAACCGCCGGGGGTGAGGATCACCAGATGGCGACTGGGCTCATCGCCCACGACCTTGAACGTGTGTTCGGTGCCGCGCGGGATGAAAACACTTTCCCCCGGCCCGGCCAGGATTTCCTTGCCGTCGATCCAGACCCTGCAGGTGCCGGTGATCATGACGAAAACCTCGTCTTCGGCATGGTGGATATGGCGCGGCGGGCCGCTTCCCACCGGCGACAGGCTGTCCACGATGGACATTGCGCCGCCGGTCTGTTCGGGGCTCAGGATCGTCTTGTATTTGACGCCGAGCCACTCGATCGCGGCCGGGTCGGTCATCAGGTCTTTCATCGTTTCTCTCCCTGTTTCCTGGGGTGAAACGAAAGCGCTTTCGTTGACACAACCCTAACGGCGCCGCACGGTATCCGGCAAACCGTTAAATTTTATACAAGGTATCGCCAAGATGAATTTCGCTACTTTCGACCTCAATCTGCTGCGGGTTCTGGACGCTCTGTTTCGTGAAGGATCGACGGTGAAGGCCGGTGAACGGCTGGGACTGTCGCAATCGGCGGTGTCCGGTGCGCTGTCCCGGCTCAGACATGCGCTGAACGATCCTTTGTTCGTGCGCCATGGCAACCGGCTTGTCACCACGCAATACGCGGAAACGCTGCGCGACGGGCTGCGCGCGGAACTGGAACGGATCGAAGACCTGCTGGCACCGCCCGGCGCGTTCGATCCTGCCGCGGCCAAGGGCAGTTTCAAGATCGCCGCCAGCGATTTCATGGCCGAACTGCTGATGCCGCCGCTGGGCGACCTGCTGAACAGAACCGCGCCCGGCATCCGGTCGCAACTGATCGACCTGGTCCCCCATGCTTACGTCGACAGCCTCGAAAGATACGGCGCGGATCTGGCTTTGCTCCCCGACACGGATCTGCCCGAATGGGCAAACTATGAACCCCTGTTTCAATCGCCCTACGTCGTCATTGCGCGGACAGAGAATCCGGGGATCACCGGCATCGCCCAAGACACCGCCATGCCGATGGATATTTTTTGCGCCTTGTCGCATGTCCTGTTTTCCCCAGAGGGAAAATTCAGCGCGATGGGTGATGAAGCCCTCGCCCGGGTTGGCAGGTCGCGGCAGGTCGCGATGACGGTGCCGGTTTTTTCCGGCGTCTGCCGGGCCGTCAGCGGCAGCGATCTGATCGCACTGGTGCCGGAGCAGTTGGCGCGTCAACTGGCGCCGGGTTTCGGGCTGCGGGTGTTCCGCCCTCCCATGCCGATCGAACCCGCGCAGATCATCGGTGTCTGGCACAAACGGACGGATCGGGCGCCGATGGCGAAATGGATGCGGCAACAGGTGTTCGACCTGCTGAGGCCGCTTGAGGTCACGGTTTGACGGATCTTCGCAGAAAGCCCGGCAATCTGCCGGGCCTTGCCTTGTCGTTCCAAAGGGGCTTATTCCGCCGCCTGGATTTCACCGCTTGCGATCTGTTCGCGTTCGATGGATTCGAACAGCGCCTTGAAATTGCCTTCGCCGAAGCCGTCGTCGCCCTTGCGCTGGATGAATTCGAAGAAG
>JAWVXM010000133.1:0-7338 GCA_033723255.1 Thalassovita sp.
CCGATGGCCAGGATCAGCCCGGTCGCGGTCAGCGTCGCCACGATGGTCAGCGACAGCACCGTCAGCAGCCCGTAATGCAGCAGGTTGACCCGCAGCCCCGACACCTGCGCCTGGGCCGGGTCGAAAGCGTGCAGCATCAGCGCCTTCCAGTTCGCCAGCAGCAGCACCGCGACGACAAGCGATATGATCCCGGCGGTCCACAGGTCCTGCGCGCCCACGCCCAGCATGTTGCCGAACAGGATATGGTCGAGATGCGCCTCGGTTTCGATCGAGGTGTAGAGGATGATGCCGATGCCGAACATGCCGGAAAACACCACGCCCATCACGGTATCCTGCTTCACCCGGCTGTTGTCGGACAGGTAGCCGGTGGATATGGCGCAGACCATGCCGGCGCCGAAGGCCCCGATGATCAGGGGAATGCCTGCGATATAGGCCAGAACGATGCCGGGCAGAACCGCATGGGAAATCGCGTCGCCCATCAGCGCCCAGCCCTTCAGTACCAGGAAACAGGACAGAAGGGCCGTCGGCACCGCCACCATCGCGGCGATCAGAAACGCGTTCTGCATGAACGGGAATTGCAGCGGGAACAGCAGTGTATCGATCATGCCCGTTCCCCCTGCAGCGCGGCCCGGGCCTTGGCGCGGGCGGCCAGAAGCCCGTGTTTCGGGGCGAAGATGAAGGCGGCAAGGAATACCAGCGTCTGCAGCGTGACGATCACCCCGCCGGTCGCCCCGTCGAGGAAATAGCTGAGATAGGCCCCGGCAAAACCGCTGCAGGCGCCGATGGCGATCGAGGTCAGGATCAGCCGCGGGAAGCGGTCACACAGAAGGTAGGCGGTGGCGCCCGGCGTCACCACCATGGCGATGACAAGGAAGGCGCCCACCGTCTGCATCGCCGCCACCACCGAGGCCGACAGCAGCGCGAAGAAAACGACCTTGAGCATCCCCGTCCGCAGCCCGATCGACCGGGCGTGGTTTTCATCGAAGAAGGTGACCATCAGGTCCTTCCATTTCAGGCTCAGCACCGTCAGCGACACGACCCCGATCAGCGCCAGTTGCAGCGTGTCTTCCGGCGTGATCGCAAGGATATTGCCCATGGTGATGGTCTGCACGCTGATCGAAGTGGGATTGATCGACACCATGAACAGGCCAAGCCCGAAAAAGCTGGTGAAGATCAGTCCGATGATCACATCGATCTTCAGCCCCGACCGGTCCGACAGGAACAGCATCGATCCCGCCGCCAGCCCGCCGGCGATGAAGGCGCCAAGCGCGAAGGGCAGGCCGAGCGCATAGGCGCCCACGACGCCGGGCACCACCGAATGGGACAGCGCATCGCCGATCAGCGACCAGCCCTTCAGCATCAGGTAGGCCGACAGGAAGGCGCAGACCCCTCCGACCAGCGCTGACACCCACATCGCGTTGGTCATGTAGCCATAGCCGAAAGGTTCCAGCAGCAGGCTCATTTGTCGTCCTTTCGGGGGCCGTATTGCACGAAGGGGCGTTCGTCGTCGGTGAGGATGCGGACTTGGCGCGGATCGTCGTCGTCATGCAGGTCCTGCCCGCCCAGCGTGAACTGGCGCAGCACGCCGCCGAAGGTTTTCTTCAGGTTGGAGGGCGTGAAGGTGGTTTCGGTCGGCCCGTAATCCAGCACGGTTCCCTTGACCAGAACTGTCCGGTCACAGAATTCCGGAACGGAGCCGAGGTTGTGGGTCGACACCAGCATCACCCGGCCTTCTTCGCGCAGTTCCCTCAGAAGCGCGATGATCTGTTCCTCGGTCTTCACATCGACCCCGGTGAAGGGTTCGTCCAGCAAGATCACTTCGCCCTGCTGCGCCAGTGCGCGGGCAAGGAAGACGCGCTTGCGCTGGCCGCCGGACAATTCCCCGATCTGGCGATGGCGGTATTCGGTCATATTGACCCGTTCCAGCGCCTGTTCGACCGCGTCGTGATCGCGTTGCGACGGGCGGCGCAGCAGGCCCATATGGCCATAGCGCCCCATCATCACCACGTCTTCCACCAGCACGGGGAAGGACCAGTCGACTTCTTCCGATTGCGGGACATAGGCGACAAGGTTTTCCTTCAGCGCCTGTTTCACGGTGCGGCCCAGCAGGCGGATGTCGCCCTTGGAGACCGGGACAAATCCCATGATCGCCTTGAACAGGGTGGATTTTCCCGCCCCGTTTACGCCCACAAGCGCGGTCACCGTGCCGCGCGGGATTTCGAAGCTGGTGTCGCGCAGCGCGGTGTGGCCATTGCGATAGGTGACCGTGACATCCGAGGCATAGATGCCGCCGCCGGGACCATCCTCGGCGATGTGGGGGGCTAGAGTGTCGGTGCCGGCGGTCATGGCGTTTTTCATTCCCTATTCAGTCGCGCCGGTCAGCCCGGTGACAATGGTTTGCGTGGTCACGCGCAGCAGATCCAGATAGGTCGGCACCGGCCCGTCGGGACCCGACAGGCTGTCGACATAGAGGATTCCACCGAATGCCGCCCCGGTTTCGCGCGCCACCTGCTTGGCGGGGTCGCTGCTGACGGTGCTTTCGCAGAACACCGCCGGAATGTCATGCGCGCGGACCCCGTCGATGACGCTGCGGACCTGCTGCGGGGTGCCGGTCTGATCGGCGTTCATCGGCCAGAGATACAGTTCCTTCAGCCCCAGATCGCGCGCGAGGTAGCTGAAGGCGCCTTCGCAGGTCACCAGCCAGCGTTTGTCTTCCGGGATCTTCTGGATTTCCGCCCGCAGCGGTTCCAGCGTTTTGCGCAGCCGGTTCTTGTAGGTTTCGGCGTTGGCTTTGAAGGTGTCGGCATTGTCCGGGTCGTGTTCGGCAAGAGCGGCCGCGATATTGTCGATATAGATGATCGCGTTTTCCAGCCCCATCCAGCCATGCGGGTTGGGTTTGCCCTGGTATTCTCCCGACGCGATGGAAATCGGTTCGAGCCCGTCGCTCAGCGTGGCCGAGGGAACGTTGCGCAGATTGCGCAGGAACTGTTCGAACCACAGCTCCAGGTTCAGTCCGTTCCACAGGATCAGGTCGGCGTCATGGGCGCGCACGATATCGCGTGGTGTCGGTTCATAGCCGTGGATTTCCGCACCGGGCTTGGTGACTGACACCACATCGGCGGCATCGCCCGCCACGTTCTGCGCCATGTCGGCAAGAACGGTGAAAGTCGTGACCACCTTCAGCCGGTCGGCGAAGACGGGAGCGACGCCGAGGCTGAAAAGCACCGTCGCCACGGAAATCATCTTGCCGGGATTGGGCATCGGATAATCCTTTTTGCTTTACGCTGCACAAGCTGTACTGAAAATGAGAACTATTCGCAAGAATAAGTTGATGAAACCACCTCATGTAGATCATGATGATTATCAATTTGGCTTATGGATCGTGATGGCATAGGTAACGGGCAACGATTTTGGCCAAAAGAAACGCGATCTCTGACATGTCTGCCACGCTGCGCCGGTCCCCGGTTTTCGATCTTATCCGTAATGCTGCGCAAGAGCGCATCCTGATCCTCGATGGTGCGATGGGCACCCAGATCCAGAAGCTTGGGTTGAGCGAGGATGATTTCACCGGCTGCGGCGCAGGCTGTGCCTGCCATATCCATTCCGACCAGCCGCAGAAGGGCAACAACGACCTTCTGAACCTGACCCGTCCCGAGGTGATCGAGGAAATCCATTTCCAATACGCGATGGCCGGGGCGGATTTCGCCGAAACCAACACCTTTTCGGCCACCACCATTGCACAGGCGGATTACGCGCTGGAAGACAAGGTCGACGACCTGAACTACCAGGGCGCCAAGCTGGCGCGGGCGGCGATGGACCGGGCCGAGGCGGTGGATGGGCGCAAGCGTTTCGTCGCGGGCGCGATGGGGCCGACCAACCGCACCGCGTCGATCAGCCCGGACGTGAACAACCCCGGTTATCGCGCCGTCACCTTCGACGATCTGCGCAAGGCCTATGCACAGCAGGCACGCGCGCTGATCCGGGGCGGGGCCGATATCCTGCTGATTGAAACCATCTTCGACACGCTGAACGCCAAGGCGGCGATCTTTGCCTGCGAGGAGGTGTTTGCGGAAAACGGTGAGCGCCTGCCGGTGATGATTTCGGGCACGATCACCGACCTGTCGGGCCGCACGCTTTCGGGGCAAACGCCCACCGCCTTCTGGCATTCGGTGCGCCATGCGCAGCCGCTGACCGTGGGGTTGAACTGTGCCCTGGGCGCCGAGGCAATGCGCCCGCACCTGGCGGAACTGTCGGGCGTGGCCGATACGCTGATCTGCGCCTATCCCAATGCGGGTCTGCCCAACGAGATGGGCGAATACGATGAAACGCCGGAATACATGGCCGAGCAGATCGCCGGTTTTGCCCGTGAAGGTCTGGTCAATGTCGTCGGCGGCTGCTGCGGATCAACCTATGACCATATCCGCGCCATCGCCGAGGCGGTGAAGGATTTCACGCCGCGCCGGCTGCCCGAGATCGCGCCCAAGATGCGCCTGTCGGGGCTGGAGCCCTTCACGCTGACCGACGACATTCCCTTCGTCAACGTGGGCGAGCGCACCAACGTGACCGGCTCGGCCCGGTTCCGCAAGCTGATCACCAACGGCGATTATGCCGCCGCCCTGGAGGTCGCCCGCCAGCAGGTGGAAAACGGCGCCCAGATCATCGACGTGAACATGGATGAGGGGCTGATCGATTCAAAACAGGCGATGATCGAATTCCTCAACCTGATCGCCGCCGAGCCCGATATCGCGCGGGTGCCGATCATGATCGACAGCTCCAAATGGGAGGTGATCGAAGCCGGCCTGCAATGCGTACAGGGCAAGTCGGTGGTCAACTCGATCTCGATGAAGGAAGGCGAGGAAGCCTTCGTGAAACAGGCGCGCCTGTGCCGGGCCTATGGCGCGGCGGTCGTCGTGATGGCGTTTGACGAGGAAGGCCAGGCCGATAGCGAGGACCGCAAGGTCGAGATCTGCACCCGTGCCTACAAGATCCTGACCGAACAGGTGGGTTTCCCGCCCGAGGACATCATCTTCGATCCGAACGTTTTTGCCGTCGCCACCGGCATCGAGGAACACGACAATTACGGTGTCGCCTTCATCGAGGCGACCCGCCGCATCACCACCGACCTGCCGCACGTGCACGTGTCGGGCGGCGTGTCGAACCTGTCCTTCTCGTTCCGGGGCAATGAACCGGTGCGCGAAGCGATGCACGCGGTGTTCCTCTATCACGGCATTCAGGCCGGGATGGACATGGGGATCGTCAATGCCGGTCAGCTGGCGGTTTACGACCAGATCGATCCGGAGTTGCGCGAGGCCTGCGAAGACGTCGTTCTGAACCGTCGTCCAGACGCCACCGAACGGATGCTGGAAATCGCCGAGAAATATCGCGGGCAGGGCGGATCGAAAGGGGCCGAGAAGGATCTGAGCTGGCGCGAATGGTCGGTCGAAAAACGGCTGGAACACGCGCTGGTCAACGGCATCACCGAATATATCGACGAAGACACGGAAGAAGCGCGCCAGGGCGCGGAAAAGCCGCTCGACGTGATCGAAGGCCCGCTGATGGCCGGCATGAACGTGGTCGGCGACCTGTTCGGATCGGGCAAGATGTTCCTTCCGCAGGTGGTGAAATCGGCCCGCGTGATGAAACAGGCGGTGGCGGTTCTGCTGCCCTATCTGGAGGCGGAAAAGGATGGCGCTGTGCAAAGCGCGGGCAAGATCCTGATGGCCACCGTGAAGGGCGACGTGCATGACATCGGCAAGAACATCGTCGGCGTGGTTTTGGCCTGCAACAATTACGAGATCATCGACCTGGGCGTCATGGTGCCGGCCGAAAAGATCCTTGCTACCGCGAAGGAACAGAATGTCGACGTGATCGGCCTGTCCGGCCTGATCACCCCGTCGCTGGACGAGATGGTGCATGTCGCCTCCGAAATGGAACGCACGGGCATGGACCTGCCGCTGCTGATCGGCGGCGCGACCACCTCGAAGGTGCACACGGCGGTCAAGATCCACCCCAATTACACCAAGGGGCAGGCGATCTATGTCACCGACGCCTCGCGTGCGGTGGGCGTGGTGTCGTCGCTGCTGTCAGACGAACAGAAGCCTGGTGTGATCGCCGATATCCGCACCGAATATGCCGAGGTGGCTGAAAAACACGCCCGCGCCGAACTGGCCAAGAAACGCATCACCGTCGCCGAGGCGCGCGACAACGCGCTGCAGCTGGACTGGGAGGCTTACAAGCCGGTCGCGCCGTCCTTCCTTGGCACCCGCGTGTTCGATGGCTGGGATCTGGCCGAACTGGCGCGTTACATCGACTGGACCCCGTTCTTCCAGAGCTGGGAAATGAAGGGTGTCTATCCCAAGATCCTCGAGGATGAAAAGCAGGGCGAGGCGGCGCGCCACCTGTTCGAAGACGCGCAGGAGATGCTGAAGCGTATCATCGACGAGAGCTGGTTCCATCCGCGTGCCGTTGTCGGTTTCTGGCCTGCCAATGCTGCAGGGGACGACATCCGGTTGTTCGCCGACGAGGGCCGGAGAGAGGAACTCGCCGTGCTGCACACGCTGCGCCAGCAATCGGCGAAACGGGCAGGGCGTCCGAACGTGGCGCTCGCCGATTTCGTCGGTCCCGAAGGTGTGGCCGATCATGTCGGCGGTTTCGTGGTCACCGCAGGGGCCGAGGAGGAACAGATCGCCAAGGCCTTCGAAGGCAAGAACGACGATTACAGTTCCATCATGGTCAAGGCGCTGGCAGACCGTTTCGCCGAAGCCTTCGCCGAGCGGATGCATGAATATGTCCGCAAGGAACTCTGGGGCTACGCTCCGGACGAGGCGTTCACCAATGCCGAGCTGATCCGTGAAGCCTATGCCGGTATCCGCCCCGCGCCGGGCTATCCGGCGCAGCCCGACCACACGGAAAAATCCACGCTGTTCAAGCTGTTGGATGCCGAAGCTGCCACCGGGGTTGAACTGACCGACAGCTACGCGATGTGGCCGGGCGCGTCCGTGTCAGGGCTTTATATCGCGCATCCCGATGCCTATTACTTCGGGGTGGCCAAGGTCGAACGCGATCAGGTCGAAGATTACGCCGCCCGCAAGGGGATGGATGTGAAGGACGCCGAACGTTGGCTTGGCCCGGTGCTGAATTACAGCCCGGCCGGCGCGAAGAAAGCCGCGGCAGAATAATGACCGGGCGGGGCGTCCAGCCCCGCCTGTTCCGCCCCCGTTGTCTTGAGTTGCGAAACCGGGCATAAGCCCGCTTTCGCAACCGTTGTGACGTGATGACCGACCAGAGCCCAGATCAGATCCGCCGCGCCGCGTGCCTGTCCGTCGCCCCGATGATGGA
>JAWVXM010000134.1:0-7324 GCA_033723255.1 Thalassovita sp.
GTAAGATCCAGCGTTTCCTGTCGCAGCCCTTCGACGTGGCGAAAGTCTTCACCGGTTCGGACGGCGTCCAGGTTCCGCTGGAAGACACCATCTCGTCGTTCAAGGCGGTTGTGGCCGGTGAATACGACCACCTGCCGGAAGCAGCCTTCTACATGGTTGGCGGCATCGACGAAGTGATCGCAAAAGCCGAGAAAATGGCTGCTGAAGCAGCCTAAGGAGGCCCTTAATGGCTGAGACAGTGCAATTCGACCTGGTTAGCCCCGAACGGAGCCTTGCTTCGTTCGCGGTTGAACAGGTCCAGATCCCGGGTGCGGATGGCGAAATGACGGCGATGGCCGGCCATGCCCCGACCATCACCACCCTGCGCCCCGGCGTGCTGCATGTCAGCGGTCCGGAAGGTGAAGCGGAATACGTCGTGACCGGCGGTTTCGCCGAAATCAGCGCCGGCGCGATCTCGGTCCTGGCCGAGCGTGCCATCCCGCGTGCCGATGTCACGCAGGAAGATATCGACAGCATGGTTCAGGCCGCCGCCGATGCGCTGAACAAGGCGCAGGAATTCTTCCATAGCGAACCGGGCCCGGTTGACGACGCCGCAAAACTGCTGGCGGACATGGTTGCCATGGGCACCCATATCGGTCTGGACCCGAACCAGCCGAACCTCTGAGATCGGTGAACCACATCCTGCACGCGAAAAGGCCCCTGACGGGGCCTTTTTTCTTTTGTAGGATCGGTCCCGACGGATGCCGTGGGGCCAGTGTTCAGCATGAAGAAGATCAGATCGAATTGGGTCGGGATAGATCAGGGCGACGTGGTCCTGTTTTCCGATTTCGAAAATGGCGGCGAGATGTGGACTGGTGAAGGACACCGCGAACGCCGCAAGACCGTCCAGTTCAGCGAACCGTTCAAGTCCGCGCCCTCGGTGACCTGTTCCGTGTCGCTCTGGGACGTGGATTATTCCACGAATATCCGCAGTGACATCCATGCGGAGAACATCACCGAGCGCGATTTCTCGATCGTGTTCAACACGTGGGACAACACCCGCATCGCGCGGATCCGCGTATCCTGGATGGCGATCGGTGAAATCGCCGACGACAGCGATTGGGATATTCCATGAAAAAGGGCGCCTGGGGGCGCCCTTGTCATTGCGATCCGGCAGCTATCAGTCGCGGAACTGGCCTTCGTAGATCGGTTCCAGCGTATCGGTTTCGAACAGTGACGACACGCTGGTGCCGCTCCAGATATTCAGGATCGCCTGGGTGAACAGCGGCGCAGAGGGAAGGATTCGGATATTCGGCGTGTTCTTCACCGCTTCGGTCGGTTGGATCGAGTCGGTGATCACCAGTGATTTCATCACCGAATTGGTGATCCGCTCAACCGCTGGTCCGGACAGAACACCATGCGAAATGTATGCATGTACTTCGCTCGCGCCGTGTTCCATCAGGATTTCCGCGGCCTTGCACAGGGTGCCGGCAGTATCGCACATGTCATCGACGATGATGCATTTCTTTCCCGACACATCGCCGATCACGGTCATTTCCGCCACTTCACCGGGTTTTTCGCGGCGCTTGTCGACGATCGACAGCGGCGCGTTGATCCGCTTGGCAAGTTCCCGGGCACGGGCCACGCCGCCCACGTCGGGCGACACCACCATCATGTCTTCCATCGAGCCGGCGAATTGCTGCTGGATGTCCAGCGCGAAGATCGGCGAGGCATAGAGGTTGTCGACGGGGATGTCGAAGAAGCCCTGGATCTGAGCCGCGTGCAGGTCCAGCGTCAGGATCCGTTCGATCCCCGCCTCGACCAGCATGTTGGCAACCAGCTTGGCGCTGATCGGGGTGCGGGCCTTGGTGCGACGGTCTTGGCGGGCATAGCCGAAATAGGGGATCACGGCGGTGATGCGTGCCGCCGAAGACCGGCGCAGCGCGTCGGCCATGATCAGCAGTTCCATCAGGTTGTCATTCGCCGGACGCGAGGTCGACTGGATGATGAACATGTCTTCGCCGCGGACGTTTTCGTAAACCTCGACAAAGATTTCCTGATCGTTGAATCGTTCGACCCGCGCATCGACCAGGCCGATGTTGGTTCCCCGGTGCATCGACATGCGGCGCGCGATGTTTTGCGCCAGCGGCTTGCTCGCATTTCCGGCGATAAGTTTAGGTTCGTTGAGATTAGCCATGTCGACGGTTCCCCAGCTTGGCAGAGATGACAGATTCGTATCGTTGACACCGCTTATCATCTCACTAGGTTCAGGCAAACCTATGCAGTGGGAGGAAGGCGCGGATGGCGCACATAAATTACTATTTTTCGATGCTTTCGCCATATGCTTATCTGGTGGGCGACCGTTTGAACGAGATCGCCAGGCGCCATGGGGCCACCGTTACCTACAAACCGTTCGATATCATGGCCGCTTTTCCGCGTACCGGAGGCGAACCCCTGCCCGAACGTCATCCGTCGCGGATTGAATACCGGGCACAGGAACTGCCGCGACAGGCGCGCAAGCTGGGGATGGAGCTGAACCTGAAGCCCGCTTTCTGGCCGACCAACGCCGCGCCGTCTTCCTATGCGATCATCGCCGCGCAAAAAGCGGGTGGCGGGGATTTGCCGGGGCTGGTGCATTCCTTGCTGCGGGCCTGCTGGGTCGAGGACAAGGACATCGCCGATGACGCGGTGATCAAAGCCTGCCTCGAAGCGGCGGGTTTCGATCCTTCCCTGGCCGATAGCGGGCTGCTGAGCGGGGCGGAAACCTATGCCGCCAATCTCGAAGACGCGGTGAAGGACGGCGTGTTCGGATCACCCTTCTTCGTTGTCGACACGGGGCAGAAATTCTGGGGGCAGGACCGGATCGACGACCTGGAAGCGCATCTGGCGGGTGATCTCTGAGCGATGCCCGAGGGATTTAAGGGCGGCTTCGCGACCTATTGGACCGAATTCGGCGATGGCCCGCGCGAGGCGCTGATGATCCATTGCACCCTTGGATATTCCGGCGCGTGGAAGGGATTGGCGGCACAACTGGGTGACCTGCTGCACATGACCGCCTTCGACCTGCCCGGTCATGGGCGCAGCGGCGCATGGGACAATCGCGGCCCGTTGCAGCGCATCACCACGGACATGGCGGCGGATTTCCTCGATCGGCCGATGGACGTGATCGGCCATTCCTTCGGGGCAACCGTGGCGTTGCGGCTGGCGGTGGAACGGCCGGATTTGGTTCGGTCTCTGGTGCTGATCGAACCGGTGTTTTTCGCGGTGGCCTATGCCGATGATCCATCCTGCCGCGCCATGCACGAAGCGGAACTGACCGATTACATGCAGGCGTTCAAGGCCGGTGACATGATGGCGGCGGCCCGCGCATTTTCCGATGTATGGGGCGACGGCCGCCCGTGGGAAAGCCTGTCGGAAGGGCTGCGCGAGAAGATGGCGCAGACCATCGCCATGATCGAACAGGCGTCGCCGGAAATCGTCGAAGACGAACCCGGGCTGGTCAACAGTGGTGCGCTGGAAAAACTGTCCGTGCCGACCCTGCTGATCGACGGCAGGAATTCACCCGAGATTGCCGGTCTGGTGGCAGCCGCCCTGCATCGCAGGATCAGGGGCAGCCGCCGGGTGGTGATCGAAGGCGCCGGTCACATGGTGCCCATCACCCACCCGGAACCGGTGGCGCGCGCGATCCGGGATTTCCTGGAAACCGAGGCTCAGCCCCTGGCGGCGGCCAGGAACTGATCCACGCCCTCGGCGCCGATCGACCAGTCGCAGACATAGCGGCCCAGCAGCGGCTCATCCGGATCGTCGCCGTCCAGCGTGCCTTCCATGATGTAGTAATAGGCCCCGGCGTCGAACAGGCCCTGGTGCGTCGCGCGGGGCAATTTGGCGAAGATCATATTGGCCTGCGGTTCGGCGATGAATTCGACGCCGGGCAGGTCGCGCATCCCGGCGGCCAGCCGGGCACAGTTGTCATTCGCCTGCCGCGCGGTTTTCAGCCACAGGTCATCGGCAAGATAGCCCAGCATCTGCGCCGAAAGGTAACGGTGCTTGGAAAACAGGTGTCCGGCGCGTTTGCGGCGCAGTTCAAATTCCCAGGCATGTTTCGGATCGAAGAAGATCACCGCCTCGACCCCGAGACAGCCGTTCTTGGTGCCGCCGAAGCTGACCGCGTCGACGCCGGCCTTCCAGGTCATTTCGGCGGGCGAACAGTTCAGCGTGACCAGCGCATTGGCGAAACGCGCGCCGTCCAGATGCACGGGCATGCCGAATTCCCTGGCCACGCCGCACAGCGCTTCGATCTCGGCCAGAGAATAGACATGGCCCAGTTCGGTCACCTGGGTGATCGAAAGCGGCCCACGCTGCGGGTTGTGCACGCTGCCGCCCTTTTCCAGGATCGCCGCGCGCAGGTCTTCCGGCGTCATCTTGTCGGCCTCGCCCACCAGCGCCAGCTTGGCACCGCCGGTATAGAATTCCGGCGCGTTGCATTCGTCTTCCTGGATATGGGCCAGCAGCGAACAGAAGATCGTGTCCCAGGGCTGACACAGGGTGGCCAGCGACAGCACATTCGCCACCGTGCCGGTCGGTACCAGAAAAACCGCCGCCTCGGGGGCCTCGAACACGTCACGGATCATGGTCCGCACGCGATCCATTTCCGCATCGGCACCATAGCCGCTGCGATAGCCTTCGTTCGCATCCATCACCGCCTGCAGGATCTGCGGATGGGCGGGGCCGCCATTGTCTGAGGCAAAGAACATTAGGTCGGCTCCTCTATGATATGATCTTCCCATTCTTCTTCGGGGACCTCGAATTCGGGCACGGTGCGCCCGCGCATCGAAATGCCGGCCAGGTGAACGCTTTCCGGGTCGCCGCTGATCAGCGGGTGCCAGTCATGCAGTTTCTGCCCGTTCCACAGCAGCTTATAGGCGCAGGTCTGCGGCATCCAGTAGAGGTTGTCCTCCATGTTCTGCGGCTTCAGAACGATGCATTCGGGCACGAATTGATGGCGGATCGGGTATTGCGAACAGCGGCAGGTTTCATCGTCCAGCAGCCGGCAGGCGATATTGGTCAGCGCCACTTCGCCGGTTTCTTCGTCTTCCAGCTTGTTCAGGCAGCATTTGCCGCAGCCATCGCACAGGGCTTCCCATTCGTCGCGGGTCATCTTTTCCAGCGGAACGGTTTCCCAGAAGCGCTTGCGGAGTTTCGGCTGGGTCATAGCGCGGCCAGGATTTCGCGCGCCTGCGCGCAATCGGCGTTCATCTGGTCGATCAGCGCGCCGAGGCTGTCGAATTTTTCTTCCGGGCGCAGGTAGTCGACCAACCCGATGGAGAGTTCGGCGCCATAGAGGTCGCCCTTGAAGTCGAAGATGTAGGTTTCCAGGTTGGGACGGTTTTCCCCGAACATCGGGCGGACCCCGACCGAGGCCGCGCCTTGATAGCTGCCCTTGTGCGGGCCGGTCAGCACATCGACCAGCACCGCGTAGACGCCGAATTTCGGCGGGTGCAGCCCGTCGATGGACATGTTGGCGGTGGGAAAGCCCAGTTCGCGGCCGCGCTGATCACCGCCGATCACCTCGCCTTCGATCCGGTGCCAATGCCCCAGCATCGCCGCCGCATCGCGCGGGTGGCCGTCGCTGAGTGCGTTGCGGATCGCGGTCGAGGATACTTCGATCCCGTTGCCTTTCAGCAATTCCGCGATGGTGACACCGAAACCCATCTCGTCTCCGAAACGCGTCAGATCCTCGACATCCCCGGCGCGCCCTTTGCCGAAACAGAAATCGGCGCCCACGATCACGTGTTTCAGCCCCAGCCCGTGATGGATCACCCTGGCGGCGAAATCTTCGGGAGTAAGCGAGGACAGCGCGGCGTTGAAATTCAGTTCATAAAGCTTCTCGACACCGAGCTTTTCCAGCCGGTGGGCGCGCGCTTCCCGGCCCATCAGGCGAAAGGCGGGGGCTTTCGGTGCGAAGAACTGGCGCGGGTGGGGTTCGAAGGTCACGATGCCGAGTGGCGCACCGATCCGGTCGCCTTCGCGCCGGGCAATATCGATCACCGACTGGTGGCCCAGATGAACACCGTCGAAATTGCCGATCGCGGCTACGGCGCCGCGATCTTCGTCGGTGACATATGTATAATCCCGAATGATACGCATGGGGCAGGGTTAGCCCTGCGCGCGAATGGGCGCAAGTCTTGTTGCGCGCGGGATCATACCGGCAATCGGATCAGTCGAACTTGCGCGACGGCGCCAGCACGGTGGCTTCGCCCATCAGAACCTTCTTGCCATCGACTATGCAGCGGCAATCCAGTTTCACGCGGCGTTTCTGATGGTCGATGTCGATGACCTCGACCTCGGCTGTGACCATGTCGCCGGGGCGGACGGGGGCGAGGAATTTCAGCGTCTGGCCCATGTAGATGGTGCCGTGCCCGGGCAGTTGTTCGCCGATCACCGCCGAGATCAACCCGGCGGTCAGCATGCCGTGGGCGATGCGGCCGCTGAAGATCGTGTCGCGGGCGTAATCGTCGTCCAGATGCACCGGGTTGTGGTCTGTCGATACCTTGGCGAACATCTCGATGTCTTCGTCGGTGACGACCTTACGCAGATGGCGGATCATCCCCATTTCGATATCTTCGATGCAGATCGTTCCGCGTGGCAGGTTGTCCAACATGCGCCCCTCCGATGCTTCTGCTGAGTAATAAAATCACCGCCCCGAGGGGCATTTCGGTAACTTTATTACTTTGCGGGCGCAGAAAATCAAGCCCTTTTTCACCTAGCGGAGTTGCCCGATCGCATAGGTCGGGGCGGAATTTTCCCTTTTCAGATAGGCCTCTAGCGCTTCCGGATCGGGCTGGTGCGCGGTCTTCGTATCTTCCCGCGCCAATCCGCCCGAGATGAACAGGGAATCAATGTCTTCGCCCATCGCGCCCTGAATGTCGGTATGCACGCCGTCGCCGATGGCAAGAATGGAACCGTCGCCGAGATCGGGGTTGATCGCGGCCAGCCGGCGCCGTGCCAGATCATAGATCGGCGGGTGCGGCTTGCCGAAATACAGGCTTTCGCCGCCCATCTGGGTATAGAGCCGCGCCAACGCGCCGGCACACCATTCACGCACTTCGCCGCGATCCACCACGATATCGGGATTGGCGCATAGCAGCTTCATCCCCTTGGTCTTGGCATACAGGAAATCGGCGCGGTTTTCTTCCGGATCCGCCATCGGGTCGTTGGGGCCGCAGCAGACGATGCCTTCGGCCTGTTCCAGCGGCACCCGGGTGATCTCTACCGGTTTTTCAATGATATGAAGGGGTTCGAAGACGGAAAGATCGCGTTCGTAGCCCAGAAACCAGACCTTGGA
>JAWVXM010000135.1:0-7291 GCA_033723255.1 Thalassovita sp.
CCAGCCAGGTGCCGGGCGGATTCTATTCGGCGCATGGGCGCAAGCAGTTGCTGCGCCACGTGGTCGACATGATGCTGAGCGACGAAGACCCCTATGACGCGCTGAAATCGGGAACCGCTGCCCCGAGGCAACAGTTGCGTCTGGTGACCTGACCGCCACAAGGTCTAGCGCTGGATTTTTGTTCCGGATTCCGTTAGCTTGGCGCAAAGACTTGAGGCAAAAAAGAACAGGTCGAGGAGACCGGGCAGTGAAATTCTTAGCATCCCGACGGGCGAAATCCATCGCCCTTCTGGCCGCCGTGGCGCTTGTCGCCGCCTGCGGCCTGCCGCGTGTCGGCCCCAACAAACGTGAAATTTTCGCCGGATCGGTACAGCGCCAGGGCGATGCCTTCATCGTGTCGGTCAATGACCGGGTGACACGTGCAACCGCGGTGACGCCCGCGCTTGGCTTCCCCGACAGCTTCACCAAGGCGGGCAAACTGGGATCCGATATCATCCGCCCCGGCGACACGCTGTCGCTGACGGTGTGGGAAAACGTCGAAGACGGGCTTCTGGCCAGTGCAACGAGTTCGGCCACCACGCTGGCCGAGGTCCAGGTCGATGGCGCCGGCTTCATCTTCGTGCCCTATGCGGGCCGCATCCGTGCCGCCGGCAACACCCCCGAGGCGCTGCGCAGCATCATCACCCGCAAGCTGGAAGAACAGACCCCTGACCCGCAGGTCGAAGTGCGCCGCACCGCCGGCGACGGATCGACCGTGTCGCTGGTCGGCGCGGTGGGCGGACAGGGCGTTTTCGCCATCGAACGGCCGACCCGTACCCTGTCGGCGATGCTGGCCCGTGCGGGTGGCGTGACGATCGAAACAGACATCGCCCAGATCACCGTGATCCGGAACGGGCAGCGCGGCCAGATCTGGCTGCAGGATCTCTATGAAAACCCCGAACTGGACATCGCGCTGCGCGGCGGCGACCGGATCCTAGTGCAGGGCGACACCCGCAGCTTTACCGCGCTCGGCGCCACCGGCACCCAGACCCGCGTGGGTTTCGAAAGCAAAACCGTGTCGGCGGTCGAGGCAATCGCCCAGGTCGGCGGGTTGGTCGCGACGGCGGCCGATCCCACCGGTGTGTTCATCATGCGCAACGAACCGGCCGAGATCGCCAACTCGGTGTTGGGCCGGACTGATCTGATCGGGGCGCAGCGGATGGTTTACGTGCTGGACCTGACGCGGCCGAACGGCTTGTTCCTGGCGCGCGATTTCGCGGTGCGCGACGAAGACACGCTTTACGTGACCGAAGCGCCCTTCGCCCAGTGGAACAAGACGATTTCGTCGCTGACCGGGTCGCTGACCTCGGCCAGCTCGATCAGCACGCTGGCCAGCGGCGGCTGATGCAGGATCCCGACTGGATCGGGTATGAACCCGCCGGGGGCTGGCCCCGGCGGGTTGCTTTTTTCAACGCAGGCTTCCTGCGCCAGCGCCGGGTGCGGCGGATACTTGGCCTTGCCGGGTACGAACTGAAACTGTTCCGCCCCGGGGCCGAGGACCAGATCGCGGTCTGGGGCCATTCCCCCTATGCGGCGCGCGGCGAAAAAGTCGCTGAAAAGACGGGCGCGGGATTGATCCGGGTCGAAGACGCGTTCCTGCGTTCGCTGCACCCCGGACGTGGCGGGGAACCGCCGCGCGGATTGGTGATCTGCCGCGAGGGAATGCATTTCGACGCTTCCCACCCATCAGACCTTGAACGCATCCTGTCCGAACATCCGCTGGACGACGCCGCGCTGATGACCCGCGCGCGCGGCTGCATGGCGCGGATGAAAGAGGCGGGACTGACCAAATATGCCGGCTACGACCCCGATCTGAAACCGCCCGAACCGGGCTATGTCCTGGTGATCGACCAGACCCGCGGCGACGCCGCGGTCCGGCTTGGCGGCGCCGACGCCAATTCATTTCTCGAGATGCTGTATTACGCGCAAGAGGACAATCCCGGCGCGCGCATCCTGATCAAGACCCATCCCGAAAGCCAGCGGGGCCACCGCAGCGGCTATTTTGGGCCGGAACACGAAAACGACCGGGTGCGGCTTTACGACGATCCGGTCAATCCCTGGGCGCTACTGGAAGGGGCCACGGCGGTCTATACCGTCACCTCGCAGCTGGGGTTCGAAGCGATCCTTGCCGGGCACAGGCCGAATGTCTTCGGCCGGCCCTTCTATGCCGGCTGGGGAATGAGCGAGGATCACTACACCGTCCCCCGCCGTGGCCGCAGCCTGACCCGGGCACAGCTTTTCGCCGGTGTCATGATGCTCTACCCGGTGTGGTACGATCCCTGCCGCGACCGGCTTTGCCCGCTGGAAGACGTGATCGACGGGTTCGAGGCAGAGCTCCGCGCCTGGCGCGAGGATCGCGCCGGATGGGACGCCTCGGGCATGCGGCTGTGGAAACGCGGCGCGGTGAACCGGTTCTTCGGCACCGTCAAACCGGTCCGGTTTCGCAGGGCGCCGGTCGCGAACAGCGCGCGGCGACAGATGATCTGGGCCGGCAAGGCCGAAACTTTGAGCAAAACGCCAGAGGGATTGGTGCGGGTCGAGGATGGCTTCCTGCGCTCGCGCGGGCTGGGGGCGGAACTGGTTCCGCCGCTGTCGTTGGTCTGTGACGACCTGGGGATCTATTACGACCCGTCGCACGAAAGTCGGCTGGAACGGATGATCGCCGCGCGCGCCACCCTGCGCCCCGATCAGCAGGCCCGCGCCGAAAGGCTGCGCCGCAGCCTGATCAAGGCCGGGCTGAGCAAGTACAATCTTGGCGGTGACGCGCCCGACCTGCCGCCCGGACACCGCATCCTCGTGCCGGGACAGGTGGAGGACGATGCATCGATCCGTCTGGGCGCGGCCACGGTGCGGACGAACCTGGACCTGCTGAAGGCCGCGCGCGACGCCAACCCGGATGCGGTTCTGCTCTACAAACCCCACCCGGATGTCGAGGCCGGACTGCGCCCCGGCGCGGTGCCGCGCGAGGCGGCGCTGGACATGGCCGACGCGGTCCTGGAACAGGCCGATCCGGTCGCCCTGCTGGGCGAGGTCGATGAGGTCTGGACCATGACATCGCTGCTGGGCTTCGAGGCGCTGCTACGGGGCGTGAAGGTCACCACGCTGGGGGCGCCCTTCTATGCCGGCTGGGGACTGACCCGCGATCTTGGACCGGTGCCGGAGCGACGGCAGGCCCGGGTCAGCCGGGACGGGTTGGTTCACGCCGCGCTGATTGACTACCCGCGCTACCGCGACCCGGTGAGCGGCCTGCCCTGCCCCGCCGAGGTGATCGTGGAACGGCTGGCAGCGGGCGAGACCCGCCAGGTCGCGGGGTTGCGGGGTTTGGCGAAGCTGCAGGGCCTCATGGCCAGCTGGGCCTTCCTGTGGCGATAACGTGACAAGACCGCCCGCGGCGGTTTTTGAGTATTTGTGCCAAGAAGAAACGCCTAGCGCCTGCGGATCCAGCGGTGCAGGATATCCGGGCCGATGCTATGGGTTTCGGCAAGCGCGAAACGCGGCGCCTCGGACAGCCGTTCCAACCCCATCGCGCCGATGGATGGCAGGCCTTCAGCGCCGATCGCCATCCCGGCGGTGAAGCCGATCAGTTCGTCGACAAGGTCATGCGTCAGCAGCGAGGCGGCCAGCCCGCCGCCGCCTTCGCAGAAGACCCGGGTCAGCCCCTTGTCGCCAAGCGCGCGTAGCAGGCCGGTCGGATCGAGCTGCCCCTGGATCACATCGCATGCGATCAGGGTGGCGCCAAGATCGGTCCAGGTGCGTTCCAGCACCGGATCGGCATCGGGGCCATGACAGATCCAAACCGGCACCTCGCGCGCGGTTTTCGCCAATTTGCCCATCAGCGGCACGTCCAGCCGGCGCGAGACCGCGATGCGCACCGGTTGATCAGCGATGCCGAGATCGCGCACGGTCAGCGACGGGTCGTCGGCCCGCGCCGTGCCCGCCCCCACCATCACCGCGTCGTGCCGGGCGCGCAGCCCATGCACCCGGCGGCGCGCCTGCGGCCCGGTGATCCACTGGCTTTCGCCGGTGGCGGTGGCAATGCGGCCGTCAAAGCTGCTGGCGAGTTTCAGCGTCAGCCACGGCCGCCCGGTTTCGGTGCGCAGGAAGAACCCCGCGTGATCGCGCGCCGCCTCCCCGGCCAGAATGCCGGTGGTGACCTCGACCCCCGCCGCCCGCAGCATGTCGAAGCCGCGCCCGGACACGCGCGGATCGCTGTCCGTCAGCGGCGACACGACGCGCGCGACCCCCGCCTCGATCAGGGCCGAGGCGCAGGGCGGGGTTGCCCCGTGATGGGCGCAGGGTTCGAGGCTGACATAGGCGGTGGCGCCACGCGCAAGCGCGCCGGCCTGTTCCAGGGCGATCGGCTCGGCATGCGGCCTGCCGCCCGGCGCGGTCCAGCCACGCCCCACCACGCGGCCATCGCGCACGATGACACAACCCACCGCAGGGTTGGGCCAGGTATTGCCCTGACCGCGCCGGCCCAAGGACAGGGCCAGCGCCATGAAACGGGTGTCGTCGCTCACTCTTCCGGGCTGGTATCGGGGCGCAGTTCCGACACGAACTTGTCGAAATCATCCGCCGCCTGGAAATTCTTGTAGACGCTGGCAAAGCGCACATAGGCAACGGTGTCGATCCGCGCCAGCGCCTCCATCACGATCTCGCCGATGGTTTTCGACGGGATATCGGTTTCGCCCATGCTTTCCAGCCGCCGCACGATGCCGGAAATCATCTGGTCGATCCGTTCGGGTTCGACGGGGCGTTTCTGCAGCGCGATGCGGATCGAGCGTTCCAGCTTGTCGCGGTCGAAATCTTCCCGCCGGCCGTTCGACTTGATCACCACCAGGTCGCGCAGCTGCACCCGTTCATAGGTGGTGAAGCGCCCGCCGCAGGCCGGGCAGAAGCGCCGGCGCCGGATCGATACGTGATCTTCCGCAGGGCGTGAATCCTTGACCTGGGTGTCTATGTTTCCGCAAAACGGGCAACGCATTGCCGGCTCCCTCTCAATTTACCGCCTCATCCTGTGGACTATTTCCACTTATCCACAGGGACTATAGGACAGCCTCTAGAGTTTGGGTAGAGGGAAGTTTGCGCCGCTAAATGACGGGGCACCGGGCGCTGCGCAGCGGGAAACGGGACCGCCTTTTAAGATTTTCAATGCAAGACAGCCGCGGAGAGGACCGCGGCTGTCTTGGTTTCAAGCAGGGACCGGGGATCAGGACGCGACCTTGAAGTCGACCTCTTCCTCATCTTCCGGACCTTCCAGATCAATCATCGACGGCAGCTCTGCGGCCTCTATGCCTGCCGGTCCCTTGGCCGTGGCAGGGGTTCTGGTCTGACCGTCATTGTCCGTCTGGAAGAAACCGATCACCTCGGCCAGGTGTTCGGCTTGACCCAGCAGTTCGGTTGCCGCGGCCGACAGTTCCTCGGAAGCCGAGGTGTTCGACTGGGTCACACCATCCAGGCGCTGCACCGACTGGCCGATCTGGGTCGAGCCGATCGCCAGCTCGCGCGACGACGCGGTGATGTCGCTGACCAGCGAGGAGGTCTTCTCGATATTGGGCACCAACGCCTGCAGCATCTCGCCGGCCTTGGTGGCCGAACTGATCGTATTGGCCGACAGCGCCGAGATTTCGCCCGCCGCCTGCTGGCTGTTTTCGGCCAGTTTGCGCACTTCGGACGCCACCACGGCGAAGCCGCGGCCATGTTCGCCGGCACGCGCCGCTTCAACCGCGGCATTCAGTGCCAAGAGGTCGGTCCGACGGGCAATTTCCTGCAGGATCATGATGCGTTCGCCGATGGTCTGCATCGCCTCGACCGCCGCGGACACGGCTTCGCCGGACACCTGGGCATCCTTCGCCGCCCTGGTCGCGATTTCATCGGTCGTGGTCGCGTTGTCGGAACTGGCCGAGATATTCGCCGCCATCTCTTCCACCGCGGAGGACACTTCCTCGGCCGATCCGGCCTGCACCGCAGCGCCTTCGGACAGGGCTTCGGAAGTGCCGGACACCTGGTTCGCACCGGCGACAAGGTTGTTCACCGCGGCCGATACATTGTCCACGGTTTCGCGCAGGCGCACCACCATATCGTTCTGGGCCTTCAACAGATCGGAAAGTTCGTTATTTCCCCTGACGGTCGCGGTGCGGCGCAGGTCGCCTGCCGCCACCTGGCGCGCCAGAGCGATCGAACGGTTCAGACCGGTCGACAGGTTGCGGATGATCCAGCCCGACGAAATCAGCATGAGCACCGCCGCCACACCGATCGCGAGGATAAGGTCACGGCGAAGGGCGGCGATATCTGCCGCGGTCTGATTCACGACCTCATCCACCGTGCCGGCATAGACTGCCTGAAGCTTTTGGGCCTCCGCGGCAATTTTCTCCAACAAGGGGTTCGTGCTGTGATGATAAACTTCGTTGGCCCGGCTGTCGCCTTTCAGCTCATAGGCGATGACCGCGCGGGTGTCCTGCTTGAAGCGGATCAAGTGAGTGGAAATCGATTGCAGCGAGGCTTGCTGTTCTTCATCCGAATAAGCCTTCATGGCCTCGATGATCCGGGCCACTTCGGCGCCGTCTTCGGAAAGGCGTTTCTGCAGGTCGGGGATCCGCTTCGGATCGTCCTGGCCGCCTTCCCAGCCAACCAAGATGTTGGCAACGCTCATCTGCATACTTTGCGTCAGGGTGCGCAGCGCTTCGGCATCCCTCACATGCCGCATTTGCTCCTGTACGACGGTTTCAATCGTATCGCGCTTCTTTTCCAGCTCATTCAGCGCCAGAAACATACTTCCTGCATATATTAGAAAAACCACTGCGAAGGTTGCGACCAACCTCACTTTCAACGTGAAGCGCATATTCTACCTCTCCTGTTTCAACGCGCGGAGCAGAAGCGAAACCCGCTGCAACCTTGGCCGGCGTGTAAACGACGGACCAACGCGGATAGTGGCTCCAACTGAAGGGTGTCCTCCCCTCGCCCCAATCTCCCGATACACATGGCATCAACAACAAGAACGGCGCGGCGTCGGATATTTTACTCATTCCGCCGTGATTTGGAGGATTTCTTCCCGTCCCGCCGCGCAGGCGGCGCGCCTCTGCAACGCCCGCGGGCGGACCTGCCGGGATGCTTCGCCTCGCCAGCAGATCACCGTTTGTCGGTCAGCCCGACAGATGCGCCACAACTTGGCGGCGATGCCCTGCATCGCGATGTTCGAACAGGTAGATTCCCTGCCATGCCCCCAGGACCGGGCGGCCATCGCTGACCGGGG